>NZ_JBYSWU010000082.1:0-20359 GCF_058781505.1 Paraburkholderia sp. FW306-2-2C-D06C | reverse complement strand
GCTGGAAAACTCGACTTCTCACGCTTTAATGAGCATGCCCGATGAGCCCCGTTACCCACTCCGTTTTCAAAAGAGCCGAAAATTTGCTGGTGTGCTACGCCATCTGAAGTTTCGCGAAGCTGATGTTAGTCCGGTCTAGAACAGCGAGTGCGTAGCAGGCAATCATCAGCGGAAGGATCCGCAGGTCTATCTTCCTATAAACGGCAGAAAGTGGATCGTGAATCTTCATTAGCGCGCTCCGGCGTTGCTTGGGTACCGAATCGTGATCAGCCAATAAATACCTCGCGACAGCAACCTTGGCGAGAAGCGCTGCCTACAAAGCAGCGCCCCCGTCTCTCAATTCCCCTGGTGCTGCTTTGTGGGCAGCACCGCTGCCCGCTGTTGCTATTGGACCGTCGGGGCGCACCTGCGACTACGAGCAGATTGACAATTCCAGGGGCTAGCAATTGAAAAAAATAGCCGTAGGTGGATTTCTGCACGAAACAAACTGCTTCGTTTCTGGCAGCACCGACTATGCGTATTTTGCCGAACGGGCCGCACATCCGCCCATTACTCGCGGAGCTGAAATTCCGACTGAGTTCCAGGGGCGCAGTTTCGCCATATCCGGTTTCTTGAACGGACTGGGCGACGATTACCACGTCGTTCCGCTGCTGCATGCTGACGGGAATGCTGGCGCGCTGATACGAGATGAAGCGTTCGAGCGTATTGCCTGCGAATTGATCGGCAGGCTCTCCGAGGCGCTCCCTATTGACGCCTTGTATCTCGACCTACATGGTGCCGCCGTCACGGAAACCTTCGAAGATGCAGAGGGCGAACTGCTGCGGCGCGCTCGCGCGGCGGTTGGCGAAAGCGTGCCGATTGTCATCAGCCTCGATTATCACGCGAACATCACGCGCCAAATGGCGGCATGCGCCGATAGCATACTGATCTACCAGACTTACCCGCATGTAGATCGTTTTGCGACGGGACAGCGTGCGGCTAAAAGTCTCGCAATGCTGCTAGAGCGTGGTCGCCCGAATGGTCGCGCCATACAGCACATGCCGTTTCTTTTGCCGATCAATGATCAATGCACGTTGATCGAACCGTCCGCATCGATCGTTGGACATTCGGTATGTGCGCAGGGCGACGTCTTTAGCTTGTCGTATGCCGCCGGATTCCCCGCGTCGGATCTGGCAGAATGCGGCCCGGTCATCGTTGGATATGCCGCTACGCAAGCAGAGGCCGATCAACGCGTGCGAGCACTCGCCGACTTTGTCCGTCGATGCGAACCGCAGTTCCCTGTACCGATATGGAGTGTCGACGAAGCTGTCAGCCATGCCATAGCCCGCGCATCGGACGCCGTCAAACCGATCATCCTGGCTGACACTCAAGACAATCCGGGAGCAGGCGGCTCCGGTGATACCACGGGCGTTCTGGAAGCGTTGGTCCGTCTGCGAGCAAGCGATGCGATCATTGGCTATCTTTGCGATCCGCTAGCTGCTGCGGCAGCGCATCGTGCAGGTGAAGGATCGCAAATTGATATCGCACTCGGAGGACGCGCCGGTGACGAAGGAGTGCATCCATACCGCGCGTCGTTTCAAGTCGTTCGTCTCGGCAGTGGGCGCTTTCGCACGACGGGGCCATTTTGTGGTGATCGCGAGGTTGACCTTGGCTCAATGGCTTTGTTAAGAATTGACGGCGTTAGCGTCGCAGTAACGAGCCGCCGCATGCAGGCGCACGACCAAGCGCCATTCAGACACCTCGGAGTCGAGCCATCCTCGCAGAAAATCCTCGTCTTAAAGAGCGCCGTACATTTCCGAGCGGATTTTCAGTCAATCAGCGAAGAGATCCTGGTCGTCGCGAGCCCTGGCGGCAACATGACCGATCCAGCCCGGTACCCGTTTAAGAAGCTACGCGACGGCGTGCGACTGCGCCCCCTCGGCCCTGTTTTCGTTTCTCCCGACAACTGGAGTACCTCAACGTGACACGTCAACCTACTGCCGTTTCGTCTTACGTTACTGAAGAAATCCCTGCGCAGTGGGAGCCGTCCATTTATGCAGCGGCGCAACGCTATCGGTTCCCTCCGCTTCCCAACGGTGAACTCCCGCCGCCGTTTGCATCCGTTGACGACGAACGAGTCTATCGACGGCAACGCCTCGCTATCGCATTGCGAATCTTTGGCTTATTCGGGTTCGACGTCGGTCTCGCTGGACACGTGACTGTGCGAGATCCTGCCGATCCAGAGCATTTCTGGGTCAATCCGCTTGGCGTGTCTTTTAGGCATATTCGCGTCTCCGATTTGCTGCTTATCAGCGCGTCGGGAGAGCGTCTTAGGGGGAAAGGGTACCTGAACGAGGCGGCGTTCGCCATACATGCGGCGCTGCATCGCGCACGGCCAGATGTCATGGCCGCCGCACACGCGCACGCGCCGTTTGGACGTACGTGGTCAACAATGGGCCGACTGCTGGATCCAATCACACAGGATTCAGCTGCCTTCTATCAGAAACATAGTCTTTATTCCACATTTGGGGGTGTTGTGCTTGACGACGACGAGGGTGACCGGATCGCCAGTGCGCTCGGCGATCACCGTGCCTTAATCCTCCAAAATCATGGCTTCTTGACCGTGGGCCAGACAATCGAATCTGCCACTTGCCGCTTCATTTCCATGGAACATGCTGCGCAGACCCAACTGTGGGCCGAAGCGGCTGGTGGCGCTAAATTGTTGCCTGAGGCGATCGCGTTACATACATCAAACCAGGTTGGTTCCGACTATGGCATGTGGCTCAGCTTCCACCCGCTAATGGACCGCGTGCTACACGAAGATCCGGACGTGCTTGATGTCACCTGAAAAAGGACGATCATCCTCTTGACGGCCAATGCAAGGGGAGACTTCTCTGCCTCGAAGATCGCCTGATAGCGATGGATCGTCTTACGGTCGATGCCCGTGAACCGCTGGATCTGGCGCTGGCTCTTGTTACGCTCAAGTAACGTGAGTACGGTGCTTTGCAGGTGCGGCTTCAAGACGTTCACTCCCTGAACTCCTTCTTGTTCGAAGGAGACGAAGATAGACGTCCTGCAACACCTCTCCCGGCAGCTTTAGTTGCTCAGCCGACGGGTCGTCAGGGGGACCAGGAGGAATTTGACCGACCGCCGGGGGGCGCTGGGCCATCGATTGCGACCACCGGTACGAAGGCCGACGCCCCGATAGCCGTGCCGTCTCTCACGGGGGTATTTGACCGTTCGTGCAGCCGAACCCATTTGCGTAACTGGTTGGCATTCACTCCAGCCTTCAGAGCCAGGCCAGACAGCGATGCGCCCGGTTGCAGGCAGGCCTCGATCAGCCGCCGCTTGTCCACCGGGTCGAAGCTGCGCTTGCCGCCGGCACCAACGCGTGTCACCCGCAAGGGCAAAAAGATCCGGTCATCCTGAGTCATGGATTGCGTCCGCAAGTTGTCGTTGCGGACGCAATCGTGGACCTTCTCAAACACGGAAGCTAGGTGGGCGGAAACGTCAAACGAAGTAATTTTGAAACACCCTCAAGGCGCGCGAACCTTGATATTCCGAGGCCGATCTCGGTCGATGCCCCACGCTTTACTTTGCGAGTTTGCGAACTAAACTTCAATCTTGTGTGGCAGAAAAAGTAAAGTTGCGACTTCGCGGACCGGAGGTAGATAACATGCCACAGCCACTTGATGCAGCAAGGGACTTCCCGTTTCGGACAATGACGGACCCCCAACACGACGCCGCAAAGCTGCCGTTCGACCAGGTTCAGCCGCAAGGCATAACGCGCCCGGCACACCTCAGCCATAGCGGCGTACAAAAAGTCCAGTGGCGTCCATGTCACGGCAGGATGAGCGTCAGACGACAACTACGCTGACACACGCCGCGACGGGCTAAGGTGCTCGCGTCCCATCCGTTGGGGTGCTCAATCCGGAAGGCATCCCCACAACCCGTGTCGCCCGGCCACGTGCCCTACCATGAATACCGCAACCGTTCGGCGGGTTCGCGAAGATGGTCTGGTTGGCGTTTCGGGACTGTCTCGCGATAGGCGTATTTAGACTATACGCTAGCGGCATGTCCCAACGCATCCCGCGGAAACATGCAGAAGATGATGGTCATCCCAGCGCAGTTCCGCGCCGGCCGGGCGCTGCTCGACTGGTCGCAGGATGAACTCGCTAAGGCGGCCGACGTGGCGCTGACGTCGCTCCGCGATCTCGAAAGCCAGAAGCGCGCTGCCGACAGCGGCACAGCCGCCGCGGTCCGCCGCGCCCTGGAGAACGCTGACATCGAATTCTTGCCCGGCACCGTGGACGGCGGCACGGGAGTGCCAATGATCGCGAACCGCCCGAACCTGGTCCGCCGAACGACGACGATAACCAAGTGGGACGGATTGCCGTTCACGATCGAATGGCAAGGCAAGGACGTGACGGTATTCCTCACCCGCGAGGCAATCAGAGATCTCGGCCGGCACACTGGCACCGAAGACGACGCCGTCTATCTGAAGACCTTCAATAAGTTTCGCGGCAGCATCCTCGACGCCGTGCGCGCTGCGCTCGCCGATTCCAAGAATTTCGATCGGCAGGGCCTTCGGGTGACCGGCGCCAACCTGCGCGGTTTGGCCTGACCCATGAGCGCGATTGAAGAACTGCTCAAGGAATACCTCGGCGAAGTTAACGTAGCGGCCTCCAGCTTCTACGCCTGGAAAAACATCAACAACCTGGCCACGGACGACCCAGCATTGTTTCAGGCGCTGCAGCGGAACGCGTTGTCATGGAACCTAATCGCGCATGCGCTGCAAATCACATTCTTTTCGGCCCTTGGGCGACTCTTTGATCGCGATAAGCGCTCGCTCACTGTCCGCACATTCATCAGCAACTGCGAGGCGGCAATCGGTCAATTCAGCAAGCCCGCGTTTGAAGCACGACGATTGGCCAGCAACCACTGCGGATTCAACCGGTCGATACACCGGCTGAGCGATTTCATCAATCCGTTGCATCGACCGGTTGAATCCGCAACCTACTCCGGACGCTCGACTAGATGCGAGCTCATCGGCAGCTTTTAGGTGTACGGTCATTCGGACCTAGCATCTCGTCGCCGTTTCTGAATGTCCGCAATCCAGGAAGCGGATTAGGCGCGCTAACTTGCGCCGGACTGGCGGCGAGCGACTACCGGCTCCCGAGCCGAAGCCGGAAATTTTCATTTCAGAACAACCCTGATTCCGGGTCAGCCTCAGCCGCGCTTTTTTCAGCGCGACAACTGACAATCCTCCCGGCATCGCCGTTGTCACGTCGAAAGCCTTCTACGTCGCGGAGCGCGCGTGGACATCCCTGCCCCGTTACGACACCCCTCGTCGTCGAACTGCGTTTTTTCAAACCCCCGTTTACCACGCGCAAGACAGGAAACGCCACTAAACAGACCCTTTTGCGCGTCGCAGATTGCCGCGGCGCATCGCAGCCTCCATGCTCGCGCGGCGCACAATTCGCGCCGACCTTAGCGCGTCGTATCGATCAGCACCTTGCCGCGCACGTGCCCGGTCATGCTTTTCATCATCGCCTCACCGGCATGTGAAAGCGGATACACTGAATCGGTTTCCAGACGTAGCGCTCCTGATTCATACAGCGCGGCAATTTCCGCCAGTTGGGCACCATCCGCGCGAGCGGCAAAGTTCTTGCCCGTCGCACCGACTTCCCGCGCGCGCTTCGCGTCAGGAGCACTGACCGTCGAGACAAGCACCCCTCCCCGTTTAAGCACGGCCCACGAGCGCACCTGGGTCTCACCACCGATCAGATCGAGCACGACATCGACATCCGATACGGCCCGTCCAAATTCTTCGTTGCGATAATCCAGCACCCTGGTCGCGCCGAGACTCTCGACGTAATCCACATTGCGTGCCGAAGACGTACCGATCACTTCTGCGCCCGCGATCCGCGCGAGTTGCACAGCAACGCTGCCGACGCCACCCGCTGCGCCATGAATCAGTACCCGTTGCCCTGCCTTGAGATTGGCGTGCTCATGAAACGCCTGCCACGCAGTCAGCGCAACGGCAGGCACGCCACCCGCTTCGAGCGCGCTCAGATTCCGCGGTCTGAGCGCGAAACGGTCCGCTGTTGCGACCACACGGGAGGCATATCCGCCGACGATGCCAATGAAGCCGAATACTTCGTCGCCCACAGCAAGGTTCGTGACATGCTTGCCTCGCGCGACAACGGTTCCGGATGCGTCCACACCTGGCGTGAACGGCAACGGCAGCGGAATAAATGCCTTCATCATGCCGTTGACGATTTTCCAGTCAACCGGATTGACTGACGTACCTGATACATCGACGAGAACCTCATCGTCGCCGGGATGCGGGTCAGCCACGTCGGCTAGCTGAAGCGTTTCAGGACTACCGTAAGCGGCAACACGGATTGCTTTCATCAAAATCTCCATGAGGTGTGAATCACGCCACGCTCAGGCATGCTGTGCCTGACACCACATGGCGCGGGAACTGTTCAGGCTGGAATCACAATCCGACGTGGATTTCGGCGATCGGCGCATCGAGTGCGATTGCCGCCTTGATCGGGTCGAAGTACTCGCGCAGATGCGCGATCTTTCCATCGCGAGCCTGCAGGAACACCACGTATTCCTGCTCATAGACACGACCGGTCGGCTTGATCGTGGCGCTCGCCTTCACCTGGGCGACCGCATCATCCGCGTTCGCGCCGGGCATGATCGAGAGATCGAAAAAACGGAAATTCGATACCGCGCCGATGAACCACGACACGTGGTTAATGACCTCAGCGCGTCCGATGAGGCTCGCCGGATGCCCGAGACCCGGCGCATACGGCAACTCCCACACGATATCGTCGGCGATCAGCGAGCGCCAGCGGACGTGATCGTCAACCAGTGAAGCAAAGTGCTGTTTCAACAGTTCGGACGCGGTGGACATGGCATTTCCCAGTCGTTGAAGAGATGAAGGAACAAAGGCGTTGAAACTACTGCGACACGGCCATGCGAGCGACAGACTTGCGGCTGCGGCCGTCAATGCTAAATGCGCCTGCGCCATACGCGACGACCTGAATCAGCCCACCGGCCATTGCCACATTCTTGAGAAAATGGAACATCTGGTTCTGGTCGCCGAGCGCGTGATGAAAGATCAGCGCGGAAACGATCGAGAACGCTGCGAGCGCGGCCGCCGTCAGCCGCGTCCGGTATCCGATCACGAGCAGCGTGCCGCCGGCGAGTTCAAGCGCGAGCGAAGCGAGGTACCCGAGAATCGGCGCCGGCAAGCCGACCGATGCGATATAGCCGATCGTTGCGCCAGGCGCCGCGAGCTTGCCGAATCCGCTAACCAGAAAGATCAGCGCGAGCAGCACGCGCCCGGTGAACGGCAGAAAGGAATCGAGACGATTCGAGGTCGAGATCATGAGAAAACTCCAGTAAGTGATGGAAGATTGATGAATCAAATAGAGCAACGGCAAAGCGCGTGATACGACAGCAAAAAACGGATCCTGCTGAGAGACGGACATCCCCATCCCGCTACCGGATGCGGCCTGCCGAGCGCAATTGCGCGCCAATGCGGGCGATCTCGGCCTCGCCTTTCTGAAGGGCTTCGTCCGACGTGTGCACCGAGTAGTAGCCAAGTGCGAGGTCATGCGGATGCGGAACCGCCGAACCAACGACAAAGTCGGTGTCACCTCGTGCAACGAAGTCGAGCGCGTGACCGCTGGCGTCGAACACAGCCAGCTCGTTAGTCAGCTCAGCGCCGGCCACCGCAAGCGTGCCTTCGTTGACATGCGTCCAGACGACGGCGTGTGTCGCAGGTGGTTGATAACGCCAGCGCTCTCCCGAACGCAGACGGACATGCAGAAGGTTCATCCCCGGTGGCGCAGGAACTGAACTGCGCGCGCCATTCCATTCGCCAATCACGAGCCGCGCGAGACCCTGCTTCGACACGGCCTCCGGCGGCAAATATTCGCTTTGCGGCGCGCCATTTTCGAGCGCACGCGGCAGCGCAACCCAGATCTGATATCCGCGAAAACGGTCGCGGCCTGCGGGGCTCGCGTCGTGCCAGATGCCGTTACCTGCTCTCATCCACTCGATGCCACCGGCGGCCAGCACACCCGATGCGCCCGTGGTGTCTTCATAGCGAAGCTCACCGGAAAGCAGCACAGTGATCGTGGCGATGCCCGAGTGCGGATGCATCGGGAACAATGCTGCGCCGTCCGGCGTGAAATCGAAGTAATCGATGAAGACGAACGGCTTGATCAGTTGACCAATATCGGACGGACTGACCACCCGCGTGACCGGGCCGTGCCGGCGGCCGCTGGTGCGCGCAATGAGGCCGCGCTGCCCATCGAAGGGCATGCCGGTGGCCGTTTCCGGACGTTCGCGGGTTGATTGCTGAGTCATGTGAATCTCCGTTGAGCGATGCGATGGACGAAGATTAGACGCACCCGTTATATCGTGGTAGCCTGTATTTTTCGATTTAATCCATCGCCGGAGTAGATAGATGCTTGATGGCGTATCCATGGATCAGTTGCGCACTTTCATCGCCGCCGCCGACGAAGGCAGCTTTTCCGCCGCCGGGCGCAAGCTGCGTCGCGCGCAGTCGGTGGTGAGCCAGACGCTCGCCAATCTCGAAGGCCAGATCGATGTGCAATTGTTCGACCGCACCGGCCGCTATCCGCAACTGACCGAGCAAGGCACAGCGCTGCTCGCGCAAGCGCGTCTGGTGGTCGACAGCATGGACGGCTTCAAGGCTAAGGCGCGCACGATCGCCGAAGGGCTCGAGCCGGAACTTTCGGTTGTGGTGGATGTGATGTACCCGATGGCGTCGCTAACTGCTGCGGTCGGCGCGTTTCGTGAAGTGTTTCCTCACACACCGTTGCGGCTTTACGTGGAAGCGCTCGGCGCCGTGTTGCAGCCGGTGCTGGATAAAGTCTGCCGGCTTGGCATCAGCGGTTCCATGCCCGCAATACCCGACGCGCTCGACGCGGAGAAGCTGCTCGATGTGCCGATGGTCACCGTGACCGCGCCCACCCACGCGCTTGCATCGCACCGCCGCGTGATCCGGCTACGGGAACTCAGCGAACACGTTCAACTGGTGCTGACTGACCGCACGTCGCTGACCGATGGCAAATCATTCGGCGTGTTCTCGCCGCTCGTCTGGCGGCTGGCGGATCTCGGGGCCAAGCACGCTTTCCTGCGTGCAGGCTTCGGGTGGGGGCACATGCCGGAGGCAATGGTGCAAGCCGATCTGGAATCCGGTGCGCTCGTGAAGCTGCGGATCGAAAATTTTCAGCCACGCACACCACCTATCGCGATGTATGCAGTCTATCGAAAGGATGCGCCGGCGGGACCGGCCGCACGGTGGTTCGTGCAACAGCTCCGGCTGAACGAAGCGGATCGCCCTGCGTGAGCGATGCGCAGCCGCACCGGCCAACAGTACGCCAGCGCGGCAAGCGGCAAGCGTCATCCGCGACAAGTTGCCGCCATCACGGCCTGCGCAAGCCTGTACATTCAGGTGGAATCCATCGCCCGATCAAATAGATTGATAAGGCGCTTCTGGCCACTCGTGCAACGTAATCCCCTCGCGTTGCCTGTATGGCGTGCCACCTCGCGTCGTCAATGTCGGATTCTCACCATCCCAAGCTAGCACCCACGTCAGGCTTTGGATCAGCGCACAAGAAAACTTCCCCCGGAATTTATGTTGACAGACTATTTTTTCGTGACGATAGTGACGACCTGTTTCTGACATATCACCTGTTTTTCAGTAGTTGACAACTCTGTCGCACGGCGCAGGATCCGACAACCCTGCCCGGAAACTTAGCCAAAGGCATTGTGTTGTAGTTTTTTTACATTTGATTAGTTATACAAATTATGTACACCCTGTACGGAACTGTTTCAAATCCGGGCGGGCCTGCACTTACAGGATCTTGCATGTCGGTACAACTCTCTCTACGCAACATTCGAAAATCGTTCTCCAACAAGCTTGGTTCTGTTGAAGTGCTCGGCGGTCTTTCTTTCGACATCAATGAGCGTGACTTCATCAGCATTATTGGACCCTCAGGCTGCGGGAAGACGACCGTATTCAATGTCATCGCCGGCTTGCTGCAACCTGATTCTGGTGAAATTACCTACCGCGGTCAGCGGGTCGATGGGCTTCGGGGAAAGGTTGGGTACATGATGCAGCGCGACCTGTTGCTGCCATGGCGCACCGTGCTGCAGAACGTGCTGATCGGCCCGGAGCTTTCGAACATGCCGCCTGCGCAAGCGCACGACATGGCGATGGAATATCTCAACACATATGGCCTTGCCGGCTTCGAGAACGCGTACCCGCGAATGCTATCGGGCGGCATGCGGCAGCGGGTAGCCCTTATCCGAACCCTTATCAACGACCCCGACATCATCCTGCTCGACGAACCCTTCTCCGCGCTGGACTACCAGACGCGGCTGTATCTCGAGGGGGTGCTGATGGAGGCAGTCGATACGTTCAACAAGACCGTCGTCCTCGTGACGCACGATATCGACGAAGCGGTTGCGTTGTCCAAGCGTGTTGTTGTATTGGGCGGCCGCCCTTCCCAGGTGAAAACGGTCTATGACATCGATATCGCGGCCCGTTCGCCCATCGGGGCACGCAGCGATCCCAATTTCTCGGGTTACTTCCACGCGCTGTGCGGCGAACTCGATATCCAGACGGAGGTCAAGTCGTGATGCCATCCATTTCGTATCATTCCACGCGAGATGTTTCGAAGATCCGGTCGTACAAACTGATGCTCGATAGCGGCTGGGGACGCACGCTGCTGCAACTTGCGTCCGTGATTGTTTTCTTCGCGATTTGGGAAGCGGCGTCGCGGCTTGGCTGGGTGTCGAGCTTTCTGGTCGGATCGCCTGCGAAGATCCTGGATGCGCTTGCGCGGGCCTGCACATCCGGTCAACTTTTCGTCGATACCGGGTACACGCTGTTCGAGGCGATCCTAGGATTCGTGTTCGGCACCGCGGTCGGGTCGGTCTGCGGTCTCGCGCTTTGGTATTCCCCTTTCGTCGCTCGCCTGACCGAGCCGTTTATCGTGGCGATTAACAGCGTCCCCAAAATCGCCTTCGCGCCGATTGTGATTCTGTGGTTCGGCACAGGACTCGTATCGAAGGTCGCGCTGGCTATCTCGCTCACGGCGATCGTCGCGCTGATCGCCGCGTATGAGGCGGCGAAAGACGCCGATCCGGACCTGCAGGCCCTGCTCGTGACGCTCGGCGCAAACAAAAACGATGTGTTCGCCAAGGTCGTCGTGCCATTCACCCTGCCCTATGTCATTTCGACGTTTCGCATCAATGTCGGATTCGGGCTGGTGGGCGCCGTAGTCGGCGAATTCATCTCATCGGAAAAGGGCCTGGGTCACATGATATTCACTGCCTCCAGCCTCTACGACCTGAACACCGTGTGGGCCGGCCTGTTCGTCCTGATGGCAATCGGCTTCGTTCTGTACTTCCTGATCGACCTCGTCGAGCGAAAACTCCTGCCGTGGCGGCAGGCATCGAATACTTCGACGCTCAAGGTCTAGCCGCTCCTTCCCTATTCACTCACCGGAACAAATCGATGAACGCAACCAGAATGCTCGCCGCGCTGAGCACCGCTTTCACTTTCGGCCTGGCAACCATGTCAACGTCGGCGCCGGCCCTTGCAAGCGACGCGAAGGTGACGGTGTCACAAGCCTTTCAGTCGATGCTCTACCTGCCCCTCTATGTCGCCATCGACGGCGGTTTCTTCAAGGAAGAAGGTCTCGAAGTATCGAAGCTGACGACGGGCAGTCCGAGCGCCGCGCTGTCAGCGGTGCTGTCGGGCAGTGCCCAGTTTTCCCTGCATGGCCCGGAATGGACCGCGGTGGCGGCCGAAAAAGGCGCTGACGTCGACATCATCGCGAATGTGGTGAACGGCTCTGCCGTATGGATCGCCACGGCGCCGGACGTAAAGTTCACGAACATCACGGACGTGAAGAATCAGGTCGTCGTGACCGGACAGATGCCCACCACCAGCACCTCGCTGTTCTTCAAGCTATTGAAGGAAAATGGCATTTCCCAGAACGACATCAAGCTTATCCAGGTGCCCGTCGGCTCTGAAATCGGCCCTCTGGTCGCCGGGCAGTCCAAGATCGCGGTGATGTACGAACCGGGCCTCGATCAGGCCGTCGCGAAGGGGATGAAGGTCGTCCTCGGGTTCCCGCAGCTTTACGGCGAATATGCCTTTTCCACCATTTCGGCCAAGCGGAATGTCGACCCAGATCAGGCAGCGCGACTCGTGAAGGGTCTTCAGAAGGCGCTCGTCTACATGCAAACGAATCCCGCCGGTACCCTCGGCATTGCGCGACGGGAGTTCCCTACGCTCGACGCATCTGTTGTCGACGCGGCGGTCAAGCGCATGCTGGCCGAACACGTGTACCCGAAGAGCGTCGACATCACGCCGAAGGCGCTCGCGGCTGCCATGGATACGCAGATTGCGTTGGGCAATCTCAAGACGCAACCGAAGTACGACGCGTTTGTGGTGCGCACTTTTATCCAGCCTGCACTCGCAGCGAAATAATATCGAAGCGTGGGTGATATGAATTCAGTCCTCCAGATTCGCGAAACCATTCGCTCAGGAGAGCGCACCGTCGAGCAATGCATCACGGACGCGTTCAACACCGCCGTCGAATCGCAAGCCCGCTTACGTGCATTCTGCTATTTGCCGGCCATGACGCCCGTCAACCTCGCTGGGCCGATTGCACCACTGGCTGGCGTGGCGGTCGCCGTGAAGGACATTATCGACACCGCCGACATGCCGACGGAGTTCAACTCCCCGGCGTACAAGGGCCGCCGGCCGGAAAGGGATGCGTGGGTCGTCGCCCGTCTGCGCGCAGCAGGCGCATCCATTATCGGTAAGACGGTAACGACCGAGTTTGCATGGCGCCGCACCGGCCCGACCATGAATCCCTGGAATGCGGAACACACGCCTGGAGGATCCTCGAGCGGATCGGCTGCCGCGGTCGGCGCTGGCGTCATTCCTCTTGCACTGGGCACACAGACGCAGGGGTCGGTGATTCGACCCGCCGCATACTGCGGCGCTGTCGGGTTTAAAGCGACTTACGGCGCGATTGCGCGGACTGGCGTATTACAGCTCGCGGGTTCACTGGATCACCTCGGCATGTTCACCCGCAGCGTTGCAGACGCAGCCCATGTCTTCAACGTTCTGAGAGGCGCCGACGATGCGGATCCGCATGACGCATACGTTTGCCCGTCGGTGAGAATGTCCCGTGGTCGCCGCATCGGCGTACTGTCAAAACAGGTCGGCGGAGCGATTGATCCCGCGCAGCAAGCGGCGCTCGATTCGCTGGCCGCCCGTCTGTCCCTTGACGGCGCACAGATCGTGGAGGTTCGCCTTGCCGACGAACTCTTCAATGCGGCAGATCATGCCCTGACACTGATGGCCGTGGAATCAGCGATTGTTCACGGCGATCTCGTCGATCGCGCGCCGGACCTCGTGAGCCCTGAGATGCAAGCACTCGTGGCGACCGGCCGCAAGATACCCGCTCAGGAATACGCGAAGGCCAAGGTATTGCAGACTTCCATGGCGCACCGCTTTCAGACATGGCTCAAACAAACGGAATCGCTCGACGCATTGCTCGTGGCACCGGCGAGCGGCGAGGCGCCCCGCGGTCTTGAACATACGGGCGACGCTTCGTTTTGTGCCGCCTGGACGTTTCTGGGCATGCCGGCCGTTACCGTACCGGTGAGTTTTGGACCGGCCGGTCTGCCGCTCGGAGCGCAACTCGTCGGTGCAGCCCACGAAGACGAGGGATTGCTAGCGCTAGCGGGATGGGCGGAACGCCGGACAGGTTGGTCCGAAGCGGTACGGCTGCGTAGCGATGCGGTAACCGGATGAAAGGGTAGTCCAAACGCCAGTTGAAGTCGTTCGGACACCCGCCCGTTGAAAGCCTGCGAGAGGCCTCGCCCCTACGAGGTCCTGCGCGGGCCGTAGCTCATTCGATCACGCGTCTGGCTCAGAACTTTGATCGAATACCGACTCCGAATGTATCGCCCGTCGAAATGTGCGTGTATTTGTCGTTGAGATACGCAGCATAAACGTCGGATTAGACTGCGCAGCGTCGTCACGGCACGCGGCAAATCGTGACGGCAACCTGCCTGCACGATCAGCCGCCGCGGGCCGTGTCAGGATTCCAGGGTCGCGCGGGTGAAGGTTTCGACGTTATCGATCAGCCGGTCGAGCGCGTCGCGTGCGGCGTCACGATCGCCTGTCGAAATCGCCGACGCGATGCTCGCATGCAGGCGCGCCGCCTCCGGAAGATTGGCGAACTTCTCGTAATGCGCGTACCAGAAGCGACGCGATAACCCTTGCATCAACTTCATGGCTGACGTCGCATATTCATTGTTCGCGGCCTCCAGCAGCAGGCGATTGAAAGTCCGGTCGAGCGACAGAAACTGATCGCCGTTGTTGTCGCGTCCGGCGGCTTCCATCTGCTCGGCCAGCGCCGCAAATTGGGCGCGCTGGACCGCGTCGGCGTTTTTTGCCGCAGCGCCGGCCAGAAGACGTTCGACTTCACGCCGCACTTCCAGCAGCCGCAACTGCTTGCGAACATCGATTTCCGCAACGATGATGCCGAGCTTCGGCATGATGACGACGAGCCCTTCGCGCGCAAGCTGCTGCAGGGCCTCGCGCACCGGCGTGCGACCGAGGCCCAGGAGTTTTGACAAGCCGTTCTCCGACACGATCTGCCCGGGCTTTAACTGCATCGTGGCAATGCCTTCCTCGATGCGGACGTAGGCCTGGTCGGCGAGGCTCTGCTCATCCACATCATCGGGCGAAGGTAACGGAACAGGACCGTTCATTGTCAAATCTCTCTTTCCTTTCGTTGACCCGGCTCGCGCCAGGCTTTACCCGCGCTCGCCGAGAACCGCTCCTTTCGAGAGCGGCTGCACCAGTTGCCGATACATCGCCAGCCAGCCCTTTTCCGACGTCGGCGCCAACGGCGGCAACGCCTCGAGCCGTGCCTGCAATTCCTCCGGCGACAGTTCCAGTGAAATCGTCTTGTGATTCAGATCGATCGCGATCGTATCGCCGTCCCGCACCACTGCAAGCGGACCGCCTTCGGCTGCTTCCGGCATGACCTGCCCGATCGTGATTCCGCTGTTCAGCCCAGACAGTTCGCCGTCGGTCACCACCGCAACCGTTTCGCCCAGACCGGCACCGACGAGCGCTGCCATGAAGCTCGCCGCGAACACGGTGCCGGGGCCGCCTTTCGGTCCCAGCATGCGCAGCACGACCACTGAACCGGCTGCGATTTTACTCCTTTCGATCGCACCGATTGCGTCGTTCTCGTCCTCGAACACGGCCGCCGGGCCGATGAAGCGGCGCACACTCGCGGGCACGGCGGAAAGCTTGACGACCGCGCCATCCGGCGCGAGATTGCCGCGCACGATAATGAGCCCGGGTTCCGCACGGAACGGCCGCGACAGCGGGGCGATGACGGTCTCGTCGGGTGCGGGACGCTCCGCCAGATTGGCTGCAAGCGTGCGGCCGCTGACCGTCAGCACGCTGGTATCGAGCACGCTCTGCAACTGCTGCATCGCGCCGGCGCATCCGCCTGCCGCCGCGAAATCTTCAATCCGGTCCGGACCGTTGGGACGCACTTTGGTGATCTGTCCGACGAGCGATGCAGCTTCCTCGAACTCCTTGATGATGTCGACGTCGCATTCGGATTCGATGGCCGTTGCCAGCAGATGCCGCATGACATTGACCGACGCACCGATCGCCACCGCCGTACGCACGGCGTTGCGGAACGCAGCCGCGGTCATGATCTGGCGCGGCCGTAGATCCTGCGCGACAAGATTCATGATCGCCTCGCCGGCACGCGCGGCATAGGCATTCAGTTCGTCGCTGCCCGCGCGGATCGGCGCGTTGCCTGGCAACGCCATGCCGAGCGCTTCGGCCATGCAGTGCATCGAATTCGCGGTCGCGAGTCCGGCGCACACGCCTGGCCCCTTGATCGCGTGACAGGTCATCTCGGTGAGGTTTTCGAGCGTGATCTTCTTTGCCTTGAACGCACCGACTGATTTGTAGACCTCTTCGATATCGACATGATGGTCGCCGCATTGCGAGCCGAGCTGGAAACCGCAGGTCAGGATCAGACTGGGTACGTTCAGCCGGCCCGCGGCCATCAATTGCGCCGGCGTGGTTTTGTCGCATGACGCGAGCAGAACCATCGCATCGAGTTCAGCGCCTTCGACCTGAACCTCGACATCGTTGACGAGCAGATCGCGCGTCGGCATCAGATAGCGGCCCTGCTTGCCCGCACTCGTCACGAAGTCGGACGGCGCCACCGTGCGGATTTCCAGCGGCACGCCGCCTGCCGCACGAATCGCATCCTGCACGACCTGCGAAACGCCATCCAGATGCTGATAACACACTGACAGTTTGCTCGACGAGTTGACGACGGCGATCTTCGGTTTATCGAAGTCTTCTTCCGACAAACCCATAGCGAGCCATTGCGCGCGCCGCACCGCCCAACGCGTGGTGCCCGGAGTGAAATTGCTGCGAAGCTTGCGATCTTCCATCTTGTGTCCTTCAGTTGAGTTGTGCGCCGTCGCGGTTGAGCAACAGGCGGACGTCTTCGCCCGCGATGCGCCGCACGTCGAGATGTTCGTTGACCGCGAGTGCCGCGGCATGGCCGATTGCGTGTCCGTATGAGAAGCATTGCGCCGTCACGCGCGCTGAAGCCACCGCTTCGTGTTCGGCCGACAGGCAGCGTCCCGCGACCAGCAGGTTGTCGCCGTTCTCCGGCACGAAACAGCCGAACGGCACTTCGTAGTAATCGTTCAGCAGCCATTCGACCCGCGGGCGGCTACCCGAATGCAGCTCGATCGGCCATGGGGAGCGCGCAATGCCATCGGCAAATTTGGCGCCCGCCAGAATGTCGGCATTGCGCAGCGTCGTCGCGCCGGCCACCTGGCGCGTTTGACGTACGCCCACCTGGACGCCGGTGTCGTTGACCCAGCTTGCATCGCAGCCGGTCAGGAAATCGCGAAAGAAGCGCGCGTATTCGCGGACCTGCGCCCGCCCTTCGAATTCGGCATCGGTGAAGTCGCGATGCAGAACCGGATTGAGTTCCCTGCCGTCCGCCCCGGTCACACGCGTGCAGTTGCACAGCAACTCGCCCGGGCGCGTAGTCGGGAACATCCAGATCTTGCCGCGCGGCAAGCGGTATCCGTTGCCGTTGGCCTCGGTAATCTTCGCGCTGACATCGGTCGGCATGATCGTGTCTTGCCCGTAGGCCGCCAGAAAGCGCGCAACGTCGACGCCGCCGAGCCGGAAGATCATCGTCGGATTCTGCACGTGGCCGTCGTCGCCGATGGTGGTCCGCCAGCCCGCCATGGCGACGAGATCGGCGTCACCGCTTGCATCGATAGTGACTGGGGCGAACACGCGCACCTTGCCCTGCTTCGTATAGAGCTGCGCGCCTCTAACCGCTGTCCCCTCAAGCAGAACGTCAGTGACGGTCGCGTGGTAAATCACCGTGACGCCCGCTTCACGCAACAGTGCATCGCCAACTTCGCGCCACACCAGCGGGTCATGCACGAGAGTCCAGGTTTTGCCGTACTTGACTGGCGCGCCGAGACCGTTTTTTGCCCGCATCATGCGGATGAATTCGTCGACGAAACCATGCACCACCTGCACCGGCCGACCGTTTCCTTCAGTCGCTTCGTACAGGCCGCACACGGTGCCGGACAGACCCGCGACGGCGCCGCCGCCGCAAAAGCCGTAGCGCTCGGCAAGCACGACGCGGCATCCCTGACGCGCCGCCGTGACCGCGGCAGCCAGTCCGGCCGCGCCGCCGCCTGCGACGAACACGTCTGCTTCGATTGTCTCCACCGGCCGGGCGTCGACCGCCCCTGCCTCCTTGTTGTGATCCACGAGCCCTCCAGATGGCCTTGCAGTGTGGTTGACACTGTACATATTCAAACGGTATCCTGTCAACATTCAACTAATATACAAGCAAGATATCATTTTTATTCATACAGTTGGAGGAGACAAGGAATGAGGAAGGGAATCCCCTATCGCTGGGTTATCGCGATCGTGCTGTTCGCCGCGTACAGCATCCAGTACCTGGATCGGGTCAAAAGCAGCGTGCTCAATCCAGCCATCGCACACGACATAGGACTGAGCACCGCCGACATCGGCACCGGCGCCTTCCTAATGCTGCTGTTCTATGGGCCGTCGCAATACATTTCAGGTCTGTTGACCGATCGCTTCGGCGCTAAACGGGTGTTGATCTTCTCGGTTGTGGCCTGGTCCGTGATGACCATGTATATGGGCCTCATCCAGACGCGCGAGGAATATCTCTGGCGGATGGCGTTGTTCGGCGTACTGGTCGGCACCGAATATGTCCCGTCGGCACGCATACTGATGCGCTGGTTCAACAAAGAAGGACGGGCACGTGCGCAGACGGTGCTGGCTTGGGCGTGGATTCTCACGCCGGCCTGGGCAAGCGTGCTGGCGACACAGTTCGCCGCGCACGCGCATAGCTGGCGCGTGGTGTTCTTCGTCACCGGCGCGCTCGGTGTAATTCCGTTGGCGATGATCCTGCTGATGGTGTTCGATCGCCCGGAGCAGTACCGGCACGTCACCGAAGACGATCTGGAATACGCGTACCGTGATGAAATCGCCGCCGGCACGCTGACGAAGGGCCAGTACGACACCGCACAGCAGACCATCCTCAAAGGCAGTGCGATCAGCTTTTTCGATCTGTTCAGGAATCGCACCTATGTCGCAGTGGTGTTCGTCGACATCGTCATGCAGATCACGTTATACGGCGCCCTCACGTGGATTCCGCTCTATCTTTCGGATACCTTCGGATTCAAGCTGCAGACAATGGGATGGTGGAGCGGGCTTTACTTCGTCGCGGGCGCGCTCGGCAGCTTCATTTCGTCGTATATGTCCGATAAGGTGTTCCGCGGCAACCGCAAGATCATGATCCTCGTCTGCTTCATCGGGCTTGCGCCGTTCGTGGTCCTGCTCGGCTCGCTCCAGCACGCCAACCAGATGCTGCTCGCCGTCGCGCTGTGCGGCATGGGCTTCTTCGGCAACATGGCGTGGGGGCCGTTCCTCGCTTTGCCCGCCGAGATTTTTTCGCCGGAGGTGTACGGCAAGGCGATGGGATTCGTGAACGGCGCCGGGTATTTCGTTGCGGCATTTTCGGCCAAGATCTTCGCCGCGCTGGTGACGGTCGACGCACTCGGCAGGAAAGACTACACGAACGGGTGGTACTTCATCGCGATCTGCGTGGCTGCGGGCGTCATCGCGGCCAGCCGGATCAGGACAGAGCCGCGTGCAGTGAGCCGGCGCAGCGCGCAATCCGCGACACTGGGATCATAAGCGGGAGAAGTCGGGATCACGCGATTGACGGACGGGCGCGGCGGCCCGTCCGTTACTGAAGCGGCATGTCCCGCAGCAAAAGCCTACTGCCGGGCAGTGCGCGACAGCGGCACAGCAGAGGCATCGAACGTCTCACCCAGCGGGCGAACCCGCATACCGGGCGCGAGATGCCGCCATGGCAGGTCACCCGGATCGGCCAGCATCGCGCCGGGGGCTTTGGCGACGAGCGTCGCGCTCGCAATCGGATCGAAGTCGGCATGGAAGTGCACCGAGCTTTTGTTGACCAGGATGCGCATCTTCTCCGGATCAATGCCGGCTACCCGGTACAGATTGCGATCCATCATCTGCGGCGGCCGCTCGCTGCTCACCACCACGCGCACGTCGTCAATCCTGAGCAAGGCGGTCGGGCCCAGCGTGACCACCATGCCGTTGAGCATCGGTCCGTCGAACACACAGTGCCCTTCGGATAAACGTTCCACTTCGAAGGTGCCGAAAAAACGCGCGCCGCCGGGCGCGCCCGATTCGCCACCGAGTTCGATGTCGATGCGAGCGCCGACACCTGCGCGATGCGCGGCGCTCGCCGCCTCCGGATCGTGCACCACGCCAAAGGCGGCGCGCTGTGCGCGTTGCGCCAGCAGTGCACGCAACATGCCGGTGGTGTTCGATTCGCCGCCAGCGCCAGGATTGTCCTGCGTATCGGCGATCACTACCGGCCTGTTCGCGCCCTCCGACAGCCGCATCGCTTCGGCGACCGCCTCCTCGGGCGCGAGAAAACGCACGGCCCAGTCAGCTTCCGAGTGCATCAGCGAGTCATAAAAGCCGTTGACCACACGTTCGACCGCCTCGGCGTCGGCGCCGTAGCCCCACACTACAGGCCCGCATTCGTCAAAGTCCGCCGCAGGGAAACCCGGCGTAAACGACATCGATGCGAGTCCGCCCCGCTCCGCTGCTTCTAGCCGCTCATAAGCGGGCTGGGCG
>NZ_JBYSWU010000081.1:0-20759 GCF_058781505.1 Paraburkholderia sp. FW306-2-2C-D06C | reverse complement strand
CTCAAGGATTCGCTACGCCGGGCTTACGCCCGTCCTTGACCCGCCAAACCTACCCACTCAAAATTCAAAAGAGGCCAAAATCAGTATGGCTTCTTCGACAGACTTGAGCAAGACTAGGAAAAACATCTAAAGGAGACATCTGTGAGCGCAGCACGTATTGGCATGATCGGAATCGGGCAACTTGGGCTGCCGATCGCAACCAACCTTATGGCAGCCGGATTCTCGGTCGTCGGCTTCCGACGAACAGACCGGGCCGAGTTCGTCGCGAGAGGGGGAGTCGCAATGGACGAGCCAGCAGAAGTGGTCAAAGCATGTGACGTACTGCTGCTGTGCCTGCCGGGTCAACAAGCTCAGCTTGAGGTTCTGGACGGGCCGCGTGGAGTCCTCGCTGCCCTCTCCCCCGGCCAAACTGTCATCGAACTAGGAACATACAGCTGCGAATTCAAGATCGCCCAAGCTGAACGCATCCTGCAAACGGGCGCAAAAGTGCTTGAGGTAGAAGTCAGCGGGTCCCCCAGTATTGTTGAGCAGCGAAAGGCCGCGCTCTTCATTGGTGGCGACGAAGACGTTCTTACATCTGTAGAAACGGTTCTGAACGCGATTTCATCGGTTCATTTTCACATCGGTGAACTCGGATCAGCGGTCAATATGAAGCTGATCGCCAATTACCTACTGACCATTCATACGCTGGCTGCGGCGGAGGCCATCAATATGGGCGCGCGTGCCGGATTCAACCCTCATCGCGTGGTCGAAATAATCAAGCAAAGCGTCGGCAGTTCCGCGATGTTTGCGATTCGAGGCCCGATGATGGCCTCGCGCACGTTCTCTCCGGCTCCCGGTCCATTCAGTACGCTGGAAAAATATCTGGAGATGGCCGGCCAGCTTGCGTCCGACCTTGGATGCGCTACTCCTCTTTTTTCCACTGCGAAACGCTACTTCGAGAAGGCTTTGGACGATGGTATGGGCGGCGAAGACATCTCTGCTGTCATCAAGCTCATCGAGGCTGAATCAACGCGCGACTGATACCCCATCCTCCCTGAAACAACGCGGAACTACCCCAGATGAAGTATCAACTTTTCTCATATTCGCTTGATGGATACGAGCGGCAAACTGGCATTACTTTCGGCTCTGCTCTGTACAGCCTGAAGTCTTGTGCCGTCGCCTGCGACATGGCAGTTGTGGGCGACCAGACCTTTGATCGGCTCATCGCCGGCTGGAGTATCTTCGGACCGAAACTTACGCAGTTGGCGAACGATCTGTACCAAGGCAAGGCTGACCAGATCAAACCGCTTGATATCGCGACGATAAGCTTTCTCCCCCCGTTCGAGATGCCCGGAATCATCTATGGCGCGGGAGCGAACTACAAAGACCACGTTGAAGCGATGTCCAAAGCCTTCAATATGAATCTGGAGACCGATCCCAAGGCTGCCGGTGTAAATCCCTGGCATTTCCAGAAGGCCGGGCGAAGCACCCTCGCCGCTCACGGTCAAGCGGTGACGTACCCGGCTCACACCGAGAAGCTCGATTATGAAGCGGAACTCGCTGTCGTCATTGGCAGGATGGCCCGCTTTGTTGACGTGGATGACGCGTTGCAGTACGTCGCCGGGTATACCTGCGCCAATGACCTCTCCGCCCGCGATAATTTGCGTCGGGAGAATGTCGATCCGTCGTCGCCTTTCCGTTTCGACTGGATCGGTCACAAGTCCTTTCCCGGCTCATGCCCTTTAGGCCCATTCTTCACGCCGGCGGAGTTTATCGCCACCCCCGAAGATCTCGACATCAAGTGCTGGGTCAACGACGAACTCAAGCAGGATTCAAACACGTCGAACCATCTCTACAGCGTGGCGGAACAGATCGCCTACTTGAGCGAACGAGTGGAACTGTATCCCGGCGATGTCATCCTGACAGGCACGCCAGCCGGTGTTGGCATGGAGTCTGGTACGTTTCTCAAACGTGGAGACACGATTCGCGTCTGGATTGAAGGTATCGGGGATTTGCAGAATAGGGTCGTCTAACGCTTCGGATAATCACCATCTCTTTGTCGCGATGCGTTGCGACGGGCAAACTGCCGCAGCGCATGAAACCGGAGGAGCATGCTCTCGTAAGGGGCACGCTACCCCTGTTTCGCTCCCGGACACATCATCACGACTTTAATGCGACGGAAGAACTGCCTCGCGGCGAGACGATGCTGTCTGGTGGAAGAAATCCCGCTTCCTGGATACACGCACTCGCTTGCCTCACTTAACGTAACCACGACTGGGGTCCGCAAAGGCTCGCTATTATCTAAAACTTAGCCGCAGCCTGCAGCCAGATGCGATCGCCGCGAGCACGGTTTCGCACAAGTGTTTCATGCTGCCACTTGACGACGACACCCCACGTCTTGCCGGGCTGAAATTTGAAGAACGGCCCGATTGCGACAGCCTGTCCTTTATTGCCATCTACAGCCACCGTGCTTCCACCTTGCCTGTCATCGGTAGTCTGCTTGTAGGCGTATCCGCTCACGCCGACCTGCCATGCCGGCGTGATGTTGTACGCGATGTCATAGTCGAGGTTCATCTCCTGACCGGACGTGTAATCCGTATCGTGGTTCCGACCGTTGAAGATGTAAATAGCTTTGCCGTTAACCTCCCATTTCCCGCCTAAAAACAGGGTAAATGCGTACCACGGACCAAAGGCCCAGTAATTGCGTCCAGGATTGAACAGATTCGTCTTGTTATAGACGCCTGTTGGGACAAAGGCGTCGAAGCCAGCAATCTGATTCAGGTAGGCGCCATGCCATCCAAGCAGAAATGGCGACAAGGTCAGGTCGCCAAAGCCCGACTCACGGCCAGCCTTATGCACACTGCCCTTCGGCGTTGCAACATTGAATTCAACGCTCCCCTTGATATACGGTAGAGCAAAACGACTCTCGACATCGGCACCAAGGATTTCTATCCCCGAGTACACGTAGTCAACACGCAAGGAAGCAGCCTGAACGTGCAGGTCGAAATTCGACAACCCGGCCTTGTCATTGCCGTTATTGCCGAGCGTGTGCGCGGCGTCGTAGTTAGAAAGATAGACGTAGCCATATAGGCCAGGCGGCGGCATCATCCCGGACAACACGGTATTGACGCCAACCGGATAGGAAGTCCCACCGCCCTCAGTCGCCACGGCTGACGTGGCACTGCATAGCCCACTTGCAAGCAGGCCAACGCCGAGCATTCGGCTCATCGCTCCCGCAAACCACTGCGTCCTGATTTGCGGGCTAACACGTTCACATGCCGCGTGTTGTTTGCGTTCGCGCAGCACCCTAAGTTTCGTCTGCTTCATGTCGTCTCCTCTTGTGTCAAGAGCGGCTGATCTTTGGCTGCATCGTCAATCGCCAACGACATCTCCAGAGAGAGCCGTCGTGCATGCGATGGCAAGCAGAGCCGCTTCGAAAGGGACGTTAAACAAACAAAACCTATTTAACCAACAAATTGTCTAAATGCGCCTGATTCATGCCGTGAATTCAGCTCGACCGTCCTAGCTATGACGTAGTCCGGCCCCGGCCATCATGAGTCGAACTGCGTGATCGACCCGACCAGAGATTTCTTTCCTCGACGGTCGGGCACGAATCCCGAGCAACATCTGTAGCTGGAACTCCGCAGTCAGCATGTCGATGAAAAGAACAGAGAGTTCGTTCGCCTCGACGATCTTGCTCGATACTCCTTCGCGTTGCCGGAGAACTCTCGCGACATCGCTATAAACCCGAGCAGGTCCGGCGCTATAAAAGCGGTTTGCGATTTCTGGAAAACGCTTTCCTTCTGCGACCACCAGCCGATGCAAAGCGAGCGCATCGTCGCTTAAGACGGCGTTGAGGAACGAGACGCCAATTTGACGAAGTGCTTCTGCCATAGGAAGTTCGTCAACGTCGAACAATGAGACCGACTGCAGGATCTTCCCGCATAGGTGTTCGACGCATGAATGAAACAGGTTGTCCTTGGCACCGAAGTAGCTGTAGATGGTCGCCTTCGACCCTCCAGCTCGAGCGACGACATCATCGAGAGTGACAGCGTCGAAGCCCGATTCGAGGAACAGCGTCACTGCCGCGTCGAGAATGGCAGCCCGCTTCGCCTCGGCTCGGCGGCTTGGTTCAGTGTCCGACATGGCAGGTATCTCTCAAACTCAAGGTTGGCAAGAAGTGACGGATGGTAGCAAAACGACGATGGCGCCTCACGTCGGCTCCCCAGTCATACCTGGGTAAACGTTAAGCGCGGCGCGCTTGTACCCAGCAGCACCACGCCCTATAGTAACTGTACTGAACGTTACAGTACAAATGGAGATTGGAATGATTGAAGACATTGCGTACGTGCACTACCGCGTATCGTCGCTGCAAAAAACTGCGGAATTTCTCCGCGATTTTGGCCTGCTTGAAGCAGGTACCGTTGGCAACCGCCACTACTGGAAAGGACGCGGTTCGTATCCTTTCTGCTATGTCGCCGAAGAGGGCGAACCCTCGTTCGTCGGTATCGGTTTTCGTGCCGAAAGCGTTGAAGCACTGAAGGCGTTGGGCGAAAGAGAAGGCGTGCCTGTGGCCGACAGCGATGCACCCGGCGGTCACAAATCAATTCGGCTTGTCGATCCTGACGGCTGGGAGATCGAGATACTGGCCGGTGGTACGCCGACGGCTGCAGTCCCGGCGGCTCGCGACCCGATGACGATTAACTACGGAGTTACAAAGAATCGAATCGATGCCTATCAACGTCTTCGCGTCGAACCGTCTGAGATTCTTCGACTCGGCCATCTCGTGCTGAACGTCACGGATATCACCAGGAGCTTGCCTTGGTATCAGGAAAAGCTCGGTATTCTGGTATCCGATGAAATTTACGATGATATTCACGATCGGCCCTTCGGCGCATTCTGTCGCCTGAATCGAGGTGAGACCCCGGTCGACCACCACAGCCTCGGGCTCTTTGGAATCGGAAAGAAAGGCATCCACCACGCGTCGTTCGAAGTTCAGGACTTTGATGCGGTCCAGACGGGGCACTATGCATTGGACAAGAAGGGCTGGAAACATCAATTTGGCATCGGTCGACACGTTATCGGCAGCCAGGTTTTTGACTATTGGCGTGATCCCGACGGTTTCCGGGTCGAGCATTTCTGTGACGGCGACATGCTGACGTCTGCTCCGCAACCGCATCGAACCAACCTTACTTCTCCTGAAGCTGTCCATCAGTGGGGGCCCGAAGTCCCTCAAGACTTCTTTGATTGAGGTGAAGCATGGCGAGTAATGTCAGGGAACGGGTGGCCGGCCTTCTCGGACTCCCACTTTTCGCAATCTTGAGTAGCGACGTGGAGGATCCGCAGGTCCTCGAGCCACACCTGAATGATCACCTCGACTACATGATCGGCCTGGAGAAACGCGGACTTCTATTTGGTTCCGGGCCGTTCAAGAACTCCCGAGGTCACCTCACGGGCGGCGGACTGACCATCGTACGTGCTCCGACATTTGAAGATGCCCGTCGACTTGCAGAACAGGACCCATTCGTAAAAAGCGGCCTCCGGTCCTTCGAGGTACGATCCTGGACTCTGAGCGAAGGCAGCCTCACATTGACGATCAATTTTTCCGATCAGTCGGTGAAGGTGGTCTGATCAGGAAGCCGAGGCATTGCCTCGGCTTTTTAGCTTTACACTGAACTCCAGATCGGAATGGTGACCACTGTGACGTACAACTTTCCCGCACACCTTTGTTAGCCGAACGAGCAAGTCTTTTGCATACGGCTGTGGGCATCTTCCGGGTTTGACTCTGGGCTCTTTTCACCGGTCCGCCCGGAAACTCAACTGCTACCGCCCCACCTACCGCAGGGTCTCCCAGGTCTGGATTGCTGATTTATGGCGTTTGTGGCGGACCATCGTCCTCGATCGCGCCAAGATCGACCCGCACAAAAAAAGGGCGCACTTAGCGCCCTTCTACTCATTCGGTAACGACACCTACTTGCTCTTTAGCGTCACCACATGAGGGCCCGACCTCGCTGCATCACCGCTGCATAAGCAGTAAAGCGACGGCAGGCAGTTACTGCGACGCTGGGACTGTACTGTCGCGTGCGGCAGACGCAGCACTTCCCCCTAGCTGTTTCTTCGCTTTCTTCCTGGCGTGCCGTGGCGGCACGTAAACAGACGAACCCAAGACATTTTCGACGACCTTTGGACCGCTTGCGGGTATTGCGGACGCCTGGCCGTACGCTGCGCTGGCCACAACTGCTTCGACACAACATAGTATCAACGATACTGTCCACGCATATTTCGTCATACATCTCCTCCTTGTTTGTTGAAACGGCCGCCCTTGACGAAAGCGCCAACGAGGCGAGCATTCTGAATCTACCGACCGTAGATAGGGATGTCGAATTGATGGCTGACATACGGGCTATTGGCGCAGTAAATACAACATTGAGCAGTGCTTCCATCTATTTGAACAAGGGCCCCCTATTAGATGGATTGGGTCAACAGAAGCTGCGTCAGAACGATGGATGGCATTCGAACCTGACTTGTGATTTGTGCTGCCGCAGCGCTTCAATGCCATCTATCGTTTCAAGCTTAACGCTCGCTTGCATGCCACGCCGCTCACAATAGCTCTGCGCCTGGCTAACCGCCCTGTCATGCGCACGTGCCCACGCCAAACTTCCGCCTGCCGCAGACGCAGATACCTCATAAGTGTCCGGATTGTCCGTTGCCGTTACATCGGTAGCTGAAGCGCAGCCCGCCAGCGCCAGAAGGGCAACTGAGCAGGACACAAATCGAAACGCCTGACAAGACCTGGTGAAGCTGTTTAAGAGAAGCGCCTGTATTTCAATGTATCGCGTGGATATCATCTGACGAAGCTCGCAAAATAGTCCGGTCCGTTATTCAAACGCGCATCACGGTGGGTGGTACACCGCCCTCACCCGGCGATTCCAATGCGGCAGTGACTGTCGGCGTACCGTTCCAAAGTATCTGTTTCCCAATCGGGGGCGTCGAAAGGAGTGCGCGCATGAAACTGCTAGCGAGATGTGAGCGGAGCCCAAGATTCGACGGCAGGTCCAGCTCAGTGGGCACCAGCCGCCGCGGCACCGGCGCCGCCACCCTTGCCGGGTTTCGTCACCCAGATCAACGGAATAATCGCAATGAAGATCACGGCCGACAGCCAGAAAATGTCATTGAGACCAAGCATCGCCGCTTGTGCGTTAAGCGAGTTCTCAAACGCCGCTAGCGCTTGCTGCGTACCGCCACCGAGCACGCTGTGCAGCGAGTCGAGCCCTCCAATGAAGGTCGGGTTGTTGACGCTGGTCTGCTCGGCGAGGCGTGCATGGTGCAGGATCGTGCGATCGTTCCAGCCAGTGCTAAACAATGACGTGCCCACCGCACCCGCAAAAACCCGCGCGAAATTTGACAAACCGGCAGCCGCAGGAATTTTGTCCCCGGGTAGACCGGACAGAATGATCGCAGTCAGCGGCACGAAGAACAGCGCGGTGGGGATGCCTTGCAGCAGCGTCGGAATCACGAGCGTGAATGTATCGACACCGGTCGTATAGTGCGAACGCATGAAGAACACTCCCGCGAAACCCAGAAATGCGAGCGTGGCCAACACGCGGGCGTCAGACCTCGGCATGATCTTAGCCATTACCGGTGCGAGCAACACTGCGAAGACGCCAAGCGGCGCAGTGACGAGCCCGGCATCCACTGAGCGGTAGTTCAGATATCCCTGCATCCACTGCGGCAACAATACCAGGTTCGAGAAAAACACCGCGTAGGCGACCGAGATCGCCACCGTGCCGCCCAGAAGATTGCGCCCGGCAAAGAGCCTCAAATTGACGATCGGATTCTTCTCGGTTAATTCCCATATCAGAAAGAACACGAAACTGATCAACGAGAACACGGTCAACGCGACGATTACCGGTGAGTTGAACCAGTCGAGGTCCTTGCCTTTGTCGAGCATCACCTGCAACGAGCCGACCCAGGCGATCAGCGACAGCAGACCGACTTTATCGATCGGCAGACGCTTCGTTGGCGTTTCACGGTCGCGGTAGATCGCCCACGTCACGCCGGCGGCGAACAGGCCCACCGGGATATTGATGTAGAAGATCCACGACCATGAGTAACTATCCGTGATCCAGCCGCCCAGCGCCGGGCCGGCAATCGGGCCGACGGTGGCCGTCATCGCCCATAACGCGAGCGCGGTTGAGCTTTTTTCCTTCGGATACGAACCGAGCAGGATCGCCTGCGACAGCGGAATCAGCGGACCGGCCACCGCGCCCTGGATGATCCGCGCGGCGAGCAGCACCGGTAGGTTCGGCGCAACGCCGCACAACCAGGACGACAGCACGAACAGCAGGATCGCCCAGACAAACAGCTTGATCTGCCCGACGCGCTGGGTGAGCCAGCCGGTAAGCGGAATTGAAATTGCATTAGCGGCGGCGAAAAGCGTGATCACCCACGTGCCCTCGTCCACCGATACACCGAGGTTGCCGGCGATGGTCGGAATCGCGACATTGGCGATCGACGAGTCCAGCACGTTCATGAAAGTGGCCAACGCCACCGCGAGCGTCGCCAGCGCCAGCTTGCCGCCGGTCAGCGGCGCGAGTGCAGCGGGATTGGTGGATTCATTCATTTCATCACCCATCATGAGAAGCGAGGGTCAGCGTCGCCAACAGCTATCTGACCAGTCAGCCAATTCGATAAAAAAATTTGAGTTCTTTCCTACATTCAGCCGGCACGGCGTGAGGCGTCGCGGCGCGCGGCGGTCTTTTGCGGCGCGGCTGATGCAGCGAGGCGCGAGGCCGGCAGATTCTGCGCGATGATCTGGGCGATCTCCGCATCGGCAGCCGCACCGTACTGTGCGAACACATCGGTGCGATACGTCGTGTTCGTGGCAGCGGCGAGTTGGGTGCCCGACTCGTCATGCGTGTCCACCTCGACCTGCATCGACAGACCAATCCGCAACGGATGCCCATCGAGTTCACGCTGATCGAGTCGCACGCGCACCGGCAGGCGCTGCACCACCTTGATCCAGTTGCCGGTGGCATTCTGCGCAGGCAGCACCGCGAAGGCTGCGCCCGTGCCGGCGGAGAAGCCCTCTATCGTGCCGTGATACTTGACACTGGAGCCGTAGACATCCGCCGTGAGCGTGGCCGGCTGGCCGATTCGCATGTGCGTGAGCTGGCCTTCCTTGAAGTTCGCGTCCACCCAGACTCCATCGAGCGGCACGATGGCCATCAGCGGCGAGCCAGGCGCGACCCGCTGACCCACCTGCACCGAACGCCGCGCGACATAACCAGTGACCGGCGCGGGCAAGGTGTTGCGCGCATAGTTCAGATAGGCATCACGCACCTTCGATGCTGCAGCCTGCACGTTTGGATGCTGTTCGATGGTGGTGCGGTCTGTCAGTGCATGATTTGCTTCGGCCTGTTGACGGGCGGCGTCGAGCGCGGCTTGTGCGGAGCTGACGGCGTCGCGAGCATGGGCGATGTCTTCGCCCGACACTGCGCCGGTTTCGGCAATCGCCTGACGGCGCTTCAGGTCGTCGTTGGCGCGGACCAGATCGGCCTCACGCTGGGCGATGTTCGCCGCGTAGAAATCGTTGTTCACATACAGGCCGCTGACCTGCCGAACCGTCTGACCGAGCGTCGCCCCTGCGTTCGTCAGCGCGATCTTTGCATCGGCCGCGTCCAGCATCACTACAGGATCGCCCTGCTTGACGACCTGCGTGTCGTCCGCATTGACTGCGACCACGGTGCCGCTGACCTGCGGCGTCAATTGCACGAGGTTGCCGCTGACATACGCGTCGTCGGTGGATTGGTAGAAACGCCCCACCGTGAAATAGTAAGCGCCAAAGCCAACGCCTGACGCGACAACGGCGGCCGCAAGCAGCGCCAGCATCAGCTTGCGCTTACGGGGACTCTCCAACTTGACTGGTTCTACCTGCGCCGTGGTGCGCTCGGTGGTGGTCGTATCGCTCATTTCAATAACTCCTGGCAGTATATGAAGGTGCCGCGACAGTCGCATTAGCGCGCGGCGACGACTGGGTTGGTTTGGATTGCAGTTGTGTTTGAGGTTGCAGTTGAGCTGCTCGAGGCGGCAGTACCGGTGTCGACATACCCGCCACCGAGTGCCGCAGCCAACGCGATCTGCTGATCGCGGCGGTTCATCTTCAGGTTGGCCACTGCCTCGTCGGCGGCGAGCGCATTGGTATCGGCGTTCAGCACCGTGAGCTGGTTCGTGAGGCCGGCCTTGTATTGCGTGAGCGCCAACTGGTCGGCACTGTGCGCGGCGCCCCGGGCGGCTTCTGCATCGCCGAGCTGGGCGTCGGTCGAACGGATCTGGGCGAACTGCGTGGCAACTTCCGACAGCGCCGTGACAAGCGTCTGGTTGTAACCGGCCACCGCATTGTCGAAGTCGGCGTAACGCCCTTTCAGTTGCGCCCGCAGTTCGCCGCCGTCGAAGATCGGCAGATGGATCGCCGGGCCGGCGTTGGCGGTGCGGCTGGCGGCGGTCAGCAAGCGGCCGAAACCGAAAGCATCCAGGCCAATAGCGGCGCTCAGGTTGATGTCGGGGTAGAACTCGGCCTTGGCTTCCTTCACGTCGTGCGTAAGCGCATCGACGCGCCAGCGTGCCGCGACCAGATCCGGGCGGCGGCTCACGAGATCGGCCGGAACGTTATCGGGCAGCCGAACCTCGTCGCCAATGCCGAGCGCAGGCCGGGCGATCGACAGGCCGCGGTCCGGACCCGCGCCGAGGAGCGCGGCCAGTTGATAGCGCGTCGTGACGATGCTGCCGTCGAGCGACGCCAACGCAGAACGGCTGCTGGCAAGGTTTGCCTGCGCGGTCTTGCGCTCCACTTCGGTGTCCAGCCCGTTGGCGATACGGCCGGCCGTAATGCGGTCGATCTGCTCGCGCTGCCCGACTTCCTGTTGCGCAATGTCGCGCAACGCGTACAGGCGGGCGAGCTGGTTGTAGTTGCGGGCGATAGCCGAGGTGAGCGTCAATTTGACGACCTCGGCATCCGCCTCGCTCGCCTGCAACTGCGACATGGCAGCCTTGAGCGCCTCGCGATTCTTGCCCCACAGATCGAGGTCGTAGGAGGCCGACAGCAGCCCCTTGTTTTCCGACTGCCACGAGCCGGCATACGGCGGCGGGACCAGAGCGTTGGCTGAATACTGCTCGCGCGTGAACGAGTAGGTAGCGCCGACTTTCGGCAGCGTGTTCGACGTTGCCGTCTCCGTATACGCGGCGGCAGCCGCGACACGGGAACGCGCCTGAGCGAGCGACGGACTGCCTTTCAGTGCTTCTGCCAACAGGGCTTTTAACTGCGCGTCGCCAAACTGGTCGGCCCAATCGGCGGCCGGCCAATGACCGTCGTCAGACGGAATGCTCTGCTGGGTAGCGAGCGTTTGCGGCCCGGTCATTTGCTTGTCGCTCGTAATGCCTGCGTAGTTCGCGCACGCCGACAACACAGCGGCGAACATCACGGTGACGCAAGCCTTCACCACTCGCCCACCGGTTACCGCTCCATTTAACTGTGATTTCATTTTCTGACCTGTCTGATATATAGGTAAAAAAAATGCCGCTCAGTCCTCAAGGAATTTGTTAAGCAGGCGGCCCAGTTCGTTAAATTCTTGCTTGGTAAAGCGCTTCAGACGGGCATTCAAGACAACCGGTGCGATCTCCGGGAGTTGCGCGGCGACCGCTTTGCCTTTCTTCGTCAGCGTCAGGTTGACCACCCGGCGATCTTCCAGACTGCGCGAGCGCTCGAGCAAGCCCTTGTTTTCCAGTTTGTCGAGCAGACGGGTCATCAGGCCTGTATCGATACCCAGCAACTTCGACAACTCAAACGGCGTGGAGGCGATCCCGCTACTCATCGACAGCAGGATGCCCATCTGCTGGGTGGTGATCTCCAGGTCCTTCAAGGCATTGTCCATCTCGGCCACTAGAATGTTTCGGGCCTTGTTGATCGAGAAACCAATGCTCTGCGCCGCCAGGAAGTTGTCCTTCGTGTAGTGGTCCATCTTCCGCTCCTTAATCGACAGACTCAACATTATCTGCAACATCAGATACTGTCAACCAAGGTACCGAAATATTTTTTTAGGGTCAATCTGTGGGTTTGCACCGAATCCTGACCTGGGTCCGGGTGCAGGTCGATGCACCAAACTTGTTCATGACGGGCTTCGGGGTGTCAATTTCGGCAGCCTCACGATCACGGCCGCCTTCCTTGCCAAGCCATATCGCTCTAACCTTGTTCCATACGTCTTTGCTCAGTAGTGAGCGAATCATCCTGCCTCGCTTTCGCAAAAGGCAGGATGTATTCACTTTTAGCAAATGTAGACAGACCCTGAGGCACTTCGCAAAAAATAGGCGCCTCTGTATGACCTCAGTTGGCTACAGCGCGCCGCTGGCTTTCGCACTTCTTATGCCATTCAGCGTAGCATCGACGGCCGCAACATATGCCGTCTCCATGGCTTTGCGAAGTACTTCCTCTTCTGGACTTCCAGATTCCGCCTCCGTCAGCTGAAATGCAAAACTGAACCTGACGCGCAAGTCATCATCCGCGCCCAATATCTCATTCACAATGATGCCATCCGCGTCGCCAGATAGCCGCAGAAACACGACCTTCTTTTCGGGATAGAAAGTGATGCGTTCGCGGGCCGGCTTTCCTTGAAATTCGATGTCTCGAATCAGACCGTTATCAGTCTTTTCGACCACATCGCATTTGCTCATGCCTTGAACAAATGGCAATGCGTTCTCCGCTTTCATTTTCAAGCCCTTCCACAAGTCGCTCCGAGAAAGCGGAGTAAGACCGGGTTGGTCAGGATTAACCTTCAATTCTTTAGAGACCGAAATCATATATTTACCCTCCGAAATAACTTCAGGATCGCGTACTTCTACGCGCTAATACACGGTGCTTCTTATGCCTGCAACCTCACCAAACGGTTCGGCAGGGAATGGCCGCCGATACGGACGGCGATGAAAAGCTCGCTCATACCGTTCTTCCTCAGTGGCGATGTCGTACATGATCCGGCAAACTGGATTCGGGATAAATCCGGCAAGATGGAAATGATTGATTCATTAATGGAGCAATCGTTATAAATTGCTTAGCGACACGGCCTTGTTCGTCGAGGTCGTCAAGGTGGTGAGCTTTCGCGGCGCAGCCGAAGCGATAGGCGTACAGAACTCGACTTTGTCTTGGCGAATCTGCCCTTTGGAGAAGGCGATCGGCTAAGTGCTCTTGCGCTGCACGGCGCGCAAGATCGAACTGACTGACGCTCGCCGGCTCGACGCAAACGTATCGTCGACGAGGCGTGGCTCGCACGAGCACTCGGCGAAATACTGGGGCACGCGAAACAAATTTTTCTTCGGCGATACACCAACGCTCGCAGACTGTTGCCTCGTGCCGCAATTGTTCAATGCACGGCGTTTTGGCGTCGACATGGATCGCTTCCCGACACTTCGCGAGATCGAGAAACACTGTGAAGAGATCGACGCGTTTCGCAGGGCTCACCCCGCCAGACAGCCGGATTCCGAATAATGCATAAATCTCGTTTATTCGAACCTATTAATAGAGCGTGCTGGCGTGAACCCAATCCGCACGCAACAATTCAAGAAATCCTCTGATCCGCTCCGTTCAACCGCGAAGGCGTATTCAAGGTCGAAGTCAGGACATGCATTCGCTGGCAGGAAGCGTCGCGGTGAGCATCCACATTGCCGACCCATTCTCACACGCGCTGTGAATAGCGCGGCCGCACGTTCACTTCAGGCGGCAACACACGTCGCTCATCCCCTCCGTGTCCACACACAAGGACGTTGAATGAAGTACCAACTTTTCTCATACGTATCCGATGGCGGCGACGTCCGTCCTGGTGTGCTCACTCGCGACAACCTTTATGACCTGCGCGACGTGGCAAGTCGACTTGGTTGCGACCTGAAGCCCAATATCACCGTTGACGACCTGTTAGAAGACTGGGCCCACTCGCATGCGACCTTGTTGACGATCGCGCAAGCGCTGGCAGGCGACACCTCGAAATTCGACGCCTTGTCCGATGATGCAGGGAACGTGCAAATCCAGGCTCCCCTCCAACGAGCGGGCGCGATATACGGCGCCGGCGCCAACTACCGGGATCATGTAGAAGCCATGAGCCGTGCCTTCAACATGAATCTCTCGCTGGATCCACGCAGTGATGGCATTCCGCCATGGCACTTCATCAAGGCGCCGCGCGCGACGCTAACGGGCCATGGCTCGGCGATTCCGTTCCCCGCCAACACCACGAAGCTTGATTGGGAGGCAGAGCTGGCCGTGGTCATGGGTCGAACTGCCTCGAATGTGTCCGTCGACGAAGCGCTCGACTACGTGGCCGGTTACAGTTGCGCGAATGACATTTCGGCGCGCGACCACCTGGTCCGGCAAGAGGTGGATCCGACCTCGCCTTTCCGGTTCGACTGGATTGGGCACAAGTGCTTCGCCGGTTCCTGCCCGCTAGGCCCCTTCCTGACACCCGCCGCGTTTGTCGAGTCTCCGGAAGCGCTAGACATCAAGTTGTGGGTCAATGACGAACTGAAGCAGGACTCCAACACGCGCAATCATCTCTATACCGTCGCAGAGCAGATCGCCTATCTGAGCCGACGCCTTGTGCTCTATCCGGGCGACATCATTCTTACCGGAACGCCAGCTGGAGTCGGTATGGAAAGCGGCACATTCCTGAAACGAGGGGACGTCATTCGCGTGTGGATCGAGGGACTCGGACAGTTAGAAAATGCGGTTCTCTGAACCAGACCGGCAACATCTCCGCCAGCCAAAAGTCTCCGAAAGGGACTTCCTAAAGCGAACGCATCGGTTTGAGCCATCGTCATGAATACCGCCCCACCCTCCATAAAGCCGCCGAATGGCGACAGCAGGCGCAATATCATCGTCGCCTGCGTCATCCTCGTTATGGCTGTGGTGATGGGGGCGCGATACTTCCTGCAACTGGATACAGAACGTACCGAGGATGCTTATGTGGACGGCAATGCGGTGCAGGTTACTTCGCAGATCACCGGCACCGTCACGGCAATCCTGGCAGACGATACCGACCACGTTGCAGCAGGTTCGGCGCTCGTCAAACTGAATCCCGTGGACCAGGAAGTCCAGTACGAACGAGCAACTGCGGCGCTCGCCAAAGCGACGCGCGTCGCGCGAGCGCAATACCACAATGCAGTGCAACTGCAAGCGGAGCTCGACCAACGCCGCAGCGACATGACCAAGGCAAAGGCCGATCTTGCACGTCGCATGGAAGCGTCGCCTGCAGGCGCTGTCTCGCGTGAGGAAATCAATCACGCCGAAGACGCGCTAAAAACCGCTAAGGCCGCTTTGGATGCCGCGCGGCAGGCGCTCGCGCAAGGGCAGGCAACGGTCGACGGAACGACATTGAGCACCAACCCGGAGGTACTGGCCGCCGCCGCGAACCTGCGTGATGCATATATCGCCCGCGAACGGACGAAGATTCCCTCCCCGGTGGCAGGAACAGTCACAAAGCGAAGTGTTCAGGTTGGCGAAAGGATCAACCCCGGCGTGGCGCTGATGTCGGTCGTGCCGCTCGACGCGCTATGGGTCACTGCCAATTTCAAGGAATCGCAACTCAAAGACTTGCGCATAGGACAACCCGTCACGCTCAACGCTGACGCCTATGGCGGCGACGTGGACTATCACGGCAGGATCGTCGGTATGGACGCCGGTACCGGAAGCGCCTTCGCGCTGCTCCCAGCTCAAAACGCGACTGGAAACTGGATCAAGGTGACTCAGCGTGTTCCGGTGAGAATCGCGCTGGATCCGCGCGAAATCGAAAGCCATCCGCTACAGGTGGGTCTTTCGATGCATGTGATCGTCGATACGCATGACCGCAACGGCCCCACCGTCCGGCACAACGTTTCTCCGTCGTCCGCGTACGTGACCAAGGTATTCGACGCGGAACTCAAGGATGCGAGCACCGCCGTGGAGACCATCATCCGGCAAAACGATGGGATAGGCCTCCAGACCGCGGCCACCTATAGCTCGCGCTAGGGTCGTAGTTATGTACCGAAAGCACGCGGCGCTGCTATGTACCGTCTGCCTGCTGTGCGGGCTCGATTTTCTACAGACGGGGATGCTCGCGTTCGCCACCACGCCGATACGAAATGAAATCTCGGCCAGTCCTGAGGAATACAGCTTCATCGCGTCCCTGTACGCATGCGTGGCGGTCGTGGTCATCTCGATCCAACGCTGGCTCGTAGAGCGTGTTGGATGGCGCAACTATGTCGCTGGGTCGATCGCGATATATGTCGTTGGTGCTTTGGTGTGCAGTTCCAGCAGGCAGGCCGAGTCGTTTGCCGTGGGACGCGTCGTTATGGCCTTGGGTGGGGCGTCGTTTATGACGAGCGCACGCGTGATGGTCAACCTGATTCCGCCCGGTCCCGGTCGATTTGTCGGTATCAAAGTATTTGCCGTCGGACTCGCTGCCGGAATGGCCGCTGCGCCGCTCGTTTCGTCGCTCGCAGTAACCTACGATACGTGGCAGGCCATCTTCTGGGTGCTGATCGCCGTCTCCATCCTGGCCGGCGCTCTGGCGTTTTCTGTCCTACCCGCATTACCGGCCCCCGAGGAAACCCGAACGCGCACTACGGCCGGCCGTGTGCTTCTCCTGAGCGTTGGATCGTTCGTGTTGCTCTATAGCTTACAGCGGTCGTACTACGATTTTTACACGAGTCCGTTTCTACTCATTGCTTTCGCGTTGATAGCCGCACTCTCCGTCTACACTTACTTTTCGGTAGAGCACAGCGACGAACGCCCGCTCCTGAAGATGCGCGAACTGCTCGCACCGCGCTATGGCTATGGCGTGATGCTGTTCTGCTTCTGCTATGTGATCGTCGGGGCGAACAACACCATTCTGCCGTCCTTTCTGCAGACCGGTTTGGGCTATTCATGGCAAACGATTGGTCAATACCAGTCGCTAGGCCTGACGGCATCGCTCATTACCTGGCTGGTGATGGCCCAGGTTGTTGCCCGATACCCCGCGCCAAAGAAATTCTTTGTTCTCGGCTTCCTCGCCCTCGCAGCGTTTGGCTGGCAGCTATCCTCACTGCCCCCGACAGCCGAGATGCGGACGCACGTCCTGCCGGCGCTTGCCTTCAATGGGTGCTTCACGATGCTCGTAATGGCGACAACGGCAATGCAAACCTTCCAGGACGTCGGACACGAAGAGGTCCTGTTTGCACATGCCCAACAGGTGAAGAACATGGCGGCTCAGGTCTCGAGCGCAATGGGCATTGCGCTCGCCACGATCTTCTCCCAATGGCGCAGCACGGTTCACTACGGCAATCTCAACGTGAGACTGCAGAACGGAGACCCCGTGTTCACGGCGACGTTGCAGCACCTGAGCAGTCTTTTCGCCCTGACCCATGAAAGTTCGGTGTCCGCGAAGATGGCCGTGGCTTACTACGCGCAGGAGATCAGTCGTCAAGCAAGCCTGATGGCAGGTCTCGAATATTTCTGGCTCGTTTCGTGGGTCGCCGCCATTGCTGCAATCGTATCGGCACTGCAGCGCATCTTTCGGTAGGACATTGCTGTTCTTTATACAGAGCCCGAACGATCCATCGATCAGTCTCTCCTCCGCACACAGGACCGCACAATGACGAGCGTGATTTCACCGTTGCTTCGGCCGCTATCGCGATCAGTTGCAATCGCTGCGGCGACAGGACTCTCCTTCGCCGGTTGTGCGAACTATATCGGTATCAAGAGCGACAAGCAGATGTCGACGGCGGCACAGTACGAGTCGACGCAGAGCCTGCCTGGCGAGGGCGGCCTATGGCCGTCGCTCGACTGGGCGAAGCAGTTCGGCGATCCTCAACTGCCGACGCTGATCGCCGAGGCGCTGGAAGGCAGTCCGTCGATCGCACAGGCGCAAGCCCGGATCGCGAAAGCGGCGTCATACATCGAAAGCACGAAGTCAGCGCTCTATCCGAAGGCCGATGCCGGCTACTCGTGGACCCGCGAGCTTTACTCGTCAAATGCACTGTTCCCGCCGCCCTATGGCGGTGCATGGTACAGCGAGAACAACGTGCTCGCGAGTGCATCATGGGATCTTGACCTGTGGGGCAAGAATCGCGAGCGCCTCGGTCAGGCCTTGTCGCAGGAGAAAGCCGCACAAGCTGAGATGCAGCACGCGCGCGTGACGCTCGCCGCATCGGTGGCACACACCTATAACCAGCTCACGCAACTCTATGCGCTGCGCGATATCGCACAGCGCGAAATCGCGAACCGCAAGACGATTGTCACCATCACCAACGGCCGAGTGGTCGCGGGCCTCGACACCAATGTCGAGAAAGAGACCGCGAACGGCAATATCGCGACGACCGAGGCCAACCTGACGGACATCGACGGCCAGATCAGGATGGTGCGCTACCAGCTCGGCGCGCTGCTCGGCAAGGGGCCGGACCGCGGTCTGCAGATCGCGCAGCCGGTGATGAGTCCGGATGGCGCCGTCGCGCTGCCGGACAACCTGCCTGCCGATCTTCTGTCACGCCGCCCGGATATTGTCGCCGCGCGCTGGCAGGTCGAGGCCGCGATGCACGATATCAAGGAAGCAAAAGCAGAATTCTTCCCGGACATCAACCTTGCCGCAGGTTTCGGTTTCGACGCATTTGGCTGGGGTCGCTTTTTAAACGTGGCAAGCCGACAGATCCAGTTCGGCCCAGCGATCCACCTGCCGATCTTCGATGCCGGCGCGCTGCGTTCGCAATTAAGGGGCCGCTATGCCGACTTCGACATGGACATCGCGAACTACAATCAGACGCTAATCAACGCGCTGTCGGATGTCGCGACCCAGGTGTCATCGATCCGTACGATCGATCAGCAGGCGGGCGACGCGCAGCGCGCGCTCGATGCGTCGACCAAGGCGTGGGAGCTTGCGGTCGTCCGCTACAAGACGGGGTTATCGCCGCAGCTACAGGTGCTGACAGCCGACCAGAACCGGCTTGCCGCCGAGCAAACGGTCACGAACCTCAAGATGCGGCGTCGTGATATGCAGATTGCGCTGATCAAAGCACTCGGTGGCGGCTTCGACGCGAAAGACGTGGGACTCGCGCCGTCGGTCGAGCCGGGCACAAATAGCGCACCACAGAACGCCAGCGCCACGCTACTTCCGGCGCAGAACATATCTCAGAAGCCATCCGCGGCGAGGACTGCCGGTGCGTCCGCGGCCGCATCGAACTGAACCTCCCCTGCCACACCGAGGTCTACGCCTCACACGGCGATGACGTCAAGTTCATCAAGGTCCCGTCCAGCAATTACTGCGGCGCCAACTGCCAGCTGCGTCGTTCACGATGTCAGATTCCTTCGCCTGGAGGACGGCATGTCCCACCAGATCACCGCGATGTTGCTTTGCCTCCATTAGCACTACCGTGCGCGGACGTCAGCCCGCGCGCTTTCCCGCTTAGTGCTGCGCCCTATCCAAGGCCTCTGCGGAGAACTGATCGTACGTCACGCCCTTCTTGTCGGTAATGGCCGGATCCGAGAATTCCAGCGTCGCATGCTTCGCCTTGAAGTCGATGAAATTGCCTGCCATGGGCACAAAATATTTGTCCCCGGTCGACTGCCCCTTCTCCATGGCGAACTGGAAATTGATCTGCCGCCAATATTCCCCCTTCTTGTCGTATACCTCGCCCTGATAAATCACCGGCACCTTGGTATCGACGTACACCACCTTCTTGCTATACGGGTGCTCGGACGGCGGCGTGCCTTCGACAACCCACACCTCCCGCGGCGCGTACCGGTCCGCGATGTTCCAATACGGCGCTTCATTGCGGAGCTGCGGAAACTCCTCTGCGCTGCCCGCTTTGGACGCATTGCGAGCCAGTTTGAAATCGGTCGATGCGAGAATCCAGCGCTTCCCGATCAACTTGTTCTGCTTGTACTGGGACGGTCGCGCGTTGTAGACATACAAGTCGTCCTGAAGCAAGTCAAAGCCGCCAATCGGATCCATCCACGCGTTGCCCGACAACCGGCGCGTACGACGTGCGGACTTGATGTATGCCCACTCATCCTCCACGCGACCCGGAACGTCATAGCGAATTGTGAAGGTTCCAGTTCCCTTGATGTCTTGTGGTTCGACACCTACAAATATCGTCTTGGTCAAGACGTCCGCATCCCCCAGCACGGGTTTCTCCTCGCCAAAACGTCCCTTGTTGAAAAGCCGTTCGAATAGCCATTTCTGACCAGATTCGTAGCCAGACGAATTGACGGTGACAAAGTACACACTGTTGTACACGTCCTTTCCGAACACCGAACCGTAATAGACGTTCCACAAAGCCTTGTCGCCTGCGTTCGGGTCCGACTCGGATATGGTTGGAAACGGCATACCGGCTACATGGCCGGTGACCTCACGGGTCGCCGGATCAAACTTCACGTTGGCCGCGTTTTCCTTGGTTGCCGCAATGTACTTCGGATCGAGCGAGGGCTCGGGCGAATGAGCGAGCGTCAACTTCAGGCCCGTGTTCTGAATCTGCCATCCCATCTTCTCCGTGATCAGGCTAGCGATGGTATGCCCTTCGAAGGTATCACCCTTGACCTTGTCAAAATTCTCTTTCGATAGAACAGTGCCATCCGGTAACTCTGCGGCGTGTACGGCCCCTCCCACAATACAGATTGAGAGCACGGTCGCAGTCATGGAAGTTTTGTGATTGAAACGTTGTAGTGGTCAAGTTATTTCGGACAGGCAGATAGGTTCTTTCACTGTCGGTTTCGCCTCGTAGGCAGCGGGCGACAG
>NZ_JBYSWU010000080.1:0-20978 GCF_058781505.1 Paraburkholderia sp. FW306-2-2C-D06C | reverse complement strand
AAAATCGATCCCGTTCGCTAGCAGCCAAGCCTCTCGCGCGTCAACGTCAATCGTGACGGTACTCATCGAGTGCTTACAGATAGGCCGCAGCAGAGCAGCGTTCAAGAAAGAATGCCGGAAAGAAGGCCCACGCCAGGTTGGAATGGAACAGCCCGTTCGCTGGTTCCACCGGCAGCCAATTTCACACCCGCTCTACGGCTTTGTCGAACGATGGTTACGCTAGGTATTCAAGCGAACGAGTCGCCGTGTTGAAATGCTGGTGACGTTCGCCCTGTGTGGACCTCATGCGAATGATACGTTCTCAACAACGAACGCTGAAAATGGAGGACACATCACCTTCTTCGAAATACATGCGGTCAAGCGATAGCGTTATCCCGAACATTGAAGCTTGTCGCCGGCCAGTGGCTCCCCAGAATTCAACCTGCCCGCGCTGGCCGACAACAATGACTTCGGCGGCACCGCCTTCCAGATAGCTTTTAACCCTTCGGTCTATGTCCTGTGTTCTGTCGCTATCGAGAAGCACCTCAACACAAAGGTCGGGTACGAACGGCACGGGGTCGTCGCGGTCGAAACCCTCCCACTTGTCGCATGGCATCCATACGACGTCCGGGACCCTGATGCCAAAGGAGGGTGTGGCGACGGGTACCGACATGACAGCAAGATGGCCAATCTGCTCGGTCACATGACAGAAAATATCAGTGAGCACTATCTGGCGCCTCGCCGACGGGAGCGAATTCATCACCACCTTACCGCGCTCGTCCAACTCGTACGGTTCCCGCTGACCAAATTCCGCCCTCGCAGTCAGGCGACGCCATACCGCCAGCAATCCGTTGCAGTCCAGGAGAGTAGGCACGTCCATGAGCTTCTCGCAGGGAAGGTCCTTAAGCGTATACCCTCTCGCCCCGATTTAACAATTATGCATGTGTGCGCTGCAACATTTAAGCGGCTTTCACGGCCGACGCCGGCATCAGTCTATTTTGTTCATGCGGGATTGCGGCGAACCGACCCACGTTCGTTTTCGGATAGGCGACGAATCCGGCTCGCCTTTGCCTGATGGGTCAGCCACATCTCGATGAAGCCAAAATGTGACCTCTGCCGCTGGGTTGCCCCCGTCCGGGCATGTGTGTTGCTGTGCTGTTGCTATTTTCATGAACGTGTGCGGTGAAATCGTCCATCTGCTTGCGAGGCAGCCCTTCACACCCTAAGGTTCAAGTAGTTTCTCAAGTCTGTTGTGCACTGCGGCAGGAGGAAGAGATGAGAACCACGACGCGACATCTCGTACGGTTGCTGTCCGATATCAAGCGTGCCCATGAATGCAGGACGCTCCGGGCGGTCGCCACCCGCAACACGATGCACCTGGCGACGGAGGAAGCCGCCACTGAGTCGGCCTCGCGGAACGACATCCATCGCGACGAGACGCGCCGCTTGTCGGCGGAAATCTACCTCCTGCCCGGTCCCGAAACAGGCTCTCGGCTGCACTAGAAGTGTGCGTGCGAGGGCATTGGCTGAGGCCAGTTCACATCTTCGCGCCAGGCAGCAGGAACCGTAACCGGCGTGTTAGCGCCAGGAAAGCTGATAGAGCGTAGGATTGGGACACGGTCTTGTGGACTAGCGCGGTGCCGGCCCATGCCGGTCCTGCATCGTGTGCCCGCATCCTGGTGAAAGACATCATGAAATTCGTTGCAGCGACAACCGGCATATTGAACGAGCCAGGCAAATGAAGGAGAAACATCGCTTTGGGGCTGGTCGACTCAGGGTGTGCTCCGCCGTCTGGCCACAGGAGGTCCAACATGAAACTAGACGCCGCCATGTTTGTGCGACTGCGCCGTCTCGCTCCGGTTCTCGATGACGTACTCAACGCAGGCGAGGTCGAACACGCAGACCAGGCCATGGACCTCGCTTCACTTGCTGAGCTGTGCTCACAGTTGTTCGACGCGTACCACTGCGAACACCCGGGCGAGATTGCGCAAGCACGACTCGACGCTCTCGAGTCGCAGTAACATACTTCGTCTGGACAAACCCCACACGGCTTACCAAACAACGGGAACGCAGTCCTGAATCATCGGGCGTGCTGATAGTACGTCTTTTCTTGCATCGCGGCACTTTATACGAGACAAGGTGTTGCACCTCACATTTGAGACCGCCGCCCGAATTGACCCGTACTCCGCAATCGGCTACAAATTCGGTGTCGGAGTCTTGGATAGCGGTTTCAACACTGTGGTTGAGCGCCGGGCAGTAACTTCCGCTGTTGCAATATGTACAAGATTCAGGCGTACGGAATTCGGTGCGCTCTTTACACTTTGTTGGATTGAATGATGGAAACAGGCACAGTAAAGTGGTTCAACGACGCGAAAGGCTTCGGCTTTATCACGCCGGACGACGGCGGTGCGGACTTGTTTGCCCACTTCTCGGAAATCAGGGCAGCGGGATTCAAGTCATTGCAGGAAAACCAGAAGGTCAGCTTCGACGTGAAGATGGGCCCGAAAGGCAAGCAGGCCGCAAACATCACGCCGGTCTAAGAGAAAATCTGCATCACTGCAGCATACGATGCCCGGTTCGCCGGGCATCGTCCATTTCCGACGACGCTCAGCCATGGGAGCATTGCTGCCACCTGGCGGACTATTCCTGACACCACGAGTGCATTATTCGGCCGCCTCGAACTTGCGCAAACGCAAAGGGAAGCCGCGGAAGGCTCGCGCTTGGCCCGATTGGCATCGGCGGTTCAATCCGCGCCAGCCGTCGACCAGCACCTCGGCGCCTACCGTCCGCGCCGACTCATCCGGCGCCGGATACACGACTGTGTCCTCGGAATCTTTGACACTGAAGCGGACGCCCAGCAGGCGGGACTCGCTGAGGCCCGTGCTTGGGTCGACAACCACCGGTAGACGCATGCAGCTATGCCCGTTGCGCGAACGCGTCGCTGGTCGCCAAGGCCCGAGGCCTTTCAAACTCTGAGTACGTCCTTTCACTCCTGATGCGTAGTCACGAGAAGCCTACGGTCCTGCGAAGGCCTTCCGTTAAAAGAGTCCCACGCAACATATGGCTTTATTCGAGAATGAGCTAGCGACCTAGAGAGATGCCCGCAAGCGTCTGGCCTGCACTATGCACCAAGTCGCAGATTTCAGCGATACGTGACGCAAACTTCGGGCAGAGGTCGGCTGCTCGGTCGCCCTCTCTCCGCAGGTCCGTTTCAGAAAAGTCAGGCCAAAGGAACCCCATTGCGGACGACGACCTCAAGTAACACCCAGGCGACGGCTTTCCGACAGACGCGAGACGCGGCGTCGATGGACGAGCGGGTCGGACGCTAAGTCGCGACGACACGCTCGACGGCGATGCTCCAACTCAATGGCCGTGAAAGATGTCGCATGGAGTCCTCGGAATGCAGGACGGCGAGCGCATACTGCCTGCCGCTGCGCTTCCCGTGGCCGGAACCCCGCCATACGATGTGTCAGTGCCGGGCTGCGCAGGCGCTTCCGACTTCTGCATCGCTGACTGTGTGGATGGTGGCGCCGTTTGCGGCGCGCTCTGGGCGTGTGCCACTCCGCCGACTGCGAACAGGCAGACAGCGCCCGCCGCCAGTATCAGTTTTGAATTCATCTCAACTCCTTGGTTCATCCGCAAGTTGCCTAAGACATTTTCCCGCTCCTTGCTGATTTCCGATTTCCGCTCCGCGAAAGGACATTCAGCGTCGATGCTGACGCCGTTCAGGCGAGCGAATCCAATCTCGGCTTTTCGAACGCATTGCGCGAGAAGCCGAGCCCGCTAGATGACTATCTGGACAATGAATGACGCGACGTTGATAACGCGCGAGGCAGGACGGTGCGCCGGTGCGCAATAGATACGCTGGGGACAGGACGTTGTAAGTCCGTTGGCCAATAGAAACCCGTGCTACAAGTACGTTATAGGCCTGTAAGCCGGCAATTGACAGGGCAATCGCGAAGCGGCAAATCCGGAGCAATCCACGGGCGCGTTGCGCGCCCTTAAGCGAGTGCGTACGGCAGACTGTCTTATCCGCCTTCTGAAGAAAACATACGCTCCATCAGTAGCTGGTCACCGCTCCACACAGGGCAACACGCCGAGGCGGCCATGCGCGGCGAAAGGCTTGAGCACGGAGTCAGAACAGGGTTCCGCTCTAAATCGGAGCAAAGACCACCGCTCCGCTAACCTCAATGTTCCTCGTTAACCAGGGTATCGAGGGCGTCCGTGAGACTAATGGCGAACAGGCAGAAGTGGTTGTTCGCACGCTCGAGGAACTTCGCGATTTGGACCTCCGCAAAGGGAAATAACACCCAACCTTCGAGCAGCGGCGCCTCCCGGGCAGATATGGTGTGGTCGATTTTTTCCGTCCGCGACGTGGCGTCTCCGAGAGCCGAGGAAGCTACCTTCCGACTCATTATTGGCGCGTGGCGTTTGAATGGCGCAATCTCTACTACGCATGCGCCATCTGTAATAGAAACAAACGTGATTACTTTCCAGTTGTGGGAAATCGGGCCCCTCCTGACGCGAACGCCAATCAAGTCCAGGCGGAGACGCCCCTTCTCATCGGCCCGTGTGCCGACGACCCTAGTTCGCACCTTCTCTTCGCCGAAGACGGACTTGTCTTCGGACTAACCGATAGAGGGAAGACTACCATCAAGCTGCGCGGCCTAAATCGAGAAGCACTTGTACTTGAGCGCCAGAAGGCAGTGCAGCACGTTCTCGCTGCGTCGGGTCCGTTACGACTACGAATGCTCGAGGAGACGGAGCCGTACCTCGCGGCAAAACTGGAAGCCTTGTCACGCCAGCAGCGCGACAGCCCGGGCGCGCGGGAACGAGCTCAGTCTGAGTCCGTTCTGAGGCGAGAACAAGCCGGGCATACCGAGAGCGCACCAGTGGCAACGAATAAGGGCGAAGGTCTGGATGCGTACGAGGAAGTCGCGCGCTATGTCGAGTCGGTATCGCTGACCAACATCGGGCCTTTTGTCAATCTTAAGTTGGAGTTAGGTGCGGTCGACCAAGCGGGAATGCCTTGCTTTGCTGCCCTCGGCGCGCTCCCAGACACCCGAAGCTGGACTTGCGCGAGAGGTTTGCTCCTCTTGCCCTTGCTTCAAACCCTTTCTCATAGCCGTTTACGTGGGCGCAGCCTTCTTCGGAGGGGTACAGGTCATTGTTTTTGCCTCACTTCGGCGCCAAACCCCTTGTTTTAGGGCCTCGCCCGTTGCAGATTCACATCCGTGTTGCTACGCTAGCGCCAGCCTGAGGATTTAGACCTTTGCGTATTGTCGGTGACTACGCAAAGGCAAAGGTCTCGGGCCAACCTTTGACCAATGACGAGGAATCTATGGCAACAACGAGTGCAACGAAAGCCGCAGCAAAGCCGGCGCCGAAGAAAGCGGTGACTCCGGTCGAGAAAAAGGCGAAGGCGTCCCCGGTGAAGAAGGCTGCGGCCTCTGTCACGAAGAAGGCGGTCGCTGCCGCCCCGCTGAAGCCCATCAAGGATTCGTTCACGAAGGCTTCGCTCGCCACCCACCTTGCCGAGCGCGCAGGCGTCGAGCCGAAAGCCGCGAAGGCTTTGATGGCCGCACTGGAAGAAACGGTGCTCGCGTCGGTCCACAAGAAGGGCGCGAAGGAGTTCACGCTGCCCGGTCTGCTGAAGGTTGTTGCTCAGGACGTGCCGGCAAAGAAGAAGCGCTTCGGCAAGGACCCGTTCACGGGCGAAGACAAGTGGTTTGCCGCAAAGCCCGCTTCGGTGCGTCTGAAAGTGCGCCCGCTGAAGAAGCTGAAGGACGCCGCTCTCTAAACCGAGCCGCTGGAAAAGAAGCCCCTCGCGACGGAAGTCTGAGGGGCTTTTTTGCTTCTATACGTGAGACACACGGGCCTTCATTTAATCTGACTACTCAAGATGAGCTGGGCGATACAGCCGAGCACCGGGGTGCGCCCAATGTGTGAATGCGACCGGGATTCCTGCGTCATGAAAGTCGTGCACTGCGGGCCGCTGCGCGCGCGGCAAGGATGCCACCCAGCGCGCCACCGAGATGGCTCTGCCACGACACGCCAGGGTAGAGCGGCATCAGGCCGAAGAGCATGGTCAGCCCGTAGCTGCCCGCGACGAACAGCGCCACCAGCATCGCGAGAATGTGCCGCGTGTAGTAGCCCCGTGCGACCAGGTAGCCAGCGTAGCCGAACACCAGCCCGCTAGCGCCGATGTGCACCGTGTAGGGCGCACCGACCAGCCAGGCGCACAGGCCCGCGCCCAGCATCGCACCGATTGTCGCCTGCCAGAAGTTCGCGATGCGCGGCCACATGCACAGCCAGCCAAGGACGAGCAGGCCGCCCGTGTTGGCTATCAGGTGCACGAGGCTTGCGTGCAGCCACGGGGCAAACAGGATGCCCTGCAGCCCGCTAAGCGTGCGCGGCACCACGCCGTGCTGTTTCAGATGCGGGAACGGCAGCGCAGCGGACAGGAAAAAGACCAGCCACATCGAGCCGACAAAGGCGGCGAGAAGCAGAACGCGCGCCTTGAGCTGCGCGAGGAGCGAGTCCGCGGCGGAAGTCGCGCCAGCGAGCCGTATCGAGTCTTGCGGCATTGCGAGTTACTCCGAGCGTAGCGTGAACCCTTGCGCACGGACTGGGCGAGTTGGGTCTCGTCGAAATGATGCGTGTCGCGCGAGACACCGGTGCCGACCAGGTAGTGCGTGAAGTACGGCAGGAATGCTGCCACATTGTCCAGGGTCATGCCGGTGGCTACCGCAACTCCGCCGCCCTCAAGCGCCTCGCTCATGAGGCGGCCCTTGCGACGTCCGGCGCGTGGCCGGCAGAATACCAAGGTGCGCATGCCCTCGTCGACATCCAGGAATTTTCTCGACTCTGGCGATGGCCTGGTTGTGCGGCATGGTGGTTTGCGACGCGTTTTGATGTTGCTATGTCTACGCCGCGGCTCTCAGGTCTTCCATCGCACGACGCCTGAGGTTCTGTCATTTGTCAGCCTCGAAGGCCATCACCAAAATCTGGTGTCGAGTTGCACCATCAAGACTCGCGGCCTTAACTCCGGCAGGCCGGGCGTTGTCCGAATTAACCGTTACGTCGTCGAACATCAGCAGCGTCGGCCACCCTGCCGCGCGAAGCATGTCCATGTGGGCGCCGAAAGATTTCACGTACTTGCGATAGTCCGTTTCGATTTGAGCCGAGCAGCACATACCTCACTCCGGTGGCTCGCCCACTGTCCTCACAGCGCGTCGTGACAAAGCACCATCATCCGCTGCACCATCGTGCTCGAACCGTTGAGTTCCATTTCACTGGTAAACAGTGCCTGCACGCTGGACAGCCGAACCGCGACTCCGGCCTCCAGCAGGTCACTGCTGGCAATCTTGAGGGCAAGCTGACCGAGACGAACCCGGTCGAGCCAGTGCATCTTGAGCCGGTCCTTTTTTAGCCGCGAACGGCAGCAATCGACGACGTGGTCCACGCGCCAATCGTTAGTCAACGCATATGATGCCGCTGCAATCGCGACAAGAAAGCACAACAACTCGGGACGTGCACTATCTGGCTCAATGAATTCGGGTTTCGCCATGCTTATCTGCCTGCCTACGGTCGATACTCAGCTCCAGCAGATGTGGGCGCAGCCACGAGAATCAACGCAAGTGCAAATTTGAAATTTCTCGTCGACGAATCGTTGACCGTGGTTCGACCCCATCTATTGCAAGCCATTGGTGCATTGTATGAGAGAGTCTAGGACTACTCACGCGCGCGCCGGTTCAACACTTCGCGCGTCCCCGGCAACATCCACGAACGGGCTTCACACTGCGCGCCTCCGGTTTGAAAGCAAAACGCGAGTTGGTTGCAGTGCAATGGACAAAGGCTCGGCGAGTGTCGGGCCTCGTCGCTTTACGATTTCGACAATCAGGCCATCGGATGCCGGTCGCAGCAGTGCGAGCGACGAATCTTGCGCTGCAGCCAGCGGCCTTACCACGACGAACAGGGTTTCGGACGACTGCGCGGCAAGATGCAAACGGCGCAGCGAGGAAGCCTGAACATGCTGCGTCCAATAAATCAGCGCAGCGCAACTGCCTGCTCGCAGGATTTGTTCGGCTGACCATAAAGAGTCGGCAGTCTTCTGCGCCTTTACGAGCATTACCTGCTCAAGGGAAAGACCGATGTGGTGCTGTCCGAGGCCATCTGGCGCATGCGGTGGCTGCAAAAACGCGATGGGCCGCTTGCCAACCGCGCTAAGCGCGGGCTGAAGGAGCCTGACCTCCTGCGGACAAAGTCGGATACTCGAGCGGATGAGGACGACCCAAGAAGCGGCGACCTCCAAGCGCGGCGAATCGTCAGGCAGACCTTGCCTTCGAGTGCGCAAGACGCCATGATTGGCGAGACCTCAGAATTTGCTATCTGGGCGGTAATCGTGCCCCGAAAAAAGCGTGTATTGCACCGTCGAGGAAATCGTGGACTGGAAGTTCTGGAACAAGACAAGCTCGCCTGCTCCCGGTGCGTCCGAACGGCCAACCGACACCTATGAGGCGTTGCGGCATCTGCTTGGTATGCTGATGCAAGCAGACACGCCGCCTTTTTCAAACTGGCACGCACCTGACATAGTGTTCGCGCCCAACGTTGAGAACGTCGCGCGGAGTGCGACGAAAGGCTATCTGCTCGCCCTCTGGTTCTGGGTCTTTGCAGAAAAGCATGGGGTGGTCGCCGCGAGAATGGCTCGCGACACGTTTTGCCTGCTCGCGGACGAGACTCAGCCGTCCACGGGGGACGTTCTTGACAATCTGATTGAACTGGAGAATCGTCTTATCCAGTCATTCGACGCGACTCCGATTGAACAACGCAGCTTCCTACAAAGTGGCCAGATGGTGACGCTGTCAATGGAGTTTTTTCTGGCAACAGGCCTCCTGCTTCAGTCCCCCGACTCGCCTCACTATGGTCGCTCGGGTGTCGACTTCGAGGGCAACGACATCAAGCTGGCGGGTTGCCTTCGCAGTGCCACTGAGGAAGCACTGCCGCTTTTCAAACCGATGGTACAGGCTATCCCGGGCTTTGACGCCCGCACCCTGCCTCGGTGGAAATGGAGCGCGGCGCAGGGTGCCATGGAGCGGCATCTGCAGCGGCGCTATAACAATCCCCTGTTTCCCCTACATCGCCAGGTTGTCACCTCAAGCGACGTCTATGAAGCGCGTGTCGCGGACTATGAGGCGCTAGTTAATATTCGCAACGAACTCGCTGAACTCGCCCGGGAGTTTTATGGATTCACAGAGCTGCCCGCCGACTGGCACCCACTTCTGAACAGGCTGAGAGAGCGGTTGGACAAGCTTGAAGACCATCGTCTGATGGCCGGGGGCGAAAACGAGTCGCTCGGAGGCGCAATTGCAGAACTGCGGGGCAAGGTCATGGACGTTTGGCGCTCGGCGCTTCACAACAATGCCCGCCATCTCGCGGCGCTCGAGAAAGCCGAGACCGTTCAGCGGGAACGCCATGCTGCACTATATGCAACCGACTGGATGCGCCAGCTACGCAGTCACGCTTCGCCGATACCGCCGCAAGAAGTGGTCGCAGCGCTTTTGAGTGACTCGCCGACAGAAATTGAAACAGCGGTTGCCGCACTGCAGACCGAGCCACAATTGCACAGCACGCTCGAAAACTGCCGCTCGTATGCACACAGGCTGGTGGCAGAAGTCCGCGCGGCGGGCCATGCCCTTCCCGACATTGACGAAAAATTGCGCATCCTCGACGGAGATTATTCCTGAGGCGGTTGAGTCCCCCGCTGACTCAGCATCCGACGCAGCCTGAGTCGATGAGGCGCCGGCGCTCCGTCAGGGCGCCTCGCTTTCACAACCAGAGCCATACCCAGCTACCGCATCACGACTATTCTTGCGCTTCTCTCAGTCACGCGCGCGACACCGGGCGCGAAGCCACCGTCCGGCCGTGCGGCGATAGGAACGTTCAAGCTCTTTTCCGCCTCGGTTTGTGACTTCGGCATCCCGATGACGGCGCGCGACCAGGACAGCCAGCGCCGCATCTACAAAATGTAAATGCGAGATATCTCTCCCGTGCCGTCGGTGAACTCAAACACATCCAGGCGACCAGCTCTGACGTGAAGCAGAAGCCGCTCGACGTCCTCAATCGCGACCGCAAGAGACGGGTTGAATTCAACTTCGGATGTGAGTTCCCGCCTTCTCTCGAGAAGTCGTTCAATGGCGCTAGCGCGGGAAACAAAGAGTTGCTCCATCGACAACCGCCAATCTGCTAGAACCTGTACCGGCTAACGCTGCGCCGGCAGGCCAATCGCGTTGGGGCGCGAATTACCTCACCGCTCAATCCGGCAGTGCCTTTCCCAGCGCAGAGGTTGTGGTCGCGGGCAACGCCAGGCGCGCCGCCTTTCGTATTGTAGGACAAACACATTCCTGTCGCCGCCCCACGGCGGCGACCGTCCCAACAAGCGCCCTTGGGTACGAAGGTGCAGCGTTTGATGACCTTTCCGTGAACCAGGACACGTCAACGTCACAGGAAACTATCGCGTCGTAGGCGTGACCTTCGTCGCCTGCCTCGACGGCGAGGTCTAGTTTGCGGATGTCGACGAGTGGCCCGAAGAGACGGCATGCCTTGCCTGCAACACCCTGACCGCCGCATAGCTTGAGCGCATCACGCTTGGGCTGGCTTGCGCGACCGGCTCACAGAATCGCGACCCGCGTGTTAGGCGCGTGACCGTACTGCTCTCGACCAATGGCTACCGCGGCATCTATTTACCGACACCATGCCCGCAAACTACGGTAATTCGGTGGTCGGGCGCGTGGGGAGCAGTCACGGGCGCTAGAGCCATGAGCTTTGGGGCCGTGCCCTTCGCGCTCCGGGCCGATTCTTAACCCATGTGCAAGCCGCCGTTAAGCGAGAAATCTGCTCCGGTCGCGAAAGCCGCTTCATCACTCGCAAGCCACGAGAACGATTGATGCAATCTCAGTGGCCTCTCCGAGACGCCGGACCGGAATGCTCTGGACGATTGCATCCAATACTTCGGGACGTACGGCACGAACCATATCCGTCCCGATGTACCCGGGGGAAACCGTATTCACCGTGATGCCCTTTGTCGCTACCTCCTGAGCAAGCGACATCGTGAAGCCGTGAATGCCCGCCTTGGCAGTTGAGTAGTTGGTTTGGCCAAACTGCCCTTTCTGTCCGTTCACGGACGAGATGTTGATTATCCGGCCCCACTCTTTGCTGACCATAGCCTCAATGACCTGTTTGGTCACATTGAAAAGGCTCGTCAGGTTCGTGTCAATGACATTGCTCCAGTTCTCTCGCGACATTTTGCGAAACACGCCGTCCCGCGTAATGCCGGCATTGTTCACGAGCACGTCAACGTCACCGACCTCTTTCTTCACCTTCGCGAGGGCGGCCTCCGTCGATTCCCAGTCCCCGACGTTGCCCTCCGAGGCGGTGAAGGAAAATCCAAGCTCTGACTGCTCGGCTAACCATCGCTCCCGTCGTGGCGAATTCGGTCCGCATCCGGCCACGACGGTTAGCCCATCCATATGCAGACGCTGACATATTGCTGTTCCAATTCCACCCATGCCGCCGGTCACGTACGCGATTCGCTTTGCCATGCTGCCCCCTCTCTCTTTTGTGCTACGTTCATGGAACAAAATGCTCTAAAGTGAAGCGTCAACGATTGACGTGGCGGTCCCGCTCATGAATTGCAGGTCAGGCCATTGGACCGATTCGCCCGGGTCCTGTATTGCACTATTCTTTCATGCAGAGAACAATTCGTCTCGCGAAAAAAGCGTCAATGCGTCCTGCATACTCCCTCGCGTCAGGCTGCATCTTCTCGGCGCATCCGATGCTTTTTAATATGTAATCCTTTGTGTATTCGCTTAAGCGCCAATACGACGACAGTGGCTCCCGTTCGTCTGATGGCATGGTCGCCCAATGCCATGTGCTTTCAGTTGCGCCGGTTGCTTTTTATTCACGCAGCGCCTGTCGTTACGCGTGCCGAGCCTTCAGTGAGTGAGTACCTCGCAGCTTTTGGGTGATGGGCTGCCGCGTAGGTATAGGTCGGGCGGTCCGCTGGATGCGCCCCTTGGTGAGTTCGACAGCGCGCCACAACGGCTTCGGCCGGTTGACTGCAACCCTTTTTGCGGCGTTGCACACGCCCAAGTAAACGTTCATGTGCGGCCTCCAAGCAAGGCCTAAGCGTTGACCGGGTTTTCCCTGGAGTACGGCTGTGCGTCAACATCAGCGGGGCATTCAGCGTCTCTCGCACACGCCGCGTATCGCCGCAACGCCACAAGCAATTGACATTCGCGCGCCCGGCCCTAGAATGGGTTCTGCTGCATCGCAACAACGCTTCCTACTCTGTGGCGCGTCGTTCGTGATTCCGTCCGGCGGTGTTCCGGAGATTCGCCACTTCAACCCCTATGGAGTTAGTGATGAGCGGTCTCACCCCTGAACAATTGGTCGCTGCGCAGAAGGTCGGTTTCGAAACGATATCTGGTCTCCTGACCAAAGCTTTCGAAGGCATCGAAAAGCTGGTTGCGCTGAACCTGCAAGTGGTCAAATCGACGCTCGCCGAAAATCAGGAAATCGCGACCAAGGCGCTTTCGGCCAAAGGCCCACAGGAGCTGTTCGCTCTGCAGGCCAGCTATACGCAGTCCGTGACAGACAAAGCGCAGTCGTACGGCCGTAACGTGTACGAAATCATCTCCAGCACGCAAGGTGAATTCGCGGCGGCGGCTGAAGCGCAGCTCCAGCAGCACTATCGGGAGACGCAAGAGTTCGTCGACAAGCTCGCGAAGAACGCACCGGCCGGAAGCGAAACCGCCGTGGCAGCATGGAAGACATTCATCACGACGGCCAGCGAAACGGCCAGCACGACGTATGAAGCTGCCAAAAACGCTACGAAGCAAGCGGTGGAGATTGCCGAAAGCAATGTTAGCGCTGCGTCGTCGGCCTCGGCTAAGCGGACTCGACACGCCGTCGTACCAGTCGCCGCCGTTGAGAAGTAATAGTGTTTTTGACGTCGGCCACCGCCGTCTAATTCTTCAAGCGAGCCTCTGCTCGCTTTTTTTTTGCGCGTGGCCTTTTGAAGCACAGCGGCGTCCAGCGCGCCTCGGACCCCGTCATGGGGCAGTGGCCTGAGCCAGAAATCCGCAGGCATGGTTGCGCGGGTAGCCACCGTTGCTTCGTTGGGTTGCGTCCACTGTCAATCATGCGAATTGACCAGACTCCTTGTGGCCGAAACTTCGTCGTGCCAAGTCCAATGGGGCACGACCGAACCAACGGGAGCGAGGTTGAAGGAGAAGCGGATGACCACCGCAGAAAAGTCCTTGCGTTCACTGGTTGAAAGATGGCTGACGCCAACTTCCGCGACACCAGTTCGGGTAACCCGATTCGGTCGCACAGCCTCGAACGGGAGACGTTATGTATGCGTTGAGGCACTGCGACCCGAAGGCCCGGTTGCGCTTTTTTTCTTCCGGCACGATGACGGTACCTGGCGCGTGTTCCCGCCTGAGAGCAGGAGCTAACAATACGTGCTTACACAAGTGTGTGATTGGGTTAGACGTCGCCGCTCGCTCCGCCCGGACCGAGCGGCTGCGCCGAGCCGCAACGGCGCTCATACTACCGGGTGTTTATACAGGTATGCGTTTTCTCGTCGCTGGAGTTTTGCACGGCCGGAATGGCGCCTTCGGTAGCGCTGCTTTGTCGCAAGGAGCCGTATGCCCACAGTAAGGAAGCCAACTGATGAAGCACTTGCGCTGGAACGAGTGGTGAATGCTGCTCGGGCAGTTCAAGCTGCGCTGGCCGCTCTTCAACCGCGCTTTGCTTCGGATGGAGACGGACAGCCGTCGACGCTGGAGCTCGTGGCGTTCGAAGTCGCGATGCAAGAACTGAAAGACGCGCGCGAAGCGTTTGACATCCTCATGTCCCGCACGTCAGGCGAAAATCCGACAGCGACGCATCTATAGCATGCAGCTCGTCACCGGTTCATCCGCTGTTTGCGACGTCCCGCCGCAGGCAGCTTCGTAGCTCAACTTGGCCGGTGGGTGCAGCCGACGCCGCGACGGATGTTCGGCCGGGCAATCGAACCCCGATGAAATGCAAGCAATGGGAGATGTTTCATGCGTATCAACGGTGCGACAGGCACGATGATTCTGATGACTGAGCGAGACGACACGACCGGCCAAGACGTGCGCGTCTTGCGACTGGAAGCGGCGGCAGACGGCAAGGCCGTCCTGCTCATCGACGTCGACCAACGGAAGCCCGGCATTCATCGCGAAATACGCTACGAGATTACTGCCGCAGAGCTGATTGCAGCGATTCGTGCGCATGGTGCTGAGTTGCTTGGGGAGTAGCCCAATCCGTGAAGTACGCTACAACTCGGGGCCCCTGGACCAGCACCGGTCGTTCCACCGCCCACTAAGCCCGACCTGGCCCCACCCTGGAACGGCGCGCCGGCGAGCCAACGGCTGACGAGCGCGTCGCGTTCCCAGGGGCGATTTCCCGAACCGCCAGTGACATTCAGTACAATGGACATTCAATTGCGCCGGCATACTCTGCGGGACCGTTACTGGCAGTTAAACGTTGAACTCAGACACGCATTATCAGACGCTTGGCGTTGCGAGCACCGCGTCTGCCGACGATATCGTGAAGGCGTACCGCCGATTGGCGATGCGCTGGCACCCGGACCGCAACCCGGCCAACCCGCACGACGCCAAAACGCGGTTCCAGCAAATCAGGAGCGCGTACGACGTGCTGAGCGACCCGCGCAAGCGAGAGCTTTACGACCTCCAGATTTCACCACGCCGGTCTAGCTCATCCGGCAATGCGTCGCCAGGCTCGTCCTTTGACGAGGCCGTCCGGGCGCAATGGAACAGGCGACGTGGACCGCCGCCGGTCCAAGGTGCGGATATCGAATGCAAGATGACGGTCCCGCTCGAAACGGTAATTTTCGGCGGCGCTGTGGACGTAACGATGCGTGCGCCGAGGCCGTGCGGGACCTGTGACGGAAACGGCAAGCTCGCCGGTCGTTTCGCGTGTCCGTCATGCGGCGGCGACGGCAAAAACGGCCATGGGCGCAACTGCAGAACGTGCAGTGGCTACGGCGCGGTCGACGAGACACGATGTCCGAACTGCAACGAAAAGGGCGTAGTCAAGACTGAGAAGACGATAAGGGTGACTGTCCCGCCCGGTGTCGCCGAAGGCACGGTTCTGCGTGTTAAGGGCGCTGGAGGCCCTGGTCTGAACGGGGGTGCGCCGGGTTCGGCTTTCTGTCGCATCAAGATTCAGGCGCATCGCACCTACGAGTTGCACGGCCTTACCCTGACCCGGGACCTTACGGTGGACTTTGTCACAGCCATGCTGGGCGGCTCGGTCCCGGTCGAGTTATTCGGCACGCAGGTCAAGGTCGCCGTGCCGCCAATGACCCGAGCAGGGAAAATCGTCACGATGGAAAAGGCGGGGTTGAAGAATTCGAAGACCGGAGAGAACGGTGACCTCAAATTCAAGGTCGTCATCGATTTGCCTGCCAGTGCTCACCAGTTAAGGTCCGAGCACAAAGAAATACTGCGGGCAATGTTCAACGCGGCTGCCGCTAAGTGAGGGTTCCAGCGGCGGCGCGCGTCCGCGTTGAATGACCGTGAAGTCGTGGGCGTTTGATTGCCCAGTGCGGTTTCGAACCGCACCGCAGCCTCGGCGTGCTTGTGCGGCGCCAGAAACGTTTTGAGGTGGCCGATGCCGCCCGTATACCCGCCACGCCCTGCGACACTTATTCCGACATTTTCTTGGCAAGGTCATGGACAACACGGGCACATGTGCCACAAGCATCTGAAGCTGGACGACTATCCCCTGCCAGCCCCGGACGCTGGCACACGCTGTCGGTCGTGGGCCCCCGTGCGAAAATTCGCTAACCGTCCATCGCCTCAAGCGCGGTGACCGCCAAGCACACATCCATTGAAGCCGCTAAATTTGCAATCGGAGGCGGCCGGCGAACCCATCGAGCTTGTCGGGCTCCCCCTTGAGGCGGATGCCGTGTCGCGATGGGCTGTTGCTCCGGAATAGCGTGCGTCGGATACCTGGGGCGTGCCTCACTCGCTTAACGAGGGACCACACTTACGCGTAGCACCCGTGCACTACTCGCGCGAGGTTCTCGCCCGATTGTCTTCCGCATTGGGAAGCGACCGTGGCGCCCGCTCCCCTGTGCTGGGCATCACCGTAGAGATTGCGTGCTTGTATACCATCTGGTGGCCGGACGGGGACTCCAGGAGAACTACGTATGAGTCGAACGACGCGACCTGGCCGCTCAGTCTGATTCCGTTAATCAGGTAAACGCTTGCCGGGGTCTTTCCCTTGAGCAGTGTCTGCAGGAATTCGTCTTGAACTGAGGCTTGATTTGACATGTTGTTCTCCGCCGCCGGTCGTGCTCCGGGACATTGTACGCTTACACCTTCAGTGAAAGAGTGAGGTGTTTTTGACGATGTCGGCCGCTAGCAGCCCTCCGGCACGGGCTCTCCGGTTTCACACTGGATAACCTGCTCGTGAATTCGGACGGACCGGCACAATAACCAAAGTTGGTTCTTGTCGTGTCCTAATATCACGCACGGCCAAAAAAATCCCGCTCGTAGTGGCAGGCTAAGCGCAGTCTGGGTTGCCTCAGAAGATGAGGCGGACCCAATAAGAAACTTCAACACGAGAGTTCCCTGCCGACCAGATGCGCAGCCATGCGTACAAGACGACTTTCTGCAGACGCTCGTAAAGGACAAGACCACCGTAAACGTGTTCCTCGTGAACGGCATCAGACTGAGTGGTCAACTGGCCGGCTTTGACCAGTTTGCAGTTCTGCTGGAGTCTGGTCCAGGCGTGCAACTTGTTTTCAAACATGCCATTTCGACCGTGATGCCGGTCAATGGCAAGAGCCCGGCACGTGAGCCGACCGAGGTGCCGGTGAGTGGTGACAAGTCAAACAACATGCGAGGCCGTGTCCGATGAGAACTGCCATGACATGCTGTGGCCTAGCCTTCACTTGCGCATAGCCACGCGACGTCCACGCCGAGAAGTTCAGAAAGGCGCTCTCAATCCGTACTCTTCGAAACGGTAACTCCGGCGCGTCAAAGGGGCACGCCTCGTTCCGCCGAGCCGAGAGACCGGACCACCCGACTGGAAGTAGTCGTCACTGACCTTGGGCTCTCGCACAGACGGTTAAAGTCGCGGGGGTGACCTGTTTTCGGTCTCGCGCTGCGGTCTCGACATTTTCGGAAGCAACGGGTAGCGCCCCTGGTTGTCGGCTGTCATTTCCCCATGGTACAAAGAAACCGTCACGTTCTGCCGTTCCGCTGAATGTGACAACAAGACAAAACTTTTTGGAAAATTCAGGAAAATGGCAACAGGTACTGTGAAGTGGTTCAACGATGCAAAGGGCTTTGGCTTCATCACGCCGGACGGCGGCGGCGAAGACCTGTTCGCGCATTTTTCTGAAATCCAGGGAAACGGCTTCAAATCCCTCCAGGAAAACCAGAAGGTGAGCTTCGAAGTGAAGCAAGGCCCGAAGGGCAAGCAGGCTGCAAACATCACGCCGGCCTAAGAGGCAGCTCTTCTTTTGCAACGCAAGTGCCCGGTTCGCCGGGCATTGTGCTTTCTCGACGGCACATAGCCATGTGAGCATTGCCGACTGACAGAGTTTTTCTGCCGCCGGGCTTTGCGGTTTTGCTAGCCATTCGCGGGCACACTTGCGACACGCTCCCGTACAGCGTTTGCAATGCTCCTCCTGGTGCTCCTTGCATTCTGCGGCGCACGCAGCACACCTGCGCGCACAAGGCACCGATAGCCGTCGCGTGGCGGCGGCTGCATACCATGCCTCCGGATGCAAGGCGGCAGACCGCCGCGCAATCGACATCGAGTTTTATGCGTTCGGCCATTTCGGTCGCATGTTCCTCTCACAAACGGGAAGCGACGCAGTGGTCGCAAGCCGTCGCTCATGCGTCGAAGGCCGAGATGCAAGGTTGATGCTGTTCGTGTGCCATTTAAAGCTCCGCTGGAATGGCCGGCGACAAGACCGGCTCATTTCACCGAGCAACGCACGGACCCAGTCTGCACCGTTGTCCTTTTCGGCCTCCCGTGCCAGAGCCGGGGCGACCGCACTCAGGACCATCGGCGTGAGCCATCAGGTCAAGGTATTGCCTCTGACTGCGTGCGGACGCGGAAAAACCTTTCGACGGGAATAATCGCGACTATGCCGTCTCCGGCCGGCCCGACGCGCGCGATATCCATGATTGCTCTTACGAGGGTTTCAACGTCCGATGCCTGGGCGAAAATTTCGATTTTGAGGTGTTCGGTCGTCCAATCATCGGCAAACAGGTTTGGATGCGCGCCGAACCCTTTTACCTTGCTGACGGTTATGCCGTGGATATCAATAGCGCCGAGCCTCTTTTCCAGAGTTTGCAGAACGTCCGGCCGGACAACCGCCACAACACATTTAAGTTCCATGTCTTGCTCCTCGTTGACTCCTTGATGGAAGGACGTCATGTGCTGCTACCCCTTCGGCGCCCATCTTGCATCAACTACTGCCTTAATCTTCCCTGCATCTCGAACTCCGTCTTGTATCATCTGATAGTGTATCTCTGCCATACCTTGGGGAACCGGGCAAGTTACTGCAATCCGGTCTTCAAAGCATTGCAAGCGCAACGGCGGCGTATCGGCATTGGCGAGCGTGCTAAGTGCCTGCGCCAGCTTCTTCGGGTCGTTGGCCTCTTTTCCATTGACAGCGACCGTTGCTTCACGCGTAGCCCGCGCCGTCGCAGCATATGCGTCGATTACTTTTTTCGCTTACTTGACGGAATGCCGCTGAGATACTCAGTGCTGAAGTATCCTGGCCCCACTACCGTCACATGAATCCCCAACGGGGCGACCTCGATGGCCAAGCACTCGGTGATGCCTTCTACGGCAAATTTCGTCGCGCAATAGCTAGACGCGCCGGCGTCGCCGTGTTCGCAGCGGAAAACTCGCTCGGCGTTCGCTCCATCCGCCAGATTTCTTTGCCCGCGTGCCTTGGATGGCCCGTGAGATGTTGGTTGGGCGCCCGAGCCGACACGATGCGAGCGCGGCGCCTCATGCTACTGCGCCAAACAGAGCGCCAACACCTGATGACACGTCCATTGCCAGGGCACTCCAGAAGACCACGCGGATGACGCCTGCGCCGACTTTCGCTCCGCCCGCATTTGCGGCCAAGCCGCCCAGAAAGGCTAGCGAAACCAAGGCAGAGAAGACTATAAGTGGAACCAGCACCGGTTCGGGCGCCAGGGCGGCAACGATAGCCGGCAAGGCTGCGCCCACCGAAAAGCTGCAGGCAGAAGCCAATGCTGCTTGCAAAGGTCGGGCGGACGTCACTTTCGAAATGCCCAGCTCATCACGTGCGTGAGCGCCAAGCGCGTCGTGGGCCATGAGTATTTCGGCGACCTGTTTGGCTAGCGGCAAATCCAGACCGCGACGCACATAGATTGCCGCCAATTCTCGATGCTCGCGCGGAAAGTCGGCATCGAGTTCGGCCTGCTCTTCGACCAGAGCTGCCTTCTCGGTATCTGCCTGCGAGGAGACAGATACGTATTCTCCAGTCGCCATCGACATGGCCCCGGCTACCAGCCCGGCCACTGCCGTGAGCACAATGCTACTGTGAGCAGCGTGTGCTGATGCCACGCCGGTAACGAGGCTGGCAGTCGATACGATGCCATCATTGGCTCCGAGAACCGCAGCACGCAACCAGCAATGGTTTCAAGACGATGCTGTTCCTTACGTCGCCCTGGCATAATTCCTCCGCATTAGAAACGTTGATGCACTATCTCATGGCGGTGGACGCAGGAGCAGCCTGATTGTGTCGCTACGGTAGCGACATCGGAGAGCCAGCAATTAGCCAGCTCGCAGGCTTATGGGGCGCCGCCCGAGGGATGCGCTGCCCGCGCCAACGAATCTGGCGATTCGCGCTGCAGCTTTGGCTCGCGGCGGGACCTGTCGCTAATCACTTGATGGCGTCGGTGGTCGGTCATATTTTTCCAGCCGCGAATTTCTTCGCGTGTCCGAAACCGCCACAGCCTTCTTCGCCGCCAGGTTCTTCTGGCAGCGCCTTCCTGGTCGCGGTTTTGTCCATCACCGAGTTTGAGGGCTACCGATTTGGGGGCGTGAATGCGACGTGACCGTCGACGCTTATGCCGACAAGGAGTCGTTCTCTTTCAGGAATTCGCATCACTCGTCGGTTAGTCGAGACCCAGCATCGTGGGTTCGCCTCCTTTCCACGAGAAGATGCTTTCCTCGCCTCCCTGCAACTATGTGATGCCCGATGTAACGGTCAAGCACCGAGGGTGCCATCCATTGACCGTGATGCTGGTCCAGCAACGCTTCCTTATGCTGCCGGCAGCAGCATGTGCAGTCTATGTTGCACGTCGAGCTCATGGACTTTGACAGCAAATTGAAACGCCCCGTTTCTGGGGCGTTTCCGTTTCAGGCTTTCGACTTGTTCTTGGGGCGCTGCTTGGTCATTTGGGGGCTTTTCTCGCCCTGCGCCTTGCCGGCGGCCTTCGCCGGCGAGGCTACCTTCTTCTTGCTCGACATCTCGGCTTCAGCCCCGTGAGCAGGCGAGGCCTTTTTGGGCGACGGCATGATGTACTCCTTATGTCTTGTGCCGTTATGGCACTTTCCACAATAGGTGGCGTGCTGGCGAGAATCAAGGAGCGAAAGCAACGTACCCTGTGGACGCTCGGCAAAAAACCCGCCGACACCGAGGCCGGTTTCGGGTCGTCGCTCCCGAGTGGCGTAGCGCGTCCCCTGCCCGGGTGGTCAGAGCCCGCCATAGTGACCGCGTTGCGACGAACCCAAAGGCCAAATAAACTCGCCCTGGAGCGCCATCAACACATAGGAGGCGACGATTCATTTTTCCAGGAGACGGGTTAGACACTATGACTCCCGTGAGGCAAAGGCTGGCCTGCCGTGAGGAATCAGACGCGGGTTAGCATTGCTGCCAGAGC
>NZ_JBYSWU010000007.1:216162-219799 GCF_058781505.1 Paraburkholderia sp. FW306-2-2C-D06C | reverse complement strand
CTGGCCGGCGAGAACGGTACGCAGCTGAAGAACGTGGCGAATGCAACGGACGACGGCGATGCGCTGAACCTTGGCCAACTGAAGGAAGCCGGTCTGGTGGCGCAGGTCGACCCGAACGATCCGAACAAGGGCGTGACGTCGCTGGCCGTGACATACGACGATGCGTCGAAGGCGAAGGCAACGCTGGGCGGCACGGACGGCACGATCCTGTCGAACGTGAAGGCCGGCGTGGCGGACAAGGACGCGGTGAACGTGAGCCAGCTGAAGGGCTCGGGCCTGATCGGCGACGACGGCAAGTCGATTGCTGCAGTGACGTACGACAGGAAGGCCGATGGCGCGACGAACTACGGTTCGGTAACGCTGGGCGGTGGAAAGTCCGTGAGCCCGGTGAAGCTGTCGAATGTCGCGCAGGGTACGGCCGGTACGGATGCAGTGAACGTCGATCAGCTGGCCGGTGCGATTCGCGACGTGGAAGGCGGCATGAATCCGCTGTCGGTGTCGTACGACGATGTATCGAAGACCAAGGCGACGCTGGACGGAGCAGGCGGCACGATCCTGTCGAACGTGAAGGCCGGCAAGGCTGACATGGACGCGGTGAACGTGAGCCAGCTGAAGTCGTCGGGCCTGGTCGGTGAGGATGGCAAGTCGATTGCTGCAGTGACGTACGACAGGAACGCCGACGGCACGACGAATCTCGGTTCGGCGACGCTGGCTGGTGTGAACGGTACGCAGTTGAAGAACGTGGCAGATGCAACGGACGACGGCGACGCGCTGAACCTTGGCCAGCTGAAGGAAGCCGGTCTGGTGACGCAGGTCGATCCGAACGATCCGAACAAGGGCGTGACGTCGCTGGCCGTGACGTACGACAACGGCGACAAGGAAAGCATCACGCTGGGCAACGCCGGTACGCCGGTGGCGATCCACAACGTGGCCGATGGCGTGCTGTCGGCGACGAGCAAGGACGCGGTGAACGGTTCGCAGCTGTACGCGACGAACCAGGACATTGGCGACCTGCGTGACTCGCTGAAGGACGGCGGTGTGATCGATCCGACGACGGGCGAATCGCTGGCCGTGACATACGACGATGCGTCGAAGGCGAAGGCAACGCTGGGCGGCGCGGACGGCACGATCCTGTCGAACGTGAAGGCTGGTGTGGCCGACAAGGACGCGGTGAACGTATCGCAGCTGAAGGGCTCGGGCCTGATCGGTGAGGACGGCAAGTCGATTGCTGCGGTGACGTACGACAGGAACGCCGACGGCACGACGAATCTCGGTTCGGCGACGCTGGCCGGTGTGAACGGTACGCAGCTGAAGAACGTGGCGAATGCAACGGACGACGGCGATGCGCTGAACCTTGGCCAGCTGAAGGAAGCCGGTCTGGTGGCGCAGGTCGACCCGAACGATCCGAACAAGGGCATGACGTCGCTGGCCGTGACATACGACGATGCGTCGAAGGCGAAGGCAACGCTGGGCGGCACGGACGGCACGATCCTGTCGAACGTGAAGGCCGGCGTGGCGGACAAGGACGCGGTGAACGTGTCGCAGCTGAAGTCGTCGGGCCTGGTCGGTGAGGACGGCAAGTCGATTGCTGCGGTGACGTACGACAGGAAGGCCGACGGCACGACGAACTACGGTTCGGTAACGCTGGGCGGTGGAAAGTCCGTGAGCCCGGTGAAGCTGTCGAATGTCGCGCAGGGTACGGCCGGTACGGATGCAGTGAACGTCGATCAGCTGGCCGGTGCGATTCGCGACGTGGAAGGCGGCATGAATCCGCTGTCGGTGTCGTACGACGATGCGTCGAAGGCGAAGGCGACGCTGGGCGGAGCAGGCGGCACGACGCTGTCGAATGTCGCGGCGGGCAAGGCGGACATGGACGCGGTGAACGTGTCGCAGCTGAAGTCGTCGGGCCTGGTCGGTGAGGACGGCAAGTCGATTGCTGCAGTGACGTACGACAGGAACGCCGACGGCACGACGAATCTCGGTTCGGCGACGCTCGCTGGTGTGAACGGCACGCAGCTGAAGAACGTCGCGAATGCAACGGACGACGGCGATGCGCTGAACCTTGGCCAGCTGAAGAGCACGGGCCTGGTTGGCGAAGACGGTTCGGGCAATCTGACGTCGCTGGGCGTGACGTACGACGACGCGACGAAGTCGGACATCACGCTGGGCAACGCCGGTACGCCGGTGGCGATCCACAACGTGGCCGATGGCGTGCTGTCGGCGACGAGCAAGGACGCGGTGAACGGTTCGCAGCTGTACGCGACGAACCAGGACATTGGCGACCTGCGTGACTCGCTGAAGGACGGTGGCGTGATCGACCCGACGACGGGCCAATCGCTGGCCGTGACATACGACGATGCGTCGAAGGCGAAGGCGACGCTGGGCGGCACGGACGGCACGATCCTGTCGAACGTGAAGGCTGGTGTGGCGGACAAGGACGCGGTGAACGTGAGCCAGCTGAAGGGCTCGGGCCTGATCGGCGACGACGGCAAGTCGATTGCTGCGGTGACGTACGACAGGAAGGCCGATGGCACGACGAACTACGGTTCGGTAACGCTGGGCGGTGGAAAGTCCGTGAGCCCGGTGAAGCTGTCGAATGTCGCGCAGGGTACGGCCGGTACGGATGCAGTGAACGTCGATCAGCTGGCCGGTGCGATTCGCGACGTGGAAGGCGGCATGAATCCGCTGTCGGTGTCATACGACGATGCGTCGAAGGCGAAGGCGACGCTGGACGGAGCAGGCGGCACGACGCTGTCGAATGTCGCGGCGGGCAAGGCAGACAAGGACGCAGTGAACGTTTCGCAGCTGAAGTCGTCGGGCCTGATCGGTGAGGACGGCAAGACGATTGCTGCAATGACGTACGACAGGAACGCCGACGGCACGCCGAACTACACGTCGGCGACGCTGGCGGGTCTTGGCGGCACGACGCTGTCGAACGTGAAGGCCGGCAAGGCCGACATGGATGCGGTGAACGTGTCGCAGCTCAAGTCGTCGGGCCTGATCGGCAACGATGGCAAGGCACTGGCTGCAGTGACGTACGACAAGAATGCGGACGGCACGCCGAAGTACACGTCGGCAACGCTGGCGGGTGAGGGTGGCACGATTCTGTCGAACGTGAAGGCTGGCGTGGCGGAGCGGGACGCGGTGAACGTGTCGCAACTGAAGTCGACGGGCCTGATCGGCGAGGACGGCAAGACGATTGCTGCAATGACGTACGACAAGAATGCGGACGGCACGCCGAACTACACGTCGGCGACGCTGGCGGGTCTTGGCGGCACGATGCTGTCGAACGTGAAGGCCGGCAAGGCCGACATGGATGCGGTGAACGTGTCGCAGCTGAAGTCGTCGGGCCTGATCGGCAACGATGGCAAGGCACTGGCTGCAGTGACGTACGACAAGAATGCTGACGGCACGCCGAAGTACACGTCGGCAACGCTGGCGGGTGAGGGCGGCACGATTCTGTCGAACGTGAAGGCTGGCGTGGCGGAGCGGGACGCGGTGAACGTGTCGCAACTGAAGTCGACGGGCCTGATCGGCGAGGACGGCAAGACGATTGCTGCAGTGACGTACGACAAGAATGCGGACGGCACGCCGAACTACACGTCGGCGACGCTGGCGGGCCCTGGCGGCACGACGC
>NZ_JBYSWU010000007.1:0-216066 GCF_058781505.1 Paraburkholderia sp. FW306-2-2C-D06C | reverse complement strand
ACGCTGTCGAACGTGAAGGCCGGCAAGGCCGACATGGATGCGGTGAACGTATCGCAGCTGAAGTCGTCGGGCCTGATCGGTGAGGACGGCAAGACGCTGGCCGCAGTGACGTACGACAAGAACGCCGACGGCACGCCGAACTACACGTCGGCGACGCTGGCGGGTCCAGGCGGCACGATGCTGTCGAACGTGAAGGCCGGCAAGGCCGACATGGATGCGGTGAACGTATCGCAGCTGAAGTCGTCGGGCCTGATCGGCGACGACGGCAAGGAACTGGCTGCAGTGACGTACGACAGGAACGCTGACGGCACGCCGAACTATGGCTCGGTGACGTTGGGCGGTGGCAAGTCCGTGAAGCCCGTGACACTAGCGAACGTCGCGACGGGCGTGATCGGAACTGATGCGGTCAACGTCGACCAGTTGACCGGCGGCCTGAACGATCTGGAGGACAAGCTCGTCAACGGTGCAATCGACTTCAAGTACATCAAGGTCAAGTCGGAAGGGGTAGCGGCGCGTGCGTCGGGCGACCAGACCGTGGCAATCGGCGCGGCGTCCAACGCCACCGCCCAATATGCGATGGCATTGGGGTCGGGCGCGCGGGCGACCAGCAAGAACGCGGTGGCGATCGGCTTCAACTCGGTTGCCGACCAGGAAAACACGGTTTCGGTCGGCAGTTTGGGCGAAGAGCGTCGGATCGTTAATGTGAAGTCTGGTCAAATCGATGCGCTCAGCACCGACGCCGTGAACGGCTCGCAACTTTACGCGGCACTGGATCAGATCAATGCGTCGGTGGTCGCGCAGGAATACAGTCTCCGGACCCTTGCGCAGACGCGTGACGTGACGTCCAAGCCAGGCAGCTTCATGGCAGTCGAAGGGTTCGGCGCGGACGGCAACTTGCCGAACGTCGCGTCGCTCAATGGCCAGGATCCTACGTCCGGAACGGCCGCGGCAATTGGCATATCGAGTCAGGCGGCGGGGGTCAATGCCATCGCAGTCGGTCTGGAGGCCGTCGCCGGGTCGAACAACGCCGTTGCCATCGGCAGCTTCGCTCAGACCGGGATCGATCATCCGTATTCGGTCGCGATCGGCAGCATGGTGACGACGAATGGCCCCGGGGCCGTCGCGATCGGTGCGAAAACGAAGGCAAACGGGGAAAACTCGGTGGCCGTCGGCACTAACGGCGCAGCGGCTGTGGGCAAGAGTTCGGTCGTCGTCGGCGACAACGCGCAGGCATTGGCGGGCAGCGTCAACAGCATCGCAATCGGCGCGAACGCGAACGTGACCAGGGACATCACCAACGCAATCGCCCTCGGGGCGAACGCGAAGGTCCTGCAGGCAGGCAGCATCGCCCTCGGTGCCGGCTCGCTGGCCGATCGTGCGAACGCACTGTCGATCGGTGCGGCCGGTGCGGAACGGCAGATCGTCAACGTCGCGAAGGGTGCGCAGGACACCGACGCGGTCAACGTCAGCCAGCTGAAGGGCGTGACGGCCGCGCTCGGCGGCAAGGCGGGTGTCGCAGCGGACGGTTCGATCACGGCACCGTCCTACGCGATCGGCGGCCAGACGTACAACAACGTTGAGGATGCGCTGAAGGCTGCGGCGCAAAGCGGCGGCGGTGCCTCCGATCCGAATGGCGTGATTTACGACGGTGCCCTGAAGGACAAAGTGACGCTGGCGGGCCAGGACGGTACGACGTTGTCGAACGTGAAGGCGGGCGAGTTGTCGGCGACGAGCACAGATGCCGTGACGGGCGGCCAACTGTTCGCGACGAACGAAAGCCTGGGCGATCTGCAACAGTCGCTGAAGGATGGCGGCGTGATCGACCCGACCACGGGCAAGTCGCTGGCGGTGACGTACGACGGCGCGCAGAAGGACAAGGTGACGCTGGCGGGCCAAGGCGGTACGACGTTGTCGAACGTGAAGGCGGGTTTCGCCGACACGGATGCAGTGAACGTGTCCCAGTTGAAGGGTTCGGGCCTCATTGGCGACGACGGCAAGTCGATTGCCGCGGTGACGTACGACCGCAGCAACGACGGCGCGACGAACTTCGGTTCGGTGACGCTCGGCGGCATGGGCGCCGGGATCCCCGTCGCACTGCAGAACGTGGCGGCCGGCAAGGCGTCGATGGACGCCGTGAACGTATCGCAGCTGACGGGCGTGACGGAGGCGCTTGGCGGCGGAGCAGGTCTCGACTCGGACGGCCGCGTGACAGCACCGTCGTACACAGTGGGCGGAAAGACCTATACCAACGTCAACGATGCGCTGAAGGCCCTGGCCGAAAGCGAGAGCGGTGGCGGCGGTACGGGCACCGATCCGAATGCAGTGGCGTACGACGACACGCAGAAGGACAAGGTGACGCTCGCCGGCGCGAACGGCACGGTCATCAGCAACGTCGCGAACGGCTCGCTCGCCGAGAACAGCACCGACGCGATCAACGGCGCGCAGATGAACGCGCTTGCGCAGGACGTCGCGGCAGGATTCGGCGGTGGTGCATCGTTCGATCCGGGCACGGGCAAGCTGACGGCACCGACGTACGAACTGGCGGATGCGAACGGCGGAACTGCCGCGTATCACAACGTCGGCGATGCGATGAAGAATCTCGACGGACGTGTGTCGGACAACACGACCCGGATCGACTCGCTGCAGCAGGTTGCCGCCAACGCCGTGCAGTACGACGACGCATCGCATGGCGCGGTCACGCTCGGCGGCAAGAGCGCGACGGTTCCCGTGGCGCTGAAGAACGTCGCGGACGGCGCCGCCGATACTGACGCAGTGAACGTCCGGCAGCTTCGGTCAGCCGGGCTCGTCGGCGACGATGGCCAGTTGCAGGCGGCGGTGGTGTACGACAAGCGCAGCGACGGTACGACGGACTACGGTTCGGTGACGCTGGGTGGCGCAGGTGCATCCGTACCGGTCGCACTGCACAACGTCGCGGCCGGCAAGGCCATGACGGATGCCGTGAACGTCAGCCAGGTGAAGGGCGTGACCGATGCGCTGGGAGGCGGGGCAACGATCGATCCGAACACGGGCGATATCGTTGCACCCAATTATCAGGTCGGTGGAAACACGTTCAGCAACGCCGGCGACGCGCTGACGAATATCGACAAGCGTGTCACGACGATCCAGAACGGTATTGGCGAGAGCATGAACCTGGCCGGTGCCGTGGCATACGACAAGCTGTCGGACGGCACGCCGAATTTCGGCAAGGTGACGCTCGGCAATGGTATGACGTCTAGCCCGGTGACGCTGACGAACGTCGCCGACGGCAAGAGCCAGTATGACGCCGTGAACTATGGCCAGTTGTCCGCGTTGCAGGGACAAGTCGACGATCTCGACGGTCGCGTCGGCAATCTGACCGTGCCGGGTGGCGGTTCGGGCGGTAGTGGTACGACCGGCAGCAATTTGATCGCGGGCACCGGCGGCAGCGGTGCGACGAGCGGCGACTTCGTGGCGGCGAAGCCGGGCACCGGTAACGGCAACGTGGCCGCGGGTTCCAACGCGAAGGTCGCGGATGGTGTTAACAACGGCGCGACGTTCGGTGCGGGTTCGACGGTCAACGCGGACAGCGGCACGGCAATCGGCCATGGCGCAAGCGTCGCGGCCGACGCAACCGATTCGGTCGCGATTGGCCACAACTCGACGGCGACCGAGGCCAATACGGTGTCGGTCGGCAAGGAGGGGGCCGAGCGCCGGATCGTCAATGTCGCGGATGGCTTGAAGGCCACCGACGCCGTCAGCAAGGGGCAGTTCGACCGTGCGATGGGCGGGATGCAAGGCCAGATCAACGATGTGTCGCGCAACGCCTACTCCGGTATTGCAGCAGCCACAGCGCTGGCGATGATTCCGAGCATCGATCCCGGCAAGAACATGTCGTTCGGCATCGGCGCCGCGTCCTTCAAGGGATATCAGGCGGTGTCGCTCGGCGGCGAAGCGCGCATCACGGAGAACCTGAAGATGCGTGCCGGTGTCGGCCTCAGCAGTGGCAACAACACGTTCGGCGTGGGCGCTTCCTACCAGTGGTAACGCAGGTGGCGGGCCTTCGGGCCCGCTTTCCCACCCGGTTCGCGCCGGGCCGGCCAGGTCGCTCTTGCCGGCCCGTGCGTGGCGAACCGTTGTGAGCTGATCAATCCATACCCGATCTCATTCATTCAATCGTCCGCTGAAAGCGGGGACAGCATCATGCAAACACTTCATCACTTTTCCCGCGTCGGCTTTGCAGGCGCGCTAGTCGTCATGCTGAGCGCGTGTGCGACGCAGTCCGGGCCCACTTACAGCATCCGCGCGGTTGCCGTACCGAATCAATCGCAACCCGTATTTCGTGCAACCTGCGATGGCTTGCTGTCGAGCGGCAACGCGTGCCGGGCGGCTGCGGAGAAGCTTTGCGCCGGCAAGGGCGTAACGGTTCTGCAGTCCGTCGATCGCGTGCGCGACAATGCCGCGCTCAACGATCCTCGCGAAATCACCTTCATGTGCGGCAAGCCAGTGCCGCCGAGAGTCGAGCAACCGGCCGCACCGCGCCCGCAACCCGCGCCCCAGCCTCGACCGGAGCCCGTCGCGCAACGCCAGGTGCTGCTGCAAGGCAACGCCAACTTCGGGGTCGACAGCGCCACGTTGACGCCGGAGGCGCGACGCCAGCTCGACCGGTTTCTGAACGCGAACACGGGAACCTCGTTCCGCCGCGTGACGATTACCGGATATACGGATTCGACGGGTTCGCTGGCGCATAACCGGCGCCTGTCGGAGGCGCGCGCGCGGTCGGTCGCGACGTATCTGCGAACGAGCGGGCTGCAAACCGGGCAATTCGTGGCGGAGGGCATGGGGCCGTCCGAGCCGGTGGCATCGAATGCGACGCTTGACGGGCGTGCGAAGAATCGGCGCGTCGAGATTCAGGTCGTGCCCGAGTAACCGGTGGGCGGCACCGTCGATGCGGCCGTGCGATGAGTCGCGCGCAGGCCGCATCGCGGGAGCGGGACGACATCCGATAGAACAACGTAATTTCTGGAACAACAATGGAAACAACAAAAGCAGTGACGCGCCCGTCGCGTCCGACGATCGAAGCCGTGATGGACAACGTGCCGCCCTATACCGGCGTCGTCGCGAAGGACGGCCTGACGAACGACCCGCATCCGACGGTGACGGGCCGGGGCGATGCGGGCTCGGTCATTCACCTGCTGGTGGACGGCCGCGAAGTCGGCACGGCGGTGGTGGCGGCGAACGGGACGTGGAGCTTCACGTTGCCGCAATCGCTGGGCGACGGCGAGTATCGGCTGTCGGCGCGCGCGAGCAATGACGCGGGCATAAGCGTGCCGTCGACGTCGTACGGGATCCAGGTGGATACGACGCCGCCGTCGCAGCCGAAGATCGAGGCGGCGACGGAGGGTGCGCAACCGATGCTTTCCGGCCGTGCGGAGGCGTATTCGAAGGTGACGGTGTACGACGGTGCGACGGTGCTCGGTACGACGACAACCGGAGTCGATGGCACGTGGACGTTCCAGTTGCCGTCGGGGCTGTCGAACGGCACGCATTCGCTAACGGTGACGGCGATGGATCCGGCCGGCAATACGAGCGTCGCGTCGGACGGCATCGGCGTGATCGTGGGACCCGTGGCGCCGACGGTGCCGTCGGTGCCGACCGCGCAGGCGATCCTCGAGGAGATGGGGCGCGACAGCGGGAGCTCCAACTTCGACCGGTTGACGAACGACGGCACGGCGGGGCGTCTGTTGACGGGGCGCGTGAGCGCGGCGCTGGCGATCGGCGAGAAGGTACAGGTGTCGTCAGACGGCGGCCGTACGTGGCAGGACGCGCTCATGAAGGCCGACGGTACCTGGATGGTGATCGATTCGATTGCGCATGTGACCAACTGGACGATCCAGACGCGGGTGGTGAATGGCGAAGGCGTTGCGGGTGCGCTGAAGGCGTACGACGTGGAGCTGGACACGATGCCGCCAGATCCGCTCGCATCGGCGACGCGCTCAGGCAACGTGATCGAAGTGCTGTTTTCCGGCGTAGGCATGTCGGTGGGCGACATGGTGAGCGTGATGATCGGCGATTCCCGCATCGTGTATAACCTGACGGCGGTGGATATCGCATCGGGGCGGGCCAGGGTGCAGATCCCGGCGGATATTGCGGCGACGATGGACGAGCACACGAGCTACGGCGCGGCACTGGTGGATCGCAGCGGGAACATCTCGGATTACCTGGTCACGCGGTTTGTGGAGGCCACCACTTCCGGCTCGGGTTCGGGCGTCGGTATCGATTACAGGATTTTCGATTTCAACGGCGAGAAGCCACGGGATCTGGGTGCCAGTGGGATACCGGTCAATTTCGGTATTTTTTCGGTAGCACTCGACGCGACTATTACAGGCCAGGGTATCCGCCTGGCAGGCGGGAGCGCCGTTACGGGGAGCATCAAGCCCGAAGCAGGTGAAACGGGATTGTTGATGAGCACCAGAAAGTCGACGTTTTTCCTCAACGACGGAGCACATGCACAGGCATTGGCCATCGACATAGGCTTTGGTCTTGTGGCTCCGCGGAACTTCGCAATTGATTTTCTGGATGATGCGGGAGCCTTGGTTTATCGGTATCTTTTGAGCAAGGAAGGTTATTTCGTATACGGGGACAAAATCAATTCGTACCATATCGTATTGCCCGACAATCTCCAGTTTTCGTCTTTTGTGTTTAGTAAAAATACTGGGGGAGAAATATATCTTCCTGACAATAACCCGACCATGGTCTGGATCGACAATGTCGGCTTCTCCGGCGGGAGCTTTAGCACGCTTTTGCCTGATATTGCCGTAACGTTCAACAATGAGAAGCCACGAGATCTGGGTGCCAATGGGATACCGGTCAATTTCGGTATTTTTTCGGTAGCACTCGACGCGACTATTACAGGCCAGGGTATCCGCCTGGCAGGCGGGAGCGCCGTTACGGGGAGCATCAAGCCCGAAGCAGGTGAAACGGGATTGTTGATGAGCACCAGAAAGTCGACGTTTTTCCTCAACGACGGAGCACATGCACAGGCATTGGCCATCGACATAGGCTTTGGTCTTGTGGCTGCGCGGAGCTTCGCAATTGATTTTCTGGATGATGCGGGAGCCTTGGTTTATCGGTCTCTTTTGAGCAAAGAAGGTTATTTCGTATACGGGGACAAAATCCATTCGTACCATATCGTATTGCCCGACAATCTCCAGTTTTCGTCTTTTGTGTTTAGTATCAATACTGGGGGATTATTATATGTTCCTGACAAGAACCCGACCATGGTCTGGATCGACAATGTCGGCTTCTCCGGCGGGAGCTTCACCAAGGCGACATGGGAAACGATTACGGAACTCGTGCCGCCAGCCAATGTGCAGCATGTGTCCGACACCGCCGATGCTGCTTACTACGGTGCGGCTGGCGGCAGCGAATTTCAGGTCGACCACGTCTCCTACTTCTCCGGCGCGAACAGCGGCATTCACGGTGGCGCCGGCATCGATACGCTGAAGCTCACGGGCGCGGGCCAGGTGCTGGATCTGTCGAAGCTGCTCAACGTCGACGGTCACGACAAGCTCTCGTCCATCGAAATTGTCGACATCACCGGCACGGGCAACAACACGCTGAAGCTGTCGATGAGCGATGTGCTGACGCTCGGCCACGAAGATCTGTTCCGCACGGACGGCCATACGCAGATGATGGTGAACGGCAATGCGGGCGACCGTGTCGAACTGTCGGGCATGAGCGGTAGCGATGGCGGCCACTGGACGAATCAGGGAACGGTGGCCGTCAACGGCATGGCCTACGTCGTCTACGAGAATACGGCGCTGAACGTCGAATTGCTGGTGCAGTCTGCCGTCTCGACGCAGGTCGTCTGATCCACCCGCGTCGACTGCCCCGCATCGCGCCGAGTGCGCATTGCGGGGCATCGTCTCGCTTCAACCGTCGTGCCGCCACGTTCTTGTGGCGCCACGTTTCATTTCTTTCTCCGGCGCTTGCCGGGTATCCAATCGCGCTCGACGTGCTCAATGGGCGACAAGTCTCCCTCTGGTGACCTATTTTCAGCGATTCGACATTGTCCTAATAGTTTTGAGAATGGTTTAGGACTTTTCATATATCACGCCTTGCGCGCCTTCCGTACAGTCGTTGTCTTTCGACGGAGATACCGGTGCCGCTGTGCCGATTAACCGGCATCGTCGCGCGACCGAACGGAGCGGAGCGTCGCCGCAGGTCCGAAACCAGCACCTGACGAACCGCGAGCGTGCCCGCGCAACGCGTATTCCGGACGCTTCTTCCGCACGAACGCTAACGGCGTCTGACCGGAACCGTCGAGCAACCACATGATGATCGACCCTATGAACACCCGAACCTTCGATAGCGATATCGGGCAGGACAGCGAAACTGTCCTGCCGGAAATTATTGGACGCGACAGCCTGCTGGATGCCGCGTCATGGATCTGCGACTACTACGGATACGGCCGGACGCGTGAAGCACTGACGGCCGGGCTCGCGATGTCCGCATCGCTGACGCCGTCGCTCGCGCTCGAACTGCTCGCGCAGGCCGGTTTGTCGGTGAAGCTGGTCGAGCGGAAACTGTCGCTATTGTCCGAGCATTTGATGCCCGTGCTGTTGCTGCGTCGCAATGGCAGCGCATGCGTGCTGCTCGGACGACGCGTCGAACGATCCGGCGCGAACGATGCCCGCATCGTTTACCGGATCCTGATGCCCGAAATGGGCAGCGGCCCCGTCGAATGCGTCGAAGCCGAAATCGACGACACGTACTCGGGCTACGTGATCCTCGTCAAACCGCGCGCGAAAGCCGACGGCCGCGACGGCGAGCCGCTGCCCGAGCCGGCCGGCCACTGGCTGCTGCGTACGTTGTGGCGCTACCGCAGCTATTACGCGAGTGCGGCGCTCGGCGCTTTTCTCATCAATGTGCTCGGCCTCGCGAGCGTGTTCTTCACGATGAACGTGTACGACCGCGTCGTGCCGAACCAGGCGTACGTCACGCTGTGGTCACTCGCGATCGGCGTCGCGCTGGCGATGCTGCTGGAGGCCGTGTCGCGGCACGTGCGTGCGCACGTGCTCGACACGGCCGGCAAGAAAGCCGATCTCGTGCTCGGCAGTCTGCTGTTCCGTCAGGCGCTGGCGATCCGGATGGAGCGCCGGCCGGCGTCCGCCGGCTCGTTCGCGCACCGGCTGCGCGAGTTCGAGTCGGTGCGCGATTTCGCGACGTCGGCGACGCTTTCCGCGGTCTCGGATCTGCCGTTCGTCCTGCTGTTCGTCGCGGTGATCTTCGCGGTCGCGGGCCCGCTCGGCTGGATTCCGCTGCTGATGATTCCGCTGATCGTCGGCATCGGCCTGATCGTCCAGTGGCCGCTTGCGCGCGCGATGCGCGAGAATCTGCGCGAAGCGTCGCTGAAGCAGGGCGTGCTGATCGAATCGATCGAGGGGCTCGAGACGCTGAAGGCCGTCGGCGGAGAAGGCGCGATGCGGCATCGCTGGGACACGTTCAGTGCGAAGGCCGCCACGTCGTCGATGACGTCGCGCCGGCTCTCGAGTATCGCGACGAGCATCCTTTCCTGGCTGCAGCAGATGCAGACCGTGGTGATCGTGGTCGCAGGCGTCTATCTGATCGGCGCGGGATCGCTCACACAAGGCGCACTGATCGGCGCGGTGATGCTCGCCGGTCGCGCGACAGCGCCGCTCGGTCAGGTCATGGGGCTCGCGCTGCGCTTCCAGCAGGCGAAGGCCGCACTGCGTTCGCTCAACGAACTGATGGCGATGCCGGTCGATCACGACGCGGAGCGGGAATACCTCGCCCGTCCGCCGCTGACCGGCCATGTGAAGCTCGACGACGTTTCGTTTTCCTATCCGTCTTCGAGTCTGCAGCAGAATGCGCCCGTCCTGCAGGCCGTTTCGGTCGAAATCCGGCCCGGCGAGCGCGTCGCGATACTGGGACGGGTCGGCAGCGGCAAGTCGACGCTGCTGCGTCTGATCGCGCGCCTGTACCGGCCGACCGGCGGCAAGGTGCTCGCCGACGGCCTCGATGCCGAGCAGATCACGCCGGCAGACTGGCGGAAGACGTTCGGCTACGTGGGCCAGGACAGCCGTCTGTTCTACGGCTCGCTGCGCGACAACGTGACGATCGGCCGGCCCGACGCGACCACCGAGGAATTGCTGCAAGCGCTGAAGCTGACGGGGCTCGACGAACTCGCCGCCCGCCACCCGCTCGGCGTCGGCCTGCCGGTCGGCGAGAACGGCAGCGAGCTGTCGGGCGGACAGCGCCAGCTCGTCGCGCTCGCGCGCAGCCTGATCGTGCGTCCGAGCGCGTTGCTGCTCGACGAACCGACGAGTGCGATGGACACGCAGACGGAAACGTTGTTCATCGAACACCTGCGGCAGGCGACGGACGGTCAGACGCTCGTCGTCGTCACGCACCGGACCTCGCTGCTGGTGCTCGTCGATCGCATCGTGGTCGTCGATCAGGGCAAGGTCGTGATGGACGGGCCGAAGGCGCGCGTGTTCGCGGCGCTAACGGGACAGTCGGCGCCGGACGCGGGCGCCGCCGCGCACGGCGCGACGCGCACGCCGGTCCGGCCCATACGGGTCACCGAGCGTTCGGTCGCGGCGGCCGGCGACGCGGCCGAGTCAGGCGCGCAGGTCGCGGAGGCCGGGCGATGAGCGATCGATCGATGTTTCGGCGGCGCAGGCGTGAGCCGCGGCTGTTGACGCAGGACGCGGCGTTTATGGGCGACGTCCGCGAAGCGTTGCTGGTGCGTTCGTCGGCTGGCGCGCAAATCGTGCTGTACGTCGTGGCCGTGGTGCTGGTCGCAGGGCTGACGTGGGCGCATTTCGCGCGCGTCGAGGAAGTCACGCGCGGCGAGGCAACGGTGGTGTCGCAGAACCGCGAGCAGGTCATCCAGAGCCTCGAAGGCGGGATCGTCAGGCAGATCGCGGTGCGCGAAGGCGAATTCGTCGAGAAGGCGCAGTTGCTGGCCAAGATCGACCCGACCCGTGCGGAATCCAGCTACCGCGAATTGTGGTCGAAAGTCCTTGGCCTGAAGGCGACGATCGCACGGTTGCGCGCGGAGGCGTACGGTGTGCCGCTCGCGTTTCCAGACGATGTGACGCGCAAGCCAGCGCTCGTCCGGCAGGAGACGGCGGCCTACGAGGCCCGCCGGCGCGTGCTGGACGAAGGGGTTGCCGCGCTGGCGCGAAGCCGGACGCTGGTGTCGCGCGAGATCGCGATGTCGGAACCGCTCGCGGCAAAAGGGCTGATCTCGGAAGTCGAGATCCTGCGCATGCGACGGCAGGCGGCCGACCTCGACGCGCAGATCGTCGAGCGCCGGAATCGCTACCGCGCCGATGCAGGAGCGGAGCTGACGCGGCTGGAACCGGAGCTCGCGCAAACGAACGAATCGCTCGTCGGCCGCGCCGACGTGCTCGCGCGCACCGACGTCGTCGCGCCGATGCGCGGCGTCGTGAAGAACGTGCGGATCCACACGCCCGGCGCGGTCGTGCAGCCCGGCGAACACATCATGGAGATCGCGCCCGTCGACGACAGGCTGCTGGTCGAGGCGCGCATCAAGCCGTCGGACGTCGCGTTCCTGCGTCCCGGGTTGCCGGCGCTCGTGAAGGTCGGCGCGTACGACTACGCGATCTACGGCGGGCTCCACGGGCGCGTCGTCAGCGTCGGGCCCGATACGGTAAAGGACGAGCAGCGTGCGGCATCGGGCCGGCCGGACGCGACGTATTACCGGCTGATGGTCGAAACGGACACGAACGCGCTCGACGTCGCGGGCCGGCGCCTGCCGATCCTTCCGGGCATGCAGGCGACGGTCGACGTCCGGACCGGTGAGAAGACGGTGCTCGACTATCTGCTGAAACCGATTTTCAAGGCCCGCGAGGCCTTCCGGGAGCGCTGACATGAACCGTTATCCAAATATCGCGCACGACACCGGTTGGGCATGTCTGCGTGCGTCGTTGGCGGTCGCGATCGCGGCGGCCATGCCGATCGTCGCGTTCGCTTCGCAATCTGCTGCGGCTGCCAACTTGACGGATGGCGCATCGAAGCTGGTGCGTGCCGAGCCGGCCGGCGAGCCGATGCGCGTAATTTCTCGCGATCACGGCGCCGGGGATGCGCTTGCCGCGCGCGATGGATCGCCGCAGGCGCGGGCCGCGCAATCGCTTGCGAATGAGGCCGACGTGCGGAGATGGCTATACACCGCCGCCGAGGCGGCCGTCGACGTCAGCCCGCAGGTACGGCGCATGTATGCGGAGTATCAGGCCGCACAGTCGGACGTCGATCAGGCGAAGGGTGCGCGCTGGCCGCAACTGCAACTGAGCGCGCGGACGCGTTCGGCGCAGTTCGGCCCGAATGCGGGCAGCGGCTACGATCCCGGCAATTCGGTTAACGCCGATCTGACGACGACGCTGTACGACTGGGGGCACAACGAGAAGCTGATCGGCAGCCGCCGGGAACTCGCGAGCGCGAACCAGGAGAGTTACATCGCGCAGATGGAGGATTCCGCGTACCAGGTGTCGAGCACGCTCGTGGAAATCGCGAAACAGCGCAACGTCGCTGCATTGAGCCAGCAGTTCGTCGACCGGATGATGCGGCTCGTGAGCATGCTCGACGAGATCGTCGCGGTCGACCGAGGCCGAGGCAGCGAGCTGACGCAGGCGAAGGCGCGGCTGCTGCAGGCGCAGGCGAGCCGCGACGCCGCGTTCGCGAAGTGCCGCGACGCCGAGCTAAACCTGCGCAAGCTGGTGGGCGAGCAGCCCATGCCCATCCCGACGGCGCCGAGCTGGCCGCTGTGGCCTGGCAATCTCGAGCGCCTGATGTCTGCGCTCGACGAGAATCCGCGCCTTCAGCAGGCGCGCGCGGAGGCGGCCGCCGCGGATCTCAATCGCGATGCGGTGCGCGCGTCGTCCAGGCCGCGTCTCGACTGGGTCGTCAGCACGAATACGGGACGAGACGCGCTCGGGCGCAGGACGCCGTGGCAGACGATGCTCACGCTGAACTGGAGTGCGTTCACGGGCGGCGCCGCGACGGCGGCGACCAACGCGGCCGCTTACCGAGCGCTGGCCGGCTGGCGGCAAGTCGAGCAGGCGCGCCTCGATCTCGAATATCAGGTGCGCAGCGCCGACCAGGACGCCCGCGCGCTCGGCGAGCGCGCCGACCAGTACCACGATCTGACGGCGGAGTCGGACCGGGTACGCAGCGCGTTCTTTGATCAGTGGTATCACCTCGGGCGGCGCTCGCTGCTCGACGTACTGATCGCAGAGAGCGAGTACTACAACAATCGCGTCAGCGAAGTCGCGTATCGGTTCGACGGGTACGCGGCGACGCTGCGCGGCTACGCATCGGCAGGGATGCTCGTTCGCTGGCTGCGCGAAGGATGACGCTTTGCAGCTCGCGCTGGCCGACTGTCGCGCGGCGCTCGGCGCTGGCTGCGCGACGGAGAAAGCCATGCATGCTGAATCGATCGTGAACTGGTTTGCGCCGCCTGCGCGTCCGCCAGCTTCCTATTTGCCGCCACCGTACGGTTCCAGGCGCGGCGTCGTCGACGCATTCGCGCGTCTGCCGGCGCGCGCGGCGCATTTGCCGGGCGCGCCGGTCGCGTGGACTGCGGTCGAGAGTACCGGCGCGAAGCACAGTGCGGCGCGTGCGGCCGATTTCGGGCACGACAATCTGGCGTGGAGTCGCCCGCGCGTGCGCTACAGCCTTGGCCGGATCGCATGGACCGCGGCGGGCGGTGCCGTGTTCGGCGCGGCTTTGGCGCTGTGGCTCGGCGCGATAGTGGCCGGATCGGGCGCGCGTGCGCCGGCAGTGGCACGTGTGCCGGAACGGGCGCCTGTCGCGGCGTCAGACGGTCGGCCAGGGGCGTCGCCGACGCGCGTGCCGCGTGCGTCGGCACAGGTCGAACATGGGGGGGCGCATGGATTGACCGCCGCAGTCGGGCCAGGCAGGTCCGTCGAACAGGCCGCCCCGACCGTGCCGGCGCTGCCTGCCGTGCGTCAGGACACCTCCGACGTGGGAGCTGTCGAACGTAGCTTCGCGCGAACGGCGCAAGCGCGGCCTGCGCCGCGTGCCGCACGCGATCCGCAGCCGGTTCTCGCACCGGTGGCACCTGCGGCACCTGCGCGGCCGGAAGCCTGCGGCGACGATTGGCCGTGCGGTGAGACGCTGCACTCGATGCGGATCGAACTGGCGAACTGGGAGGCCGAACAGGCGCGGCGCGCCCAGGTATCGCCGCCGAATGCTGGACCGAACGCGTCGGTCCGATTAAGCGAGCACGTGCGGTTGACGGACTGACGAGTTGAGAGTTGGCACGACGAATGTCGTCGCCGGTTGGGGCCGCAGCGAGTTGGATAACAACGGGGATCCTAATGGAATGCTCGAACGGCTAGAGCTAGCGCAATGACGTCTGCCGATCACGCTCGAAACCCGCAATCAGTTGCGTGGAAATGCATCGGAAATCGCTTGTCCAGGCTCACGCGCCATTGGACAGCGCTGAGAAAAAATCCTCCCAATAATTCAGACAAGTTCCATATGCACTGACGAATAGGAACGGTATCCTGGCGGATCCATTCTAGGCGCACAGTCACGTGGTTAAGTTATGAGTATTTATGGTCGGGTTGTCGTGTATGCGGCTCGACTTTCCATCGAGCCTGCTCATCAATTCGCGCAGCCGTTGGTCTTGTCGAAACAGTTTGCCTCCCGCCTCTGGCGTCGCATTCGCGATGTCCGTCTTCCGCGCGGCCTGAGCCTCGGCGCAGGGATATGGCTGCTATTGCCGGGTTTCGCTTTCGCGCAAGTGCCGAACGCCGGCAAGTCAATGCGTGAAATCGAATCCTTGCGCCCGGCGTTGCCGGCTGCACCCGAACCCGAGCTCGAAATCGAGCGCCCCCAGCAGGCCACGCCCGTGCCGGACAACGCCGATGCGGGGCCGCGCGTGATGGTTCGGGGGTTCGCGATCGGCGGCAACCGATTGTTTACGTCCGAGCAGTTGCAGCCGCTCGTCCAGGACCTGACCGGGCGCGAACTGAGTTTCGCGGAGTTGCAGGCGGCAGCGGCACGCATCACGACCTATTACCGCGAGCATGGCTATGTGCTCGCGCGCGCGTATCTGCCGCGCCAGGATATCGAAGACGGCGTGGTCCGGATCGACGTGCTGGAAGGCCGCTACGACCGGATCGAGCTGAACAACCGCTCGCGCGTGCGGGACGCCGTGATACGCCAGCCGCTGTCCGCGCTGCGCCCGGGCGAGGCTGTGCGCAGCGCGGACCTCGAACGCACCTTGCTGTTCGTCGGCGATCTGCCCGGCGTCGACGCGAAGGGCACGTTGCGCCCGGGTCGCGTGCAGGGCACGACCGATCTCGTGCTCGACGCGGAACCCGGGCCGATCGCGACGGGAACGCTCGAGGCGGACAACTACGGCAACGTGTCGACCGGGCGCTACCGTCTCACGGGCGGCATTGCGGTCAACTCGCCGTTGCGCGTCGGCGACCGACTCACGTTGCGCGGCATGACGAGCGATGCACGCCAGCGCTACTACAGCGCGTCCTATCAACTGCCCGTCGGCCCGTGGGCGACGCGTATCGGGGTGGGCTATTCGAATCTGGATTCGAAGGTCGGCAAGGGGTTCGAGGCACTCGACCTGCGCAGCCGGGCGAATATCCAGAGTGTGTTCGTCGCACAGCCGCTGGTGCGCAGCCGCGCGTTCCGCCTGGCCGCGCAGGTCCAGTATGAAAACAAGAACCTGCACGACGACTATCGCGCGTTCGAGCTGCAGGACGACAAGAACGTCGGGCTATGGACCTTCACGCTGAGCGGCAATGGCAATGACGGGTTGCTGGGCGGCGGCACGACCGGCTTCTCCGTCATGTTCGGCGCCGGCCGTCTGCGCACCAACGATGCACTCGAAGCGCAACGGCTCGTCAAGTCGCGCGGCACCTTCAAGAAGCTCAGCGTCAACGTGATGCGTGTGCAGGCGCTCGGCTCGCGTTTCCAGTTCTACACGCAGTTCAGCGGCCAGTTGTCGTCCGGCAACCTTGACTCGTCCGAACAGTTCAGCCTCGGCGGGCCGTACGGCGTGCGTGCCTACACGCTCGGCTCGGGCAGCGGCGACCAGGGGTGGCAGGCCAGCGCTGAATTGCGTTATGCCGTGGCGCCGGGCTGGCAGGTCAGCACGTTTGTCGACGCCGGTCGGGTCCAGATCAACAAATACCGCGTGTTGAAGGACGTCAATTTCATTTCCATGCACGCCGCCGGGGTCGGTGCCGGCTGGTACGGCAAAGGCCGTCAGGTCACGGTGGCGGCGGCATGGCCGTTCGATTCCAGCGCAGGGTTGGCGGCTGCTGCCGGCTCTCCGCGGATTTGGGCCCAGGCGATTCAGTATTTCTGAACGTCTGCAGGCAGTCCCTGCGTAACAACGCAGGGTTGAGTAATTGGTACAACGAGGAAGCCAGAAATGAACAAGACCTACGCATTAGTCTGGAATCACACCAGCGGATGCTGGAGCGTGGCGAGCGAGCAAGCGCGCCGTCGTGGCAAGACGGGCGGCGGCCGCCGCGTGATCGCGGCGGCGGTGACGATGCTCGGCGCAGTGGCGGCGACGTCGGCGTATGCGTTGCCGACGGGGCAGCAGATCGTGTCGGGTTCGGGGTCGGTCACGACGTCGGCCGACGGGAAGGCGATGACGATCGACCAGCAGAGCAACAAGCTGATAACCAACTGGCAGGATTTCAGCGTGAGTAGCGGGGAGCGTGTGCAGTTCAACCAGCCGACGAACCAGTCGCTCGCGCTGAACCGGGTGATCGGTCAGAACGGCAGCCAGATCCACGGGCAGATCGACGCGAACGGCAAGGTGTTCCTGGTGAACCCGAACGGGGTCGTCTTCGGTTCGGGGGCGCAGGTGAACGTCGGCGGGCTGGTGGCGTCGACGCGCGACATCTCGGACAAGGATTTCCTGGCGGGCAATTACCGGTTCACGGGAACGTCGTCCGGCAAGGTGGTGAACAACGGCGCGATTACGGCGGCGGAAGGCGGCGGCGTGGCGCTGCTGGGCGCGCAGGTGTCGAATAACGGCGTGATTCAGGCGCGGATGGGCAGCGTGGCGCTCGGCGCGGGCAACGACATGACGGTGAACTTCGATGGCAGCGGCGTGCTGAGTCTGCAGGTGGACGGCGGCGCGGTCGACGCGCAGGTGCACAACGGCGGCCTGCTGAAGGCGGACGGCGGCGAGGTACTGATGACGGCGCGTGCGGCGGGCGACCTGCTCAGCGCGGTGGTCAACAACAGCGGAACGATCGAGGCGAACGGCCTGAGCGCGCGCAACGGGAAGATCACGCTGGACGGCGGGCGCGTGCAGGTCGCCGGCAAGCTGGATGCGAGCGCACAGGATGCGGACGCGGCCGGTGGCTCGATCACGACGCGCGGCGAGCGGGTGGAAGTGTCGCAGAACGTGCAGGTGGACACGCGCGCGGCTTCGGGACGCACGGGCGAGTGGACGATCGAGGCGGCGAACGCCGACGTGGGCGTGGCCGCGGCACTCGGCAATCCGACCACGCGCGGTATCGTGATCAACGGCGGGATGAATGGCAACACCGGTAACGGCGACGATAGCGTGAACGTCGGTATCGGCGGTAATGCTGGCGACGGCCAAACGGCCGGCAACGGCACGGGCATCGTGGTCGGCGGGGGCGGCAACGGCACGGGCATTGTGGTCGGCGGGAGGGGGAACGGTGCTGCGGGCGGTGCCGCGATCGACGCAGCAACGCTGTCGCGCATCCTGGGCACGACGAACGTCGAGCTGAGCAAGACGGCCGGCGATCTGACGGTCGGCGGCTCCGTGAACTGGGCCAGCGACAATGCGCTGACCTTGACGGCGCGAAACGGCGACGTCGCGCTGGACAAGTCGCTCACGGCGACGGGTGAGCACGCGGGTCTCGCGGTGAACGCAGGCCGCCAGATTCGTGCGAACGACAAAGTCATGCTCACGGGGCAGCATGCAAGCCTCGAGCTCAATTCGGGTTCGGGTCATACGCTGAATGACGACGCGTCGTTCACGCTGTCGGGCGCGAATGCGTCGTACCGCTCGAACGGCGAATCGTATCGCGTGATCCACAGCGTCGATCAGTTGCGCGGGATCGAACAGGACATGGAAGGTCGATACGTTCTGGGCGACGAAATCGACGGCAAGGGCGGATCGTTCCTGAGCATCGGCGACAGCTACTCGTTCGGTGGCCGGTTCGACGGACTGGGTAACACGATCGGCAATCTCGCGGTGTACGGCACCGGGCCGTTCATCGGACTCTTCGGTGCGAATACCGGTTTTATCGGGAACCTGAAGCTGGCATCGATTTCCGTGACAGGCGCCAGGTCGTATTCGGGCCAAGGTCCGGCATTCGTCGGGGGCCTCACGGGCGTGAATCTCGGCACTATTTCGAACGTGCAAGCGAAAGACGTGACCATCAAGGCCGGCACGACGCGGTTGCAGGAACTCGGTGGTCTCGTCGGCCTGAACCTGAGCGGCACCATTGATCGCGCGTCGGTGACGGGGCGCGTTGAAGGGAACCGCTCTACCCTGGCGATGGGCGGCCTCGTCGGCGAACACGTGACTTCTCCCGATCCGAAGTACCGCGTCGCCAGCATCACGAATAGCGCCGCCGATGTGGCAATCACAGGCACGGTCAAGGATCAACGGACGGTCAGCGGCGGTGTGGGCGGCCTTGTCGGCCGCAGCACGAATGCGGTGATCGCGCGATCGACGAGCGCGGGCAGCGTTGAACTGTCGAATGCCGACGGTGCGAAGGTCGGCGGTCTCGTCGGCGTCAACGAAGCGGGCAGCAGCATCGATGCGTCGGATGCGAACGTCACGGTATCGGTGAAAGGCCGCGACACGATGGTCGGCGGATTGGTCGGTCATAACGACGGTGGCAGGATTTCCGCGTCGAATGCCCGCGGCGACGCAACGGGCGGCGACCGCGCGCGCGTTGGTGGACTGGTGGGTCACAACACGGGCGTCATCACGGCGTCGAACGCCGACGGCAAGGCGATCGGCGGCAACGACAGCCTTGTCGGGGGATTGGTCGGCCGGAATGACGGCGGCCAGATTTCCGCGTCGAACGCCAACGGCAGCGCAACCGGCGGCAACGATAGTTATGTCGGCGGATTGGTGGGCTTGAACGACGGTGGCAGGATTTCCGCGTCGAATGCCCGCGGCGACGCAACGGGCGGCGACCGCGCGCGCGTCGGCGGACTGGTGGGTCACAACGCGGGCGTCATCACGGCGTCGAACGCCGACGGCAAGGCGACCGGCGGCAACGACAGTCATGTCGGGGGATTGGTCGGCCGGAATGACGGCGGCACGCTCTCGGCGTCGAATGCGACTGGCGAGGTCAAGGCAGGCGCCCGTTCGAACGCCGGGGGTGTCGTGGGCACCAATGCCGGAACGATCGCCAGCGTCACCGCGCACGGTAACGTGAGTGTTGGCGATGACGGGCTGGCAGGCGGTCTCGTCGGCGAAAATACGTACGGCAAGCAGGCGAGCATCACGAGCAGCTCGACGTCGAGCAACGTGAAGGGCGGAGATCGCTCGCAAGTCGGCGGCATCGTCGGCAACAACGGCGCAACCGTGGCAAGTTCGAGCGCGTCGGGCACTGTGAGCGGCGGTGCCGATGCCCGTCTCGGGGGGCTGGCCGGAATGAATTTCGGCGCGATCCGCCTGTCGTCGACGAGCAGCCGCATCGACTACGTCGCAGCGAACAATCAGCTTTATGGTGGTATGGCCGGGGTGAATTTCGGCACCATCACGCTGAGTTCGGCGACAGGTGACGCCGCGAAGGTGAAGGCGGTCGGCGCCGGGATTGCTCCGCGATAAACGCCGTCGGCGGGGGGGGGGGGGGGGGGGGGGGGGGGGGGGGGGGGGGGGCCGAGTTTTGGCCCGCCGCGCCTCACCATACAACAGCGTGTGCTCGGAATTCGGTCCCGTCCCGTGAATATGCGCCACGGGACGCGAACTTTAGATCGAATTCATCATGAAGGGTCCAGTCAAGCGACTCTCGAAAAGTGCCGGGAATCTAATGTCGAGATTCCGCTGACGGCGAACTGCATACAAGATGAGTCAGGACGTCCAGGCTGGTACCGTGGGCGCATATACGGCATTCACGATGAGTTACCCCTGATCGGGTAAGGTCAGCCGTAAAAAGCGGATGCTGGGCAGAGCGACGCCGACTGCCCTTCGGTGACGGCACAAATACAGGAGTCGACGGCTCCAGCACCGTTCACGGCTCGTTGGCGATTTTTCGCTCTGGCATATACGGCACGACACGACACGATGCGTCGCGTCATCACCGTTGTCAGCTCTTAGACGGACGCCGACGACACGTCAAAGATAGGTCATGTTCGAAATGTTGCGCCGCTATAACTTGTCAAGTCCTAAATACACCGGGCGGCGCAGATTGTTTATTCGACGTTTGGCATGATCGAGGCATATCTCTTTTTGCGGATAAATACCGCGACGGTTGCTTCTGCCAGGTTGCCGCTTCACGCCCTTGCACGAGGCCGCTCCGTCTTGATCCATGCCTCAGAGTCCTCTTCAATCCATTCGACGCTACCAGAGTATTTCCGTGTTCGGCGGCGGCGTTATCGTGACGGTCCTGATCCTGATTGCCTGCGTGCTCGGGATGACGTCGATCGTCTATGGCTATCTCGAGGGCGAGCGGCGCAATTTCCTGAGCGGCATGAAGGAAACTCTCAACGAGATCAAGGTGAGCGAGACGTCCTTTCGCAACGGCGTCGCCAATGCCCAACTGATATGGAGGGAGGACGAACGCGCGGCGGACAGCGTCGTCGACGCGTTTTTCGACGGCGATCAGCGGCTCGAAATCACGCCATATCCGTCGCTCGTGCTCGGTGATCCGGGGAAAACCGGAAACCGTGCCGAGGTCGCGCACTATCTCGCGTTGTCGTTTCTGCTGTCCCGAATTTGTGCGGCCAGTTCGATCAACCGCGGGCGGCTCTTGGAGGGATATCACTACAGCACGCGAACCGGTGTCTTCGCGTTGGTGCCGAATCGAGACAGCCACGATCCGGCGCTGGCCACGCCGGAAGGGCGTGCCCGCATGCTGGATGCATTGCGGATCGATTTCGGCGGCGCCCGGCCGGTGACGTCAAGCGGGCGTCCGCTGGTGCATTGGCTGCCGCCGTTCGTCGATCCGGTGTCCGGGCAGGCTCGCATCAGGATCGCCGCGCAGGCCAGCGCCGACGGTACGCCGTTCGCGGTGCTGGTAACCGAATACGCACCCGAATACCTGCTGTCGTGGCTTCCCGAACATCGGTCGGATGGCACATTCTTCGTGACCACGGCGGATAACCGGCCCGTCGCGATCGATCCTGAGGTGGCGGCGGATCGTGCGCTGAAAGAGCGTCTGCTGCGGCTGAACGTGTCGAAAGACGAAGCGGCTTCCGATGCGCCGGTTTTCCAGAACGGCTTCGTGATATTCCGCGGCACGCTCGATTCGACTGGATGGACGATCGCTTACGCACTGTCATGGACCGACCTTGCGGCAGGCATTGCGCTGCGGGCGGGCACGCTCACAGCGGCGACACTCCTGGCTATCGCCGTCATGTGGATATTGCTGGTGCGGTTTCATCGCCGTGTGCTCGTGCCCGTGTACGCGCGATCGCAACGCGTGTTCGACAGCGAAGCGCTGTGCCGCAGCGTGATCGAGATGGCGCCGGTCGGACTGGGATTGATTGCGCGATCGGACGGACATTTCATGCTCGTCAGTCCGGCGCTGACGGAAATGGTTTCCCGGATCGGCGGCGACTATCGCACGCTGTCGAGCGAGGTGGTAGCGAGGTACCAGGTGCTTGCCGCGAGCGGCGCGTCCCCCGGCCCGCTGCAAGACGATCTCGTCCTGGCCGGTACGGATGCGCACCTGCATCTCGAGTACATGGTCTGCGGCGCTCGCTATCAGGAACATGACGTGCTGATCGTGGCGATCGCCGACGTGACGGCAAAGCGGCAGCTGGTGCAGAAGCTGGAGGAAGCGGTGCGTGCGGCGGATTCGGCGAACGCAGCGAAATCGTCATTCCTCGCGGCAATGAGCCATGAAATCCGCACGCCGCTGAACGTCATCTTGGGCAACCTTGAGCTACTCGATCGTTCGGCGCTCGACGGGTCGCAGCGCAGCCGGGTGCATGCGATGCGCACGTCGTCGACGGGCCTGCTGGCGCTCGTCAGCGACATTCTCGATTTTTCGAAGATCGAAGCCGGGGCGATGTCGGTCGAGTCGATCGAATTCGACGTGGTCGCCATGATCGAGCATGAATTGAGCGCATTCGCACCGATCGCGAAATCGAAAGGACTGCAGTTGTTTTGCGAGATCGACGCCGCCAGCACGCAAGGGATGCGGGGCGATCCGACGCGGTTGGCCCAAGTGTTCCGGAATCTGCTGAACAATGCGCTCAAATTTACCAGCGTAGGCCGTGTCATCGCGCGACTGTCTGTCGTTGCCGCCGCGGATGCGAGACCGGAACTCTTGATCGAGGTCGAGGATACCGGTATCGGCATTGCAGCCGATCACCAGCACAAACTGTTTAAGGCGTTTTCGCAGGTCGATGCGTCAATCGCGCGGCGCTACGGCGGAACGGGCCTCGGGCTCGCGTTGTGCGACCGGCTCGTGACCGCGATGGGGGGAAGCATCGCGGTCACGAGCGCGCCGGGTGTCGGAAGTCGTTTCTCAGTCCGTTTCCCTCTTGGCACGGACGTCGTCGCGATTGGCGAACGGAAGCCGTTCGATGCATGCTCGTTGACGTTGGTCGCCGCACGGGCCGAGTGGCGGAATTTCGCGTTGCCGCATCTGCGGGCGTGGGGGTTCGAGGTCGACGTGTACGACAGTCCGGTGCGCGTGCCAGCGGATCGTTATACATGTCCTTCCGTGGTCGTCGTGTTCGGCGATTCAGATGATTGCTCCGACACGGAACTCGACGATCTGCGCCGAGGAGCGCCAGTCATTCTGGCCACGCGGGACGGGCCGCTCCAACCATACGGCGCGGACGGGATTTCTCGTGTTTCGAGTTATTCGATCAGTGGCCTGCGGGCGGCGCTGACGCAAGCCGGTGCTTTATTCGCTCGGAGAGCCGAGCGACGACGCGTCCCGACGCAACGGTCGGCGGACCCGCCGACCGCTCGTTCGTTGCGCGTGCTGGTGGCCGATGACGAATCGGTCAACCGTTTGATTTTCCGCGACCAACTCGATGCGTTGGGTTGCTCGGTGGAGGTAGTCACGCTTGGGAAGGACGCGCTCGAATCACTAGAAGAAAACCGATGGGATGTGCTCTTGATCGGTGCCGATCTGCCTGACATGGGTGCATGTGCGTTGGCCGGAGAAGTTCGCGATCGCGGGTCGCCGTGTGACGTCGTGGTCGTGACGTCATATCTCATGCCTGGCGACAGGCATGGCTACGTGACGGCAGGCGTACACAAGGTATTGACGAAGCCAGTGACGCTCGCGCACTTGCTAGGCGCCATGGCAAACGCGTCGCGGCGGAGTGGCGCGTCAATACAGGAGCGGGAGATCGAAGTATGACGACTCGGTCGCATGGCGATTCCACAAGAAGGGAGGCCGCCAGTCCTTGTGTAGAGGAATTTGGTATCCGAAATAAAGAAGGCAACGTGCGCGATGCGAGTCGTGCGCGGCTATTTGATTAGATAAAGATAAGGGGGTGGGGGCCGTGCGTTCTTCGAGGAAGGTGTTCGCGCTGTTGCTTAATTTCACGATGCTGGCTGAGAAACCGAGAAGGGAGTTTCTCACGAAGATGAACGAGTTTTTGATGATGTCGCCGATACAGAAAAAGCGAGCAATCAACGAGTGGAGGGATATCGTCGAGGTCGAGCTGCGTGATCTGACCGACGACGAGGCCCGGCGGCAACCGGACGCAAGCGAATTGCGTCTGAAGGCAAAGCGCCGGGTTGTTACGAAAGAGAAACCGTGACGTAACGTATTCGGATCGATGATCCCGATGACAATCGGGCTTTCAGCCTTGCTCACGCTCGTGGAGCGCCGCTTCGCTCCGTAATGCACAGCGTGTTCGCGTGTCGTTCGATCATGCGCGGGTAGCAGCGGGCAACGGCATTCAAGCAGGCAAGCCAGACGGCTCCGGTCGGCTCAAACGGGCATATGCGCCGTGCCCGCGTTTTATCTTAAAATTATGCCGTTTTCAGTCCGATGCAGTGAATTCGAAAATTGGTCTGCCACACGGAGGGCAAATGATCCCCGTTGAGTCGGAAATCGGATGCGCGACGGGGCACTCAAGGAAACAACAACCATGAATGAATATTTTGTAAGTGTGATCGTAGCGGACGATCATCCCTCGTCGGTACTCGGGATGTCCCAGGGGCTGGAGGGCAGCAGCACCATCAAGCTGATGGGTACCGTTACGAATTCCACAGATCTGGTGACGACGCTCAACGAGCGCCCGTGCGATGTTCTTGTGCTCGATTATGTAATGCCCGGCGGCAAGTATGGTGACGGACTTTCGTTGCTGTCGTTTCTTCAGCGCCGTTACCCAACACTGCGCATCGTGACGATTACGATGATTGACAATCCGGTCGTGCTGCGTGCGATCCGGAAGCAGGGCATCGACTGCATCCTCAGCAAGTCGGATGCAATTTCGCATCTGGTCGGTGCCGTGCATGCCGCGTTTGTGGGGGCAAGCTATTTGTCGCCGTACATCAAGGAACTGCTGCATGAGGGGCGAGAGAGCGCTCCGATCGAGCGTTCGCTTAGTCCGCGCGAGATCGAGGTAGTCCGGCTTTTTTGCGGTGGTTATACGGTCGGCGAGATCGCGACGCAGCTTAGTCGTAGCAAGCAGACCATCAGCTCGCAGAAAGCGAGTGCGATGAAGAAGCTGGGCATCACGCGCGCCGCGGATCTGATCCGCTATACCGATGAGGGAAAACTGACGCATTCTCCCGCACCTGATGAGTCGGCAGCTGACGATACGCGAGAAGGCGACGCGTAGCAGCCGCAGGATGCGCTGCATCTAAACGGGTCCGGGATGTGACGCTTCAAGGCAACTGGGTCAACGCGATCGATTGATTCCGGCATGAGCGTTGTTGGAGACATGAGCGGCGCATTGTTCCGGCGGCCTGAACGCTGCAGGCAGGTAGCAATGACAACGAGACGATATGCCAGCAAGACTGAAAAAGCTCATCGAGCGCACTGCGGCGGTCGGCCGTAAGCCCGCCGAGCCCGGCCGGGTACGCCGCCAGCAGAAGGCGATGCTGTACGGCGGCGGCGTGGCAATCACGGCGTTCATTCTGGTCTGTGCGATGTTGGTCGCAAGGCTCGAAGTACAAGATGCCCTAGCGCAAGTACGTTCAACGTTCCTGAAGCGTGAAGCCCAGCTGTACGGCGCAATGCAGGTGACGAAAGTGCTGCTGGGACGATATTCCGCCAATGTGGAGCTGGCATGGCGGTACGACGAACGTGCTTCACCGGAAATGCTCCAGCAGTGGTCTAACGATCGCGGCAGGCTGTCCTGGCGTAATACCACGGGGCAGGTGTCGATTGCCCTATTTTCCGGGACCTCGCCGGCCCAGCCGAACACCCCGTATTCTCAATATCTGGGGATGATTCTCCGGCAATTCCATATAGTGGCGAACCCGTTGAGGACCTCTGTCGCTCCGGATATCGAAGCGTATCTGATCGGTCTGAAAGGCGATTTTCTCGGGGTCTTTGGTTATCCGCTTGCTGCCCAGGCGCTTGCCGATTCGGCCGATTTCGACCTGCAAGCCCTACTTCGTCAGCTCACTCCCCCGAACGACAGCGTTGGACTACAGCAGCTCGACGAGGCCAGCAATCACGGCATCGTGATTGAGACACGCTTCGATCCGCTGACCGGAAAGCCCACGGTGCGGTTTGCGCAACGATTGTATGACGTCAGGGGCGAGCCGTTTGCGTGGCTCATATTCAACGCCGGACCCCGAATCTACAGCGCGATGGCGCCGGAAGCGATCCGCGAAGAACACGCGCTTGTCGACTCTCGCGGAAATGTACTGATCGGTCAGCAGCGCAGCGGCGCGATGATCGCACGTGCGCTCGAATATGCGCGCAATTCCCATGGCGGGCAAGTGACCGTTCAGCGCGTCGGCGCGAATTTCGTGATCAGTGAGCGCTTGCCGGAGTCCACGCTGACGTTGATGACTACCTTCCCGTGGCAAAGCCTGATGTCAGGCAGGGCCAAAAGCATGAGCGTAATGGCGGGCCTGGTGGCATTCAGCATCACGCTGCTCTGGTTTGCGATCGTGATGGTCGACCGGCGCGCGATACGGCTCTTCGAAAGTGAAGCGCTCAACCGGACGCTGATTCGCACTGCGCCAGCAGGTCTCGCGCTCCTGTCGCTAGCCGACGGCCAGACGATGGTGTGCAACGATACGATGCTCGCCTACGACGAGCAGGTGTCTGGCCTCGCGCTCGGCGAGCGGTTATGGCAGGCCTATCGCGACGTTCAACGTGGCGCGGGCGCTTCTCAGCTCGTGACGCACGAACTGGAGATCGACCATGCAGGACATGGGGCGACGTATCTGGCCGCGAACATGGTGCGTGCGAAATACCTCGGCGCCGACGTGCTGCTATGTACCGTGACCGACGTCACGGTCCGCAAGCAGACCGAACAGAAGCTGCGTGAAGCGCGTGAAGCGGCGGAGCATGCGAACAAGGCCAAATCGACTTTTCTGGCGACAATGAGTCATGAGATCCGCACACCGCTCAACGCGATCATCGGCAATCTGGAGCTGATGGAACGGGCGCGGCTGCCGGCGCTTCATCGGCGGCGCCTCGAGACGATCATGTCATCGTCGGATGCGTTGCTGCGCATCATCAATGATGTGCTGGATCTTTCGAAGGCAGAGTCCAACCAGATGGTGCTTGAATGCATCCCTTTCGATCTGCGCGACGTGCTGCGGGATGTCGCGGCGATTTTCCGGCCGCTCGCGGATACGAAGCACCTCACGCTGGCGTGCAGCGTATCGCCTGAATTGGCGGACGGTTACGTGGGGGATCCGGTTCGGTTGCGGCAACTCGTCTCGAACCTCGTCAGCAATGCGATCAAGTTCACGACGCGCGGCGGCGTGACGATCGAAGCGCGGTATGCGCCGGACGGCGCGAGCGGCCGACGCGTCGAAATTGCAGTGAGCGACACGGGCATCGGCATCCCGGAAGACAGCATGCCGACGCTGTTCGACGTCTACCTTCAGGCCGACGCATCGATCTATCGGCGGTTCGGCGGCACCGGGCTCGGTCTGCCTCTGTGCCGGCGTATTGTCGCGTTGATGCAAGGCGAGTTGACCGTCAAAAGCCGCGTCGGCGAGGGAACGAAATTCGTGGCCGCGCTACCACTACCCGATGCGCCGCCCGCCTGGCGGGCCGATCTGCCGGAACCGGAAGCCGGGCAGGACGCGGAACTTGGGTTCGAGGCAGGAGCCGAGCCGGAATCAAACACCGAAGATGAAACGCCGATTCGCGTGCTCGTCGCGGAGGATCATCCGGCAAGCCGCGCATTGCTGCGCGACCAGTTGGAGGTATTGCGGTACGACGCCACGATCGTCGCGAACGGCGTGGAGGCGATGCGATCGTTCTTCGAGGCGCCATATGACGTCATATTGACCGATCTGGGTATGCCGGGACTCGACGGCTACGCGCTCGCGAACTTTCTGCGCGAGCAAGGTGCCCGCGTGCCGGTGATCGCGATGACTGCGCATGCCACCGAGGAAGATTATCGCCGCTGCGCGAATGCGGGAGCCGTCGAGGTCGTCCTCAAGCCCCTGTCGATCGCGGCGCTCGACGCGGCACTGCGTCGGCATGTATCCCGAGGCGCCGCAACAGATAGCGGATATGCGGATCACGACAATCGGCCCGTGATGACGAGCGAAATCCGCCAGACGCTGCGCGAGGCAACGCTGCACTCGATGGCGGTGATCGGCGACGCGCTGTCGAGCGGCGAAGTCGATGCCCTCAAGATCGAGCTTCACTCGATGCGAGGCGGCTTTGCGCTGGCCGGCGATATAGAGGCGCGGGACGCATGCGCCCGCGTCGAGCGGCTCGTGCATGAGGGCGGGGTCGATGCAGTCAAACGCGTTTGGCCGACGTTTCAAGGCGAGATTGGGCAGGCGCTGGAACGGCTGTCGGAAGCCGGAACGAGCGAGGCGGGAGAGTCGGCTTGCAGTTGATGCAGTCGATTGCGGTCGCCGCGCCAGTGGGCGTGGCTGCTATTGCGCGGCACATTACTCGGCCATCAGGTTTCGGTTCGTGGCAGCAGAGCCTCGCCTTCGGGTTGTCGGCAGACACCACTCCATTTTCGCCTGCTTTCAAACGAACGGAGACCTTCTTTTAAGGCTCGACGCAATTCATGCCAGTTCCATGGCTGCTCGCTCAGGGCAGTCAGATGAATTGTTGAATGCGGACGTTGGGCAGCGCTTTGTTGTACACGCGCTTTCCGGTCCGATCGAGCGCGACGGCGTGACGCCGGCCTTTGCCTACATTGACGCCGACGGAGTCATGCCGTTGAGTGTCTTGCATCGAAGTGTGCGCGGCATACGAATTGGCCCTCGATTGCCCCTTTGCGCAACAATATGTCGAGCAGGCGGAAAAATCCGATAATTAGAACTTGTCCTAGTGATATGAGTTTCTATCTCGTACATTTCATATTTACTGATCTGTCGCCAATCGTCAAAATGACTCCTGAAATCTGCTTCGTATTTATGACGTACCGGGAAGCTGTTTGATCGCTTCCGATTGCATGGAGGCAGGTTAGTTCATCTCCGGTCATGGCGTATGCACGGGCGGGTTTCTGGTAATTCGCGGCGTCGGCACCGAGCGCGCTGAGCAAGGACGAGCAGAAAGCTCACGCGATGAAAAATCTCGGTGTAATCGGCGATATAAAGCCGGTCAAATGTGCGATCTGTCTCGACCTGATCGACAGGATAGGCGAGAGTCGCTTCGAAACTCAGTAATTTTCGAGTGAACTTCTTTGGTGCTCGGCTGGCGCGCCGGGTGGGTTGCGATTATTTGAAAATCGGAGAAATGGGAGGACTGTAAATTAATTTTGCGGTAAATGGCGAAGTATATCCGTTCTGTTTAACGAACGAATTTGATGGAAAATCTTTAATCACTGGATGAATCTGAAATGAAAAAAATCACGATGTTGATGTCGGCAGCCGGTCTGGCATTTGTGGCGATGAATGCGGCGCATGCGTCGGACGGCACGATCAACTTTACGGGCGCCGTGGTCGCGTCGACCTGCAAGATCAACGGTGGCACCAACGATCTGACGGTTGCGCTGCCGAAGGCATCGACCAACACGCTGGCACAGGCGGGTGCTACCGCCGGCCGTACGCCGTTCACGCTGTCGCTGACCGGCTGTACGACGGACATGAGCGAAGGCGGGACCGTGATTCCTGCGCCGGTGAGCAAGGTATCGGTGGCCTTCGAACCGGGGCCGAACGTGAACCTCGCGAGCGGCCGCCTGACGCTGACCGGCGCCGATGCGGCAAAGAACGTCGAAATCGGCATCCTGAACGACAAGTACGAGCCGATCAAGGTCGGTGCGGAAAGCACGAGCCAGAATTCGCAGATCGCGAATATCGACACGACGGAAGGCACGGCGACGCTGCAATACGCGGCGCAGTACGTAGCGACTGGCGAGGCGACCGGCGGTTCGGCGAATTCGTTCGTGACGTACTCGCTGATCTATCCCTAAGCACTTGATGTTTTGAGTGACGGTCCGGCCTCCCGATGGCGGTCGGACCTCAAGAAAGACTCGTGAGCGTGCGCTCGTATTTGTTTCGGACTGCAATTTAATGGAGGCGAATATGAAAATGAACAATCCATACCGAATTCTGTTTTTCCTGATGTCCGTCCTGTTCGGCATGAGTGCGCAGGCAAGCGTGACCCTGTCCGGTACGCGTGTCGTTTTTTCCGCGGCCGAGAAGGAAGTCACGGTTCAGCTGACCAACGACGGGAAGTTGCCCGCGCTTGTCCAGACATGGGTCGACAAGGGCGACGAGCAGGCTTCGCCGGACCAGATCGACGTGCCGTTCGTCATCACGCCGACGATCTTTCGCGTCGAGCCGGGCAAGGGGCAGACGTTGCGAATCATCCACACCGGCGAGCCGCTGGCGGCCGACAAGGAGTCGCTGTTCTGGCTGAACGTGCTGGACGTGCCGCCGAAGGCGACGGCCGATGACGACCGGAATCGCTTGCAGATCGCATTTCGCACGCGCGTCAAATTGATGTATCGGCCGGAGGGTTTGCCGGGCAGCGCGTCGGAAGCACCGCGTCAGCTCACGTGGGCGATTGCGGCCGGTGCCGACCGCCGTGCGGTGCTGAAGGCGACGAACCCGACACCCTATGTCGTCAATCTCGGCGGCATCGCGCTGCGAGCGAATGGCTCGACGTTCGACGCGGGCGTGGGTTACGTCCGCCCAGGAGAAACGGCTTCGTTTCCGATCAAGGGTTTGACCGATGCGAACGTGACAGACGGGACGGTTGTGTACAGCAGCTTTGACGATTGGGGCGGAAGCCAGGCCAATCAGGCAACCATCCGCAGATGAAGAAGTAGCGGCCGGAGGGTATGCCGCCATTGCGGCCGACTTCGGTCAACCCGAATCACAAGGTCAAATCGAATTACTTACGGGGAGCGAGTGAATGGTGGGGAAGCAACATACGAGCGTGCAGGTGGAGATCGAGCCCAGGCTGAAGCCGGTCGGCGCGTTGCTTCTCACGATCATTGCAGGATGGCAGGCACAGACGCATGCCGCCGAGGCTGAATCCGGGGTGCCGTTGCAAATCGCGCAGACGGAGTTCGCACAGGTCGAGTTCGAAGGCGGCTTTCTGAATAGCGGTGGCGGCGCGATCGACGTGTCGCGCTACGGGCGCGGCAACGTGGTCCGATCCGGCAGGTACAGTCCGGACATCTACGTCGACGGTCGATGGGTCGGGCGCACCGAAGTGGAATTCAACGCTGCGCCGAACACGGCCGACGCGCAGCCGTGCTTCGACGAAAAGCTGCTACAGCAGATCGGTGTCGATCTCACGAAACTGCCTGTCGAAATCGTCAAGCAGATCGTCACGGATCGCGCATGTCTGCGCCTTGGGCAGGTGATTCCGGAGGCGTCGGTCAGCTTCGACTTCAACGAGCAGCGGCTGGACCTGAGCATCCCGCAGATCTCGATGTTGCGACATGCGCGCGGCTATGTGAGCCCTGATCAGTGGACCGAAGGCGAGACCGTCGGCATGCTTGGGTACAACGTCAACGCGTACCACTCGCGCGTCAGCGGCGGGGCGGCCAGCACGCAGGGCTATGTCGGTGTGGACGGCGGTTTCAACTACCGGCGCTGGCACTTCCGGCACAACGGCTCGTTCAGTTGGGACGACCGCGGGCGCAGGCAATACGACAACGTCGCGACCTATGGGCAGCGCGATCTGGCCAACTTGTCATCCCAGCTTGTCATCGGCGATACGTACACCTCCGGCGACCTGTTCGACTCGACGTCGTTCCGTGGCGTGCGGGTGTTCACCGACGATCGGATGCTGCCGGAGTCGCAGCGCGGCTACGCGCCTGTCGTGCGCGGCATCGCGAACACCAACGCAAAGGTGACGATCTCGCAGAACGGCGTGAAGCTGTACGAGACGACCGTCGCGCCGGGCGCATTCGTGATCGACGACCTGTATCCGACCGGTTACGGCGGTGACCTGAACGTGTCCGTGATGGAAGCGGACGGTTCCGTGCATTCCTTTTCCGTGCCGTATGCAGCAGTGCCGCTGTCGCTGCGCCCCGGCCAGAACCGCTACAGTTTCACCGCCGGCGTGGTGCGCAACCTGAGCAACACGACACCGTACTTCGCACAGGTGACCTGGCAGCGAGGCTTCACGAACCAGGTCACGGGCTACGGCGGTTTGACGATCGCGGAGGGCTACCTGTCGGCGATGGTCGGCGGCGTGCTCAACACGCCGTTGGGCGCGTTCGGCGCAGACGTCACGCATGCGACCACGTCGATCCCGCGGGAGCAGCGATATTCCGGGCAGAGCTTCCGTATCAGCTATGCGAAGAGTATTGCCGCGACGGGCACCAACGTCGCGATCGCCGCATATCGTTACTCGACGAACGGCTTTTTCGCGCTGAACGATGCGATGTACGCACGCGATCAGGCGAAGATCGACGTCGGCTCGACCGGGCTCTACCGGCAGCGCAATCGCGCATCGCTGACGCTGAGCCAGCAGCTCGGCCCGCGAGGCGGCGGTCTCAACATGACCGCGTCGGCGGCGACGTACTGGAACCGTAGCGGATCGGACGTCAACTATACGTTCGGGTACAGCAACACGTTTCGCAACGTCGCGTACAACGTGTCGGCGACACGGCAGCGCGATGCACGGGGTACGTCGAGCACGCTTTACTACGCGGGCCTGTCGATTCCGCTCGGCACGACCCGGCCGGCGACGCTGTCGACGAACTTCAACCGCGACACGCGCGGCTCGACGCAGATGCAAACGAGCCTGTCGGGTTCCGTGGGCGTCGACAACAACCTGTCGTATGGCCTGAACGTGAACCACAGCAATACGTCGGGCACCTCGCAAACGAACGGCGGCGCCAACGTGATGTATCGCGGCTCGTCAGCCGAGCTGACCAGCAGCGTCGGCGCGAGCGCGGACTATCAGCAGTACTCGGTCGGCGCACGGGGCGCGGTCGTCGCGCATGGCGGCGGCGTCACGCTGTCGCAACCGCTGTCGGAGACGTTCGCGATCGTCAAGGCGCCGAATGCAGAAGGCGCGCGGATCACGAATGCGTCGGGCGTGCGCATCGACGGCCGTGGCTACGCGATCGTGCCGTATCTGACGCCGTTCGCGATGAACGACATCGGGCTGGATCCGAAGGGCCTGTCGACAGACGTCGAATTGAAGGAAACGGCACAGCGCGTCGCGCCGCTGGCGGGCGCGGTGCCGATGGTGACTTTCAAGACGGTCTACGGGCGTTCCGCGGTGATCCGCGCGCGACAGGCGGACGGCTCGCCGATTCCGTTCGGTGCTGCCGTCACCGATGGGGACGGCAAGGAAATCGGCGTGGTCGGTCAAGGCGGCAAGGTGCTTGCGCGCGGGCTCCAGGAACGGGGCGAGCTGAAGGTGCAGTGGGAGAAGGAGGACGGCAAGGCCGTCTGCAATCTGTCGTATTCGCTGCCGGTGCGCAAGCGTGCGGCCGGATATCAGCCGCTGCAAAGCCTCGAATTGCCGTGCGTGGCGGGCGGTGCCGCCAGTTATGCGCCGGCCGTAGCGAGTCGGGGCGTGATGCCGGCGGAGTGACGCATTCGGGGCATACGAAATCGGGGCGGCCTGCGGGCCGGCGTCGCGGTGAGGGCGGTCAGCGACAGTGAAATTCGTCGCCGCGGTCGGACGAGAACGGTTGATTGCCCTTTGCGAGTGCGCGATTCTATTTTTAATCGACGATTGCCGTGGAATCGGCTTTGATGGTGAACCGGAGAGATTGGTGAAATTGTTAACTATCGCGACTTGTTTTTTCTCGATTTTTCCGATTGCGGCTTGGTCAGCCTGTACGGCGGATACTAGTGATGGGTTGAATTACTATGTCGCGAGCGTGTCTGGATTCAATCCGCCGCAGTTCGATCCGGGTGCGGTTCCGATCGGCGGTGTAATTTATTCTGCGGACGGATCTCCGACATTCATTAATAAGTCTGGCTCTCAGGCGACCACGAGATGCACTGGCACCACGACTACCTATGTCACGGGAGTCGGCACGCCAGATGCCAGTAAAATTTATCCCACCTCCGTTCCAAATATTGGCTTGCGCTTGTCGTCAGGGACCAACAACAAAGTTCCATATCAAGCGGGTTCGTTTGTAACCGGAACCTGGTCCGAATCATGGTCGTTGAAGATTGAACTGATCAAAACCGGAAACATCACGGCTGGCGGGGTGCTGAGCGGCGGGTACGCGCAATACCGCGCAGATAGCGAGAGCGGACAGGTCCTCGTCGAGTATCGATTCGCGTCGCCCGTCGTGGTCCAGCCCCGGGTTCCGACCTGCAAGGTTGCGACGCCGTTGGTGACGGTGCCGATGGGCACGGTCACCACGTATTCTTTCAATGGCGTCGGCACGACGACAGGTCAGCGCACGTTTGCCATCTCGCTGGCTTGCTCGGGCGGGAATGCGGGGACGTCGACCAATGCTCACGTGACGCTGACCGATGCGACCACATCGGGCAATACGTCGACGACGCTATCCTTGACGAAGGACTCGACAGCATCCGGGATCGGCCTCCAGATTCTGAAGAACGACACGCTGCTGGGCTTCGGGCCGGATTCCGCCACCGTCGGCAACACCAATCAGTGGCATGCTGGCACGATCGCGCAGGGGCAAGCGGCTTTGACAATTCCGCTGAGCGCACGCTACGTGCAAACCGCGGCAAAGATTTCGCCGGGTAGTGCGAACGCGCGGGCGACGTTTACGCTGAGCTATCAGTAGCTTCGATGGGGCTCAAATGCGATGCGAGCATCAGTGTCTATGCCACGCTGACGGATGCGACCAATCCCGCAAACACCGGCAATGTCCTTAGTCTGGCGGGGAATTCGTCGGCGTCCGGCGTAGGCATTCAAATATTGAAGCAAGGCGCGACCAGTCCGTTGAATTTCGGGCCGGACTCAGCCGCCAAGGGCAATACCAACCAGTGGCTGGTCGGTAAATCCGGGGCATCCGGCAGTGTCATCTCCGTGCCTTTCGAAGCGCGCTATATCAAGACGGCGGAAACGATCAAGCCGGGTACCGTGAATGCACTCAGCACGATCATGTTCTCCTATCAGTGATCGTGCGAATGGGATCCAGATGGGCTTGATCGACCGCGAAGGGTAGGGCGGTGCCGCAGCAAGTGTGCCAGCGCCTTCTTGCTGCGGCACCGAATGAGCGACATGTGCAACTCGCACTAACGGGATAGGAACGCAGTCGTGAACAATTCGTTCGGCCGTGCGTCGGGCTCGAATCCCATGTCCACAACGGCCTGTATCACCTTCAGACGGTCGGTCGAGATCTCGCATGTTCAGTGCCACCACAGTGCGCCTGGATAAGTGGCCGGCTCCATGGTCCTGCAATGCACCGGCAAGTATGCCAAGGTGAAAACATGCCATTTCTCAATGAAGCTTCGCGTCATCGAGAGGTAGCAGCAATGCCGTCACGTCGACATCTTCGCCGAGTTCGGGCCAGTACAGTTGCTGCCGGTCAATCGAAATGGCGAAATGCCTACGTTCCATCGGCGACGCGGACTCAAGGGCCGGGAACAACTTCAGAGGAAAATAAGCGGCCCGGCCGTCTGCCAGGTCCAGCACCAAAAACTTTGCGTCGAAATGCACGTTCACTGCAGCGCCTTTCATGACCAGCTCCTGAAGAGGAACAGCACTCCGAGCATAGAGTGCCGCAGCCCCGCATTCAAGCAGGAAAACCTGGCGCGAGCACGGTTATGCAGGGCGCCATCTGGAACCAGAAACGCCGTCTCTACTCACGTGAACATCGTCTCGATGCGAGGGCCGTGGATTATTGCTTCCGGGGCGGGTGACAGGACAGTCATTGAATTGCGCAAATACCTGTATGGATGTACAGTTCTCTGCGCGGGATTTCGTGGCGCCGAACAGGCACTTTCTGTGCGCGACCGCCACAACTGTGACGGTTGCGACGGGCCGTGCGCCTGAGGGGATGTATCGTGCAGCGACAGATTGAAGCGCATCACCAAGGAGAAACGATAGTGAAACTGATTGGATGCGGGTTGCTTTTCCTGGTATGCACGTCGTCCGCGTTCGCAGGCGAGCGCTACATAGAAATCTGGAATCCGCCCGAAGCTCGGGGTGGGTTGCATAAAGGAACAGGCGTGCCGAACTCGCTGAAACATAGTCGGCGCGCGCCTCATCTGGTAAAGACACGGGCACATCGCGCTCCCGCTGCAGTCGCGAAGACGGCTGAAAAGCAATCGCCGTCCGGCCAGGCAACGAGAACTTTCGCTCCTGATGTATTTGATATCCCGCGGCAGATAACGCCAGAGGGGAATATCCTTCGCGTCGATGCCCGTCATGCCCATGCCGAGGTCTCACGCTGATGGAAGCTGAGAGCTACAAGGGGTATTCGATATGGGGCCACGCTATCCTCCAGCAGGAAGATATCCTGCAGCCTGAGAGGTACGCGGCGAGCGGCACTATCACCCGAAACAACAACTTTATTGAGGCGTCGGGAATCCTTGGACATTTCGATACCGAAGAGGAAGCGCAACATGCCGGGCTGGATTGGGCGCGAGCGTGGGTAGATAGCCACGTTTAAATTGTTGTGCGCTGGAGTCTCTCCACGTCTCGCGAGCAGGATGACCGGTTGCTCGCAGTCCTACGCCGGAGCAAATATCACTGCTCCAACACCAGCGATGTGCGTGAAGCTTCGAACAAACCGGTAGGTCTGCTCGCCGACCGTTATCCGGTTTATGCCGGCGTGCGTCAGCTCGAGTATCTCGTCAGCCACGCCCGCAGCAATGGTCCCGTGACCAGTCAACTCGTTGTCCTCATCCGCTGGGTCGCCGATGTAGACAGCACAGACGTCTGTACCGTGGCGCATCATGACGACGCACTCCCCCTCATCCAGCGAGAGTTCGAGATATTCGACCAGCGTCAGCAATGAACCTGGCATCTGTCCGTGCGGGTCGTAAGCCAAACCAGAATCAGCAGCCATATTGCCGTCCCCCGTCAAATACGTCGGTTCTGAACAGGAAGCTCGCCCTCGGGCGTCGCTGGCTCCACTATAAGCGCACATGTTCGAATGCGGGACATATTAGAACGTCCAACGAAAAGCAGGTTCGCACATGTGCGCCGACAGCGTAGCTTTTCCTGCCCCGAGCGTCATCAGATGGTCATTGTTGGCGAGCAAGCTGAATGTCGGACATACGTTCTCAGGAGGCGAACATGAGCGATTTCACGGGGCAAGCTGCTGCAGCCCAACACGCAAATCTTGACTTCTGCTTTGGGGTAGCCGGCAAGATGCTTGAGGGCGGGGAAAATCTAACCAGGATGAATCTGGACGCGGCAAAAGAGATGTTCGCCGATTGGTACCAACGCACGCAGGATGGGCTGACGAAAACGGATGGTGATAACGCTGCTGGCTTACAGGCTGCGCTGGCGCTGCCGTCGACAGAACGGGTCCTGACGTACCAGCGTCAGCTTGTGGAAATCGCGTCCACTATGCAAACGCAGCTGGGAGAGGTTATCGATGCCCAGTACCAGGACGCTAGTCGTCAGTTTCAACGGTTCATCGAGAATGTCGGGCAAAACGCCCCCGTCAGTTCCGAGGCAGCAATTGCATTCTTGAAGCAGATTATTACGTTCGCCAATACCGCCCACGACAGCGTGCGCAAAGCCGCGAAGCAGACAATTGATTTTGCGCAAAGTAGCGTGAGCGCTGCAACGGAAACGACTTTGGAGACGGCTCAACCGGCTCAATCGGCTGAACCGGCTGAACCGGCGGTGGAGAGCGCCGCGAAAGCAGCGAAACATTGAATTTAGCAAGCGACGGGGGAAGAACGAGAATTGAACCTCAGCGATTCTCAGCGATTGTCACGCAGGTCCGTTAGTTTGCTCAGTCGTGCTCTCGCCTTGCGCGTCTTCGACCCGCTGGCTGCCGGACAACTGCGTACCGACAACGCAATTCCGGCCCATGGCTTTCGCGGCGTATAGCGCGGCATCTGCTCTTCCCATCATGTTCGCCAACGTGTCGCCTTCATGGTACTCATCGACGCCGGCACTGAAGGTGTACGCGACTTCGCCTGATGGAATAGCCAGACGCGATGCCGCGACACGGACGCGAAGCTGGTCCATCAGACGAACGGTGTCGACCTGCCCGGTGGACAGGGACAGGACAGCGAATTCCTCGCCGCCAAGGCGGCCGAAGATATCTCCGCGTCGCAAGCCGCTCGATATTGTAAAGGCGAAATGCGCAAGCGCCTGGTCGCCGCCCGCATGCCCATGTTCGTCATTGATTGCCTTGAACTTGTCGAGGTCCAGAATTGCAATGGACAGCCGCAACTTCGAGTTCCTGGCCTCATGCAGCAATGACTCTGCCCGGACAAGGAAAGCACGGCGCACAAGCGCACCGGTCAGCCCGTCGACGTTTGCCAGCCGTTCCATACGCTCGGCCATCCGGTCGTGAGCAAGCATGACCACGCCAATCGAGAGACATGGCAGCGCCAATATGCCGAGACCGAGGAAGGCGATGTTTAGCGGCGTCGGCTCCAGAAAGGCGGCCTGATGCTCCCAGCCCACTGCACAGGCGATACTGCGTGATGCGTGGACAGCCGCTCCGAGGAATGCCGCGCCCGACATAAACCGGTAGCAATATTTCGGTCTGCCCGGCGGCCGCAACCTGAACGCAATCCAGCCGATGACCAGACGGACATACGCAAGAAACGCCGATAGCAGAGCAATTCTGGCATTAACGTTTGGCGATATGTATCCCCAATAGACAATCCCAAGCAGCAAGGCGCCGTACGCGACGTACTCCAACGAACGCGAAGGCCGCAGACCAAAGAACTCCCGACAGCCCTGCAGCATCATGAGCGCGGCGGCCCCGAGCAATGCGCTCGCGACAACGATAGCCACTTGTGCAGGCGCGGGCGCTTGCAGCGCGAGAAGGACGAGCGCTACGGCTATCAAGGCGTTTGCGCCAATCCAGCGAGGCAACCCTGGTATCTCGGCGTGCAGCAGCGAACCAAACACCGCCATGCTCACCACGCTGGACATGATTGCGACAACGAGGAGGGCAACGGGGCTGAACATACCTATTGGCGCGAAGTCGAAACTCACAGGGATATGGATTAGACGGCATCAGAGAGCGCGGCCATGTTGAAGCGCTCCTGCGGGCTGTTCGCCTTGAGTCGGAGAGCGCGGGCTCTCGTATGCGTTTACGGCAGACGGCTGGCGTTCTTGAATCATCGACGCCAGGCTCGGGACGACTCCGAGCTCGACATGGTACCAGTGTGGCCCGAGAAGGCTCATGTGCCACCACCACGGCACCGATCATCATCGGCCACCCCCCACACCATCGGTCACTAACGAAATTAATTGTTGGCCTGGTCAGGTTGCCGACCTCGATAAGCGAGCTATTATCGTGCCTTCATCTCACCAACTAATCGACATTCCTGATGAATGACCCTGATCGACTGATTTCCCACGATAACCGTTCTGATCGCTCGCACGAACAAACTATTGAGGCAACCAAAGCACGACTACGCGCCGGGGGAGATATGCCTGGCGCGACGCTCGGGCAGCAACTCGCCCTCGTCGATCAGTTATCCACGTTCGAACTCGGCCGCTTCCTGCTCACCAATCGGGGGCTCGATGCGTACTGGACGCACCGCCTCGTGACCTACGAGCCAGGAACCCTGCAGCGTGGCGCGGTGCCCGAGCTCGAATATCGAATCTTCGAAGAGCTGCCGGCCGTACTTGCCACGCGCGAGCGCTTCGGCATATTTCGTCGTGAAGTGCAGGCGATGCTCAGGCCGGGCCTCGTGCTTGCGTCGGTGCCGTGCGGGTTGATGGGGGACTTGCTTCTGCTCGATTACACCGGCTATTCCGACATCACACTGCTTGGCGTCGATCTCGATCAAAGAGCGCTGGACAGTGCACTTGCACTGGCTACCGATCGTGATCTCGCGCAGCGGCTGTCGTTGCGCCATGCTGACGCATGGGCGATGGATCTGAATGCCGAGGCGGATGTACTGACGAGCAACGGCCTCAATATCTATGAGCCCGACGACGAACGCGTGATCACGCTATATCGTAAGTTCTTCGATGCGCTCAAACCCGGCGGCCAGCTTGTCACGAGCTTCCTGACACCGCCACCCGTGCTGTTGGCCGAATCGCCTTGGGACATGAGCGCGGTGTCTCCGGCCTCGCTCGCGCTTCAGCATGTGCTGTTCGTGCGGGTGATCGAAGCGAAGTGGAGTGCGTTCCGTACGCATACGCAAACTCGCGAACAACTCGCACTCGCTGGCTTCGCGGACATCACGTTCGTTGACGACCGCGCCCGCATGTTTCCGACTGTCGTGGCTCGCAAACCGTCCTGAAAGGTGTCAAGGAGCCAGTGAGCAAAGCATGACGGCCAGCGAATTGCTTAGGACAAGACCGTTGAATTCTCCGTCATGCAGGACAAACGTATATTCCAGGTGGATCGGAAAGCACGTTCGCCGGCGCACTGACTCGCGGGTTTCGATATCCTGACAACTCGATCGACGGCACCAGGCCCGGAGGCAATTTTCCCGTTGGCGCGCCGTGCGAATGAACGCGGGCGTTGCGCCGTGATCTGAAGAATTTCGCTGCGCGACCCGCTGTTTCGCTTCGTCGAAAGAAGGTCGGACCGTGAATAGGGCTAACTCTCGGGTTACAGAAACACCAGCCGGAGGACAACCCCCGTGGTCCAAATACGCGCGTTATCGCCCGTGCCCAACGCCGATTCGAACACCGACGCCGAGAACAGGACGGCCGCGGCGGCTCATAACGAATCTTCGAGCAGCGCAATCAGGCCGGCGCCGCTGGGCATGCCCGGCCTCTCCAGCGGGCGATCGACAAGCCGGACGTCCCGGCGCCGGACGGCGCGCGTACCTACGCGAGCAACCAGCGCAGCACTGGACGCTGTGGTAAGCCGGTCCGATATCGGCCACCGCATTATCGCAATGAAAGGCTACCTGACGGAACTGTACACCGAGCATTTCGCGATGCGCGAATTGCAGAACTCGCGCGACGCGCCATATCTCGACTTGCTCGTCGCGATGGAAAACGAGCGCGATCCCAAGCTGGACCTGAGCGTGCATAGCATCGACTACAACGGCCTCCTCGCAGGACGTCCCGCCGCGCTCGGCGATCTTGCCACCCGCGCGGTGGCCGGCATGGAGACGGGCCATAGCTGGCGCGCCATCATCAGCATGGACGGACACGAAGTCGCAGCTTCGGTGCGTCATGATCCACAACGGCCGATGCATCTATCGATGGTCGTCGTGGACAGCACGGGCAAGCACTTTCGTTCACGCGACTGGCGGCTGCTCGCTTCTTCGCTCGCTGCTCGACTGAACGATGCGCTGGCGCGCGCCGGCAGGCCACGTGAAGATACGCCCCGTCACGCGCAGGTCGCGATCCACTGCCTGAATACCGGAACGCAGAGGACGAACGAAGGCGGAGCCATTTTCGCCATCGCCGCCGCGCGGGAAATGCCGGGCGAACCCGACATCGCGAGCTTGCACGAACACGTGCTCGCGCGAGCGGCGTCGCAGCAGGAGCCGATCACCCCGCTGGTGATTTACGATAACAGCCTGCTCGGACCGCGCTTCTTCAAACACATGACGCTGAAGTCCAGCATGCAGGATCTGTTGACAGTGCGTCCGGAGTTTGCCGCGCAGCCTGTGAACAAAAGAGGCGAGACCCTGCCCGCACGGCAAAAGGATCGTCTCGGGGAACACAGGCCGCTGTATGGGCTTAAGTACGAGTACAGCGACTCGTATGAAACGAAGCGTATCCGGATGTATGAGCGTGCCATCGCTCGCCTCGAAACCGTGGCTGCCCCTCAATTGCGCGCTGCGCGGATAGACGGCATGTCTGCCCACCTGGATGGCCTGCGCAAGGCTTACGATGCAGGAACGGCGCCGCCGGCACCACGGGATGCCGAATTCGTTGACCTGCTCGTTGACGGCCTCAATGCGCTCGATCCGCAACTGCGGCTGACCGTACACAAGATCGACCTTCGGCGGCTCGCTGCAGGTGACAGCGCAGCCTTAGACGGTCTATGGGGCTCGCTTTCCCACGGCGTACGAAGCGGTGGCGCGTGGCACGCGACGCTCGATCTGGATGGTCACTACGCCGCGCTTTCTGCGCGTCACGATCCGAAAAATTTCGCGCACGTCTCCCTCGTGATACTCGATGGTGCCGGGTCACCTCTGTCGATCGGAAACGTGCAGAGTCTGTCCATCCTGCTCGGCCAGCGTCTACTCCAGATGCTGGCCGGCACGGACCCCGCGCGTTCCGGCAAGGTCTGGCTGACGCATCTGGACATCTCGGCCCGTCAGCCAGCCGCCCATTCCGCGACATTCGCGCTTCGGGCAATCAGAGAAATGAACGACGTTCCGGGCATCGTTTCCATGCATCGTGAAGCGCTTGCCGAGGCGGGCAGTCGGCCAGACCCGATTGAGGCGAGATTTCGCGACGGTGTCGCACTGCTCGATCCGGACTATCGCGCAACGTCGGACGCGGATAATACGATGGCCGACGCCGATATGCTCATCGACGACATTGAGATGTACCGCGCTGCCGTGGACCATCATAAGCGCTCGCCTGATTCGACGCGCCCGGCCGATTGAGTCTGCGCGCCGACGATGCCATGCCGCGCAGGTGCGGGCCGCTACTTTGTATGTTCTTCGGCGTCGGGCTGTACCGTCGACTGCACAGTGGCCGCACATACGGCATCTGCGAAGCGCTGTAACGACGACAGCGAGCCGCACACGCTGTGGTAAGTCTCGCGGCCGATTTGTGCGTCGAGCAGGACCTGCATACCGGCTCTCTTCGCGATTTCGATAATATCCATCGTCATCCCCTTCTCGTTTGCCAGGTTGGGCTGGAGTGGCGTTCAGGCATTGGCGGCTTCCGCGGCCTCTTCCCCGGCGTCTGACTGGATTCCCCGCGAAGATCGCGCCGTGCGAGGTGCCGACGCGCCTGCCTGTTTATCGTCTGGCTGGCTGATGGACGTGGCGGGGTCCAGTTTGTAGCCGAGCGCGTAAACGGTCTTCAGATTCAGACCGGATGCAGGCGACAGGCGAAGCTTCTTGCGCAGCTTGTAGATGTGCTGCTCAATGGAGCGCGAGGCTACGTTCTCGCATGAACCCCACACGCTGCTGGCGATCTGCGCCCGGCTCAGAAACCTGCCTGGATTCGAAAAGAACAGCCAGGCCATCGTAAATTCGCGCGGCGTCAGGGGCATCTCGACGCCATCAAGAGCAAGCAGGCCGACATCTCTTCTCAACACGTAGCTGCCTAATTCGATGGTGTCGGACCCGGTCCGATGAGTTCCGCGCTGAAGCGCGACATGTGCGCGCAGACGCACCTGTTCCAGGTCATGGCGGTAGGCGACATCCGTGGCGCCGGCGTTGATCCACCCGAGCATCGCTGCCCAGTTCGCGAACGGCGTAAGGACGATGACCGGCGTGCACACATCCGCGTTGCAGCTGCGCCATGACAGCAACGAATCGAGCAGCAACGAACTGTTCTTTGCATCGATCAACACGAGGTCGTACACGGTGGTGCGCATTGCGCGCATGAGCGGCAGGTCACCGTTGAACGGTTCGACCACAATCGGGTCGCCGGCAAAACACCCGGCCAGATCACGGGTCAATACAGGGTCTTCGGTCACGAGGGCGAATCGCACGTTTTCTCCTGGTCGGCCGGGTCTCGACGAATCGTTCACGCAGGCCGGTTCAATTGTTCCCGGGGACGGCACAGTTAGTGCCGCTCCAGAATCCCCCTTCAGCAGGGGCGCTCATTGATGTTCCCTGGACTTTTCCGTGCGACCAGCCGTTGCCGGCTGCCCCGTCGATCGCGCTTGCCGCGCGATCCTTCACCGCATCGCATCGAGTCTCTGCCTCCGTAAGTGCCACCCGGAGCGATGCCGGATGCATCCCAGCGCAAATTGTCGGACCGCTTGCTGGCGCCCCTCGCCGTATGACATGAACGCGGATATCGCTGATTCCCCGCAGCCACGGTGCATAGCGGCGGCCGTATCGGCATGTCCTGACTGGACGTTCAGTATGTGCTGACAAAAGAAACCGCCCTTCCTGACATCGGATTTTTCTCCCCCGGAGACGCATGTGATGGCCCTCGCATCCCTCGTCGGTCGGCTCGCGTGACGGCCGCGCATCATCTCGAAAAAAGCCTCGACCGATGCGAATTCACAACGCTCACCGGGATGTCCAGCCCCGCGAGGCGCGAGGCTGGATCCAGGGCCTATTGCACCTCAGGCACCTCAGGCACCTCGGGCGCAGTTCCGTATCCACCACCGCCAGGCGTCTGAATCACGAACACATCGCCGGCATTCATCTGGACCTGATGACGCGCACCGAAGGTTTCACGCGACGGCGAAGCGGCTCGCTCGACCCAGTTGACGCCGACCTTGCCGGGCGATCCGCCCGCCATCCCGAACGGCGCAACCCGCCGGCGATTCGAGAGAATGACGGCTGTCATCGGCTCGAGGAAACGGACGCGTCGCTCGGTGCCGTCGCCGCCTTGCCATCGACCGCCCCCGCCGCTGCCCTGGCGCACCCGGAAGTCATCAAGGCGAACCGGGAAACGCCACTCGAGCACTTCCGGGTCGGTCAGCCGTGAGTTCGTCATATGTGTCTGCACCGCGCTGCAGCCTGCGGACGACGCACTCGCTCCGGCGCCCCCGCAGATGGTCTCGTAGTACTGGTATCGCTCGTTGCCGAACGTGAAGTTGTTCATCGTGCCCTGAGCGCCCGCCATGACGCCGAGCGCGCCGTAGAGCGCATCGGTCACGACTTGCGACGTCTCGACGTTACCGGCGACCACCGCCGCCGGATAGCGCGGGTTGAGCATCGAGCCCGCGGGAATACGGATGTCCAAGGGCTTCAGGCAACCGGCGTTCAGCGGAATGTCATCGTCGACCAGCGTGCGGAACACGTACAGCACGGCCGCCTTGCAGATCGCGGACGGCGCGTTGTAATTATTCGGCTGCTGCTCGCTCGTGCCTTCGAAATCGATGACGGCTGAACGCGTCTCGCGGTCGATCGACACGGCGACGACGATCTTCGCGCCGTCGTCGAGTTCGTATTCGAAGCGTCCGTCCTTGAGTACCGACAGCGTTCGTCGCACGACTTCCTCGGCGTTGTCCTGCACGTGCTGCATGTACGCGCGCACCACGTCGAGTCCGAACTGCGCGCACATTCTGTCAAGCTCCTGCGCGCCCTTGGTGCACGCCGCGACCTGCGCCCGCAGGTCAGCCATATTCTGTTCGACGTTGCGAACCGGATAACGGCCCGAGGTGAGCAGCTCGCGCATTTCGCCTTCGAGGAAGCAGCCTTGTGCGACCAGCTGGACGTTATCGAGCAGCACGCCTTCCTGATCGACGTGCGTTGAGTCCGGTGGCATCGAGCCCGGCGAAATCCCGCCTATGTCCGCATGGTGGCCGCGCGCTGCGACGTAAAACGTCGCAGCGGTGTGCTCTTCAACGAAGACCGGCATCACCACCGTCACGTCCGGCAAATGTGTGCCGCCTCCATACGGCGCGTTGAGCAAATAGACGTCGCCTGGCTGCATGGTGCCCGCGCGGCGCTCGATGATGGTCTGCACGCTTTCGCCCATGGAGCCGAGATGGACTGGCATATGCGGAGCATTGGCGATCAGATTGCCGCCGGCGTCGAAAAGCGCGCACGAGAAGTCGAGGCGCTCCTTGATGTTGACCGAGTACGACGTGTTCGCAAGCGTCACGCCCATCTGCTCGGCAATCGACATGAACAGGTTGTTGAACACTTCGAGCAATACCGGATCGGATTCGGTGCCGATCGCATGACGGCTCACGAGCGCGGTCGTACGATCGACCACCAGGTGGTTGTGCCTGCTGACCTGAACCTGCCAGCCCGGTTCGATCACGGTCGTTCCGGTCTTTTCGCTGATGATGGCCGGTCCGTCGATGCATGCGCCGGGCGCCAGCGAATCGCGATCGAAGACGGGCGTGTCATGCCATTCGCCGCCTGAGAACATACGTGTCGTAGCGAGCGGTTCAGGGTTCGCCGAAGCGCTGTCGGCGAGCGGCCACTGTTCATCTTCGACGTCGTGCGCCTGTCCGATCGCCTCCACCGCGACCGCTTCGATCACAAGCGCCTTGTTCGGCATCAGGAACCCGTAGCGTGCACGGTAGAGCCGCTCGAACGTCGCGACAATGGCCGGCGCGTCGTTGCTGAATTCAATTTCGAGCGCGGTGTCGGTGCCGTCGTACTTGACGTGGAGTGTGCGGCGCAGCGTGATGCAGTCCGCCGCAATGGGCTGCTGGGTGACTTCGCTTTCTGCCGCCGCTCCCAGGGACGCAAGTGCTTCCTCGCAGGCGGCGAGCGATGCCGCATCCAGTCGAGTCTCGATGGCCTGCTGACGCAACGCGCGCACATCGGCGAGACCCATGCCGTATGCCGACAGCACGCCCGCAAGAGGATGGATGAAGACGCGCGTCATGCCGAGCGCATCCGCAACGAGGCACGCATGCTGACCGCCTGCGCCACCGAAGCAGGCGAGCGTGTACTTCGTCACGTCGTAGCCGCGCTGCACCGAGATCTGCTTGATCGCGTTCGCCATGTTCTCGACGGCGATCCTCAGGAACCCTTCGGCGATTTCTGCGGGCGAGCGCGCGACGCCCGTCGCGTCCTCGACCTGCACCGCAAGCGCCACGAACTTGCGCTGCACGACTTCCGCGTCCAGCGGCAGATCGCCTTCGGCGCCGAACACATGTGGGAACCAGCGCGGGTTGATCTTGCCTGTCATCACGTTGCAGTCGGTGACGGTCAGCGGGCCACCGCGCCGGTACGACGCCGGCCCAGGATTCGCGCCGGCGCTTTCCGGGCCGACCCGGAAACGCGCGCCGTCGAACGTACAGATCGAGCCTCCGCCAGCGGCGACAGTATGGATCTTCATCATCGGAGCACGGATTCGAACGCCTGCCACTTCCGTGGCGAACTCGCGCTCGTACTCGCCCGCATAGTGCGTCACATCGGTCGACGTGCCGCCCATGTCGAAGCCGATGATCGATTCGAAGCCCGCTAGCTTCGACACCTGCGCCGCACCCACGATGCCACCGGCAGGGCCGGACAGGATCGCGTCCTTGCCCTGGAAGCGGTGAGCATCGGTGAGGCCGCCATTGCTCTGCATGAACTGCAGCGGCACAGCGCCCAGATCGCTTTCGACTTGCCGAACGTAGTGATGCAGGATCGGCGACAGATACGCATCGACAACGGTCGTATCGCCGCGCGAGACCAGCTTCATCAGCGGACTGACTTCGTGGCTCACGGAAATCTGCGTATAACCGATGTCCTGCGCGATCTCCTTGAGCTTGCGCTCATGCGCGGTGTATCGATAACCATGCATCAGCACGATCGCACAGGAGCGGATCCCGCTGTCGTAGGCCTGTCGCAAGGCGACGACAGCCTGCTCGACGTCCAGTTCGCGGACCATTTCGCCGCGGGCGCCGATCCGCTCGTCGATTTCCACCACTCGCTCATACAGCAGTGTCGGCAATTCGATGTTGCGCACGAACAGCTTCGGACGGCTTTGATAGGCGATCCGCAGCGCGTCGGCAAAACCCTTCGTGATCGCGAGCACGGTCGGCGCGCCCTTGCGCTCGAGCAGTGCGTTGGTGGCGACCGTCGTGCCCATCCGTACGCTATCGATCAGATGCGCCGGTACGGGCTCGTGCGCCGCGATACCCAGCAATTCCCGAATGCCCTGCACGGCGGAATCGCGATAACGCTCGGGATTCTCGGAAAGCACCTTATGGGTGACGAGCCGTCCATCGGGACGGCGGGCGACGATATCGGTGAACGTGCCTCCGCGGTCGATCCAGAATTGCCAGCGGCGATCGCGGGGTACGGTGTTTTCAGTTTGGTCCATCAGACGAAGCTCCGGTAACAAAGGAAGTTCTCACGACTTGAGTTGCGCGCCGCGCGTTTCCGGCAGCGTCAGCGCGGCCAGAATGACGACGCCGTAGGCGGCCGCGGCGAAGATGCCGATCGCGGTGCCCAGCGCCATCTTTTGCGCGACAAAACCGATCAGAAACGGGAAGGTCGCACCGACCGCGCGGCCAAAGTTGTAGCAAAAGCCCTGACCTGAGCCGCGGATCCGCGTGGGGAAGAGTTCGGTCATGAACGCGCCCATCCCGGCGAAGATGCCGGATGCGAAGAATCCCAGCGGGAAGCCGAGCACGAGCAGCATGGCATTGTTCATCGGCATGAGGGTGTACAGCAGGGCGATCGCCATCGAAGCAATCGAGAACGCGATGAAGTTCAGCTTGCGGCCGAAGCGGTCGCTCAGATACGCGCCGCACAGATAACCCGCATACGAGCCGGCGATGATGACCGCGAGATAGCTCCCCGTGCCGACCACGCTCAGGTGCTGTTCGGTCTTCAGGTACGTCGGCAGCCAGGTTGTGATTGCGTAGTAGCCGCCTTGCGTGCCGGTTGCGAGGATCGCAGTGCGAAGTGTCGTTAGCCAGATGCCGGGTCCGAAGATTTCGAAGAACGAGCTCCGGTTGCCGGCTTCCGTCTCGCGCTGCTTCTGCTGCTGATGGACTTCGGGTTCCTCGACGAAACGGCGGATGAAGATCACAAACGGCGCGGGCAGAACACCGAGTGCGAACAACGCGCGCCACGCGATATCGCCGGGCAGGAGCGAGAACACCAGCGTATAGAGACCAGCCGACGCTGCCCAGCCGATGGCCCAGCCCGCTTGCACCATGCCCACCGCCTTGCCGCGGTCGCGCGGCCGGATCACTTCGCCGATCAGCACGGCGCCCGCCGTCCATTCGCCGCCGAAGCCGAAGCCCATCAAACCGCGCGCAATCAGAAGCTGGCTGTAGTTCTGCGCGAACGCACACACCAGCGTGAACAAGGCAAACCATACGATGGTGATTTGCAGCGTCTTGACCCGGCCGATGCGGTCGGACAGGATGCCGGCGACCCAGCCGCCGAGCGCGGAAGTCAGCAGCGTGACTGTGCCGATCAGGCCGGCTTCGCCCTTGCTGAGACTCCACGTGGCGATCAGCGTCGGAATCACGAAGCTAAGGAACTGCGTGTCCATCGCATCGAGTGCATAGCCGGTCTTGCAACTCCAGAATGCCCGCCGCTCGCTGGCATTGGTATGCCGATACCAGCCGAACATGCCGCGGCTCGCGGCGTCGACCATTCCGTCGTCGACGGGCGTGCTTGCGTATTGCGCTTCCGTGTTCATGTGTTTCTCCTGAGATGTGGCGAATCCGTGCGTCAGAACACGGCGAGCGATGCGTTGGGGATGTCGGTGACCAGCATGTGGCCAGGCCGGTGCGCGATGGCGAACGGCAGCCGCGCGCTTTCGATGGCGCTCTGGGGCGTCACGCCGCAGGCCCAGAAGACCGGCAGTTCGTGTTTGTGGATCGACACCGGATCGCCGAAATCCGGAGCCGACAGATCTTCAATGCCGAGCACTGCAGGAAGGCCGATATGCACCGGTGCACCATGCACCGACGGAAACCGGCTCGTGACCTGAACGGCGCGAATCGCATGGGCGCCGCTCATCGGCCGCATGGAGACGACGAGGTGGCCGCCGAACGGACCCGCCGCGTGATTGGGAAGGTGGGTGCGGTACATCGGCACGTTGACGCCTTCATCGATGTGGCGCAGCGGGATGCGTTCGCGCGCGAGCATCTGCTCGAACGAGAACGAGCAGCCGATGGCGAACACGACGAGATCGTCGCGCCATACTTCGCGGATATCGGCGGGCTGCTCGCACAGCACGCCTTCGCGATAGACGTTGTAGCCGGGGACGTCGGTGCGGATATCGAGGTCGCGGCCCAGCATCGGCAGATCGAATTGCCCCGGTTCGCCCACGGCGAGCAGCGGACATGCTTTCGGATTGCGCAGGCAGAAGCGCATGAAATCCTCGGCGTGGGCGCGCGGAAGAATGGCGAGATTGGCCTGCGCGAAGTCGCCGCAATAACCGGCCGTCGGACCGGAAAATTCCTTGCTGCGGACTTGCTGGCGAAAGGTGTGCGGCATGGCTGCGATTCCATTCGTGAGTTCGATGGGGTGCAGGTTAGAACCGAAAAAAAAGCTGTGCCAGCGAGTAATCCGTGCCGCCAGTGTTAGGTTTTTTTTAACGATTTCATGCGGGTTTTTACGTAGCTGGTGCTCGGCTCCGTGTCGCGGGAAAACCTCGGGTACGTCCTGGTAGCCAGCATTGGCACGCTGTTCAGGCCGATGCGGCGAGGGCGCCGCCACTCGTGCCACGCACCGGATTTCCTTTTGGAAGTACCGCAAGACAAGCAATTCTCCGTGGTGTAACTCGGGCTTTTTGTTAAGGTTCATACTGCTGACCGGGAACGCCGAAGGGATTTGCCGACGGTATGGGTCCCGAAACCGGTCCCGAAACCATTTGATCTAACGAAAGCCGCGAATACCTTGGCCATGAGTACCGATCTATCGATGTCCCTACGTGACGCCTTTGCTTGCACGGGTCCATACGCGAAGCGTCTCGCCAGATGAACACGCGCTTTCTCGAAACGTTTGTGACGCTGGCCCAGCTGGAGAGCTTTCGGGCCACGGCGCGTGTGCTGCACGCGACACCGGCAACGATCTCGCTGCGCATCCGTTCACTGGAAGACGAGTTGAAGACTGAACTCGTCGACCGTTCCACAACAACCTTCCGGCTGACACCGTCTGGCCAGAATCTGCTTGGGCCGGCAAAGAATGTCGTCAATGCTGTGCGCGCTTTGCGGGAGGCGGCGGGTCAGGAAGTGGTGGTTGGCGGGAAGCTTCGGTTGGGCGTGATCGAGACCGTGGTGCATAGCTGGCTCGCGCATTACATCACCCAGTTGAATGCGAGTTTTCCGGGACTCGAAGTAGACTTGACGGTCGATTCGAGTTCAGTGCTGCAACGACGCTTGCTGAGTGGCGATCTGGACATTGCGATACGGGTCGAGGGCATCGATAGTACGAAGATTGTCTCGAGTGCCATCGCAAGTTATCCGGTTCGCTGGATCGCGAAACGGGGCTTGCTGTCCAAGCGTGCCCAAGGGCTCGCGCTGCGGGTCCTGGAGCGCCCGGTTTTGACCTTCGGGCGTGGGACGGCGCCACAAGTGGCCCTCGAGAGCATTGTTCATGCGCTGGCGCAGCAACTCGGGATGCCGGCCGGGCAGACGCGAATCACCTGTTCGCCCTCCGTGGCCGCGATCGTTCAGCTGGTCCGGGACGGATATGGCGTGGCGGCCATTCCCGGCCTGTTTGTCATCGAGGCATTGCAGAGCGGTGAATTCATCGAGTTGCCGCTCAAACCCGTTCCCCCGCCGATCATCGTGTCGATTTGCAAGCCGGTGAACGCGAGTCCGATGATTCATGTTGCGGCGAATGCCGCGCAGCTTGCGTGCTCTGCATATTGCCAGTCGCGACGCAAGGACATGGTCGAGGCACTTTGATCAATACGGCGATATCCACGGATGCAAATGGCTGACCCGCGCGCCCTCGCCGTGTACCCAATCGAGCGCGTACTGGCTCGTGCCAGTACGCGATTCCTCGACACCGCGCGCACTGTTGCGCACGCCGTGACCGATCGTCCGGCCATGATGGCAGAGCGCGTCGATGCGCCCGCGCGGATAGCCTTGCGCAATGCGCTCGAACGCTTCGCGATCTTGCGCAAGCAGCGCCGACTGAGGCTGCGCGATTTCATGACGCGCGACTTCGGCAATCACGCGCAGCACGCCGGCACGCGAAACGAAGGTGCCCGTGCGCATCACCTTGCTCATCCGCGTGTGCATCTGCTCGGATGTCTGCCCGACGTGTACCTTGATCACGCGTTCCAGCGCGCCGCGCGAGATCACTCGCAATAGCGCCGGTTCGCGCGTGACTTTGTCCCACAGTTCACCGAGACGGTTTTCGATCGGTTCGCTCTGATTGCCGCGAGCAGTACGCTGCCGCATCCGGGTTTTGCCTCCATCACGCAAATCCTTCAGCGTCTGGCGATGAGCCGACAGTTGTTGCCCGATGTCCTCGACTTCGTCGGATACCGTCATGTGACGCGCGCTGAGCTTCGCATAGTGCTCGAACTCTTTCTTATGCTGCTGCGCGTATTGAAGTATTTCGCCTTGCAGACGTCCGATGCGAATTTCCAGCTGGTCGATATCGACACCGCTTGCGCTTGCTCCGACCGTATCCGACTCGCTTGCCTTCGCGCTCGGCACGCCCTCGCGCGTGAGCCTGTTGCGCTCGGCGCTCGCTTCGGCGATCTTGCCCTTGTAATAGGCGTCGAGTTTCGGCGCCACGCGCTGGCCCATCGCTTCGACGTCGTCGATGTTCATGATCCCCGTGAACTGTTTTTCCATCGCGTCGATCATGGCCTGAAACGCGGTGCGATGCTCGGTGAGCTGCGCGAACACGGTGGCGACCTGTTCGGCGGTGTGCGCGATTTCCGGGCCGAGCAGTTTTACGTCGCCGAACATCACGCCGCGCGACTGCCGTTGGACGGCGGCTTGCAGGTTGGCACTGGCGTTCCTGAACACCTGAAGCACCGCGCGCGTTGCGATTTGCGCGGGCGACACGTTGAGCAAGCGGCGAACCGCGTTCATCTGGTCCATCGTTTTGCCCACCCGCCTGCCAACCGTCGACACGCGCAAGCTGCGGCCGAAATCCTCTACCAGCAGGCGCTCGACGGCGGGGTACAACGGCTTGAACCGAGGGTGCGAGACGAGCGCCATGAACGCCTGCAACGCTTCCTGCGGGTCCGCTCCCGGTCGTGCACCGCTTTGCGCGATGTGATCGAACGCGGTGGCGACGGCCTCCTGAAGCTGGCGCTCGAGATCGGGCGGACGGCGTGACGGCCGGGCCTGCGCGGGCTGCAGGCCACGCAGCCATTCGGTGACCTTGGTCACCAGTTCGGGACTCACATGGTCTATCGACTCGAAGGTGCCGACCGTTCCCAATGCGCGCAGCGTATCGCGGCTCGCGACGACTTCCGCCTCGCGCGCCGCCTTCTTGCGGCTGCTCTTCAACAGATCGACTTGCTGCCCCAACGCGGCGATACGCTGCGAGTGCGCGGCGCGCAATTCGCTACGACTCGTGCTGGCTTGCGACGCACGAGGCGTGGGGCGTGCGTCGGCGGTGCGAGCTTCATGCAATTGTTCGAGGCGGCTCGATTTTTCTTCCAGCGACGCATTCAGCTTTTCGACAACCGCACGTGCCCGCTCGCACTGTTTGCCGAGCGCGTCGACGGTGCGCTGGGCGATGTCGCCGCGCGCTTCGAGTCGCGCAATGGCTTGCTGCACTTCGGCTTGCGACATGGTCGGGGCATCGGGTCCATCAGGTGCATCGGGCTGCGCGGGCGCCTTTAGCGCGAGCAACTGAGCCTCGAGCTCACGGATCTCATCGGCGAACGCGAGTACGGCATCGATGTCGCGTTGCCGCGCTGCAAGCACGGCGGCACGGCCTGCGTGTTCGGGCCGTTGCTGCGCGACGGGCGTCGCCTCGGTCGAAGACGATGACGCGCCTTCGGCCCCCGGCGAACGCGACGGCAAGCTGGCAATTAACGGGTTCGCGGCGGCGCGCAACCGACGTCCCGGTTGCGCGGGCGTCTGCGCGCCGGTTCGCGCGGCTTCCTGCTCCAGCACGTCGTGAGGTCGCTGTGGGGATCGAATCGGCGAAACCATATGCATCCTTTGATCGGGCGGCGGTTGACCGATGCTGTCGCGCGAACCCTGAGAAAACCGCAACACGCTGCACGCAAGCGCAATGGCTCGGCGCGTTCAGAAGGGTTGCGATTGTTTGCTTGCGAGCGATGTGCTGTGTCGCTCTCCAGGATCACGCGACGCATGAGTCTATGACGAGCCGATTGTGTTCGACGGCGATCCGCGAGCAAAGAGATGCGCCGAATATGCGGCGACGGGGGCGAAATGATCCAGGTCCTGTAGAACGACGTTCGATGTGCGGCATGCCGTCGTGCAGATGGCTGCCGCATCGGGGCTTCGCACCTTGTCGCAGTGCTGCCGGCCTCGCCGCGCAAAACGATGGTGATCGGCAGATTGGCGCCGACGCTTCGGTAAGCGGGAAACAACTTCGCTGTCCCGCGCCGCGCGGCTCGCATCTTCGTGTACGGTATGCGCCACCCGATCGAAGCTGAAGAAGTCACCATGTCGAAAATATCGGCGCAAAGCGGTGTTCAGGCGCTTGCTGAGCTCGCATTGTCAACAAGCGGCGACACAACCGGCGACGCAAACATCGCACGAGTCCCGGCACATCCCAAGGCGAAGTTCGGTTGTGGCTGGGGAGAATTGAAGTCCACAACCGCGCACTGCAAGCAACTTTCGATGGACCGCCCGAAGCTTATGCGCACGCCGCTAACGCGCGAGCGGCTGCATCGCCTGCGTTACGAACTCGGCAAGATCAGCCCGTCGCCGTCGACTATCGAAGAGGCGCGCGCCGAAATCATCAAGGCCATGGCGCGCGCGAATCTCGGCGGCTGGCGCGTACCGGAGCTCACCGACGACTCGGCGATTCACCATGTGGACGGCTCGGTGCGAATCAGCCTCATCGCGCATGTGATCGTTTTCAATCGCAGCGGTGCATTTCAGATTGTCGACACGCATCCGCCCGGCATGCTGTACTTCGAAATGTGTGGACGTGACGGCGCGGCTTTCGTGCCGCCTTGCGGTATGCATGCGCAAGCCAGCCGAAATGTAAGGTAACTGCCAGGCGAAACCCGCGGACGCGCGAGTTTCCCGCATCCGCGGCGCGCGTGACCGCGCGCAGTGCCGGATCAATTATTTTTGCGTCGCTCGCAACTTTTCGCGCCGGCGGCGACACTCACGGTCATCCACACAATCTGGCGGATTGCGAGCACAGCGACATGTCACCGAAACCGATCGTCTCAAGCAACGTCTGTCTTGCCGCGCGCAGCGTCGACGCGGAAGATGCCGCGTTGCTGCAGCGCATCGCGGCGGCGGACAAGTCTGCGCTGGCCGCGCTCTATCGCGAGTATCACCGGCGGCTGGTCCGCTTTCTCGGCCGCTTCACGCGGCGCGATGACGTGATCGAGGAAGTCATCAACGACACCTTCATGATCGTCTGGCAAAAGGCCGGCGAATTTCGCGGCCAGTCGCGCGTGTCGACGTGGCTCATGGGCATTGCATACCGCGTCACGTTGAAGGCGCTGCGCCAGGGCGGCTTGCCGGCCGAACAGCAGCATGACTTCGACGGGCCGTCCACGGAGCCGTTCGCCGAACAGGAAATGACCGACTGGGTGACCAAGGGGCTGATCAGGCTCGCCCCGGAGCAGCGTATCGTGATGGAGCTGGCCTACGTGATGGGCCATTCGCTCGAAGAGATTGCGGAGATAACCGAAAGCCCTGTCAGTACCGTGAAGGCCAGGATGTTTCATGCGCGGGTCAAGCTGCGCAATCTGCTGCCGGCGCTCGCCGGCATTGATGGGAGCGTTCGATGAGCAATACAGCCGAGAGCGAACTCGCTCATCTGCACGTATGGGAACTGTTGCCGTGGATCGTCAACGGCCGGGCGTCCGACACCGAACGCAAGCTGGTCGACGCGCACGTGCGCGATTGCGAACGATGCCAGGCGGAACTCGCGTCGCAGCGCAAGCTGGGCGCGGCGATGGCCGCGCGCGAGGACGCCGGTCCTGACGTCGAGCGCGGTCTCGATCATCTGTGGGAGCGTTTCGACGAAGAGGCGCAGCCGGCCGTTCGCACCGGCACGTCGGCGCCCAGGCGCAGCCGCATGACGGCGATCGCGGCCGGTCTCGCGGCCATCGTGCTGCTGGAGACGGGCGCGCTCGCGACGCTCGGCTTCGGCCGCGGCGCCGATAGCGCGCCGGCGAACTATCGCACGCTGTCCCAGACCGATGCCGCTGCCGCCCGCGCGACCATCCGGCTCGTCGCCGATCCGGCGATGCCGGTTGGCCGGCTGCAGGCGCTGCTCGTGCCGCTGCATCTCCAGATCGTGGGCGGGCCGAGCGAAAACGGCGTCTATTCGCTCGCGCCGGTGGCCGCGCCCGGCGACGTGGCGAAGCAGCTCGCGGTCTTGCGCGCCGCGCCCGGCGTGCGCTTCGCAGAGCCGGTCGGCGAGGGTGCCCGCGGTCCCTAACAATTCCTTGTCGGTTTTTTTGCGTTCGGGTTTATCGGTTAAGATCGGCACAGCCTTGCCGTGCGCAGTTGCGCGCCCAAGGCTTGCCGGATGGCTTGAATAACGCCATTGCTTTTCCATCCCACCCGGGTTCCTGAACGACAAGATGGCGCCGAGGTTTCGTTCGATCGCGCTTTGCGCCGGCGTGGCGCGCCCGCCAGCCCGTCCAATCCGATGGTGTGCATCGCTCGCGCTGCTTGCCGCACTGCTTATCGTTTCATCGCTGCCGCGCCTCGCCTTGGCGGCGAGCGAAGATTGGCAGTTCGAAGCTGGTATCGCCACCGACAAGGTCACGCGCGGCATGGACATCAGCTACCGGCAGCCGTCGGTGGACGTCGCTGCGAACTGGTATCCCGGCAACGGCTTCTTTGCGGGCGCGTCCGCATCCTCCATCAGATGGGGCGACCCGCCGACCACGGGCGCGGAATTCGTCGTCAACGCGGGTTACGGCTGGCGCCTCGCCAACGACTGGAGCGCGCAGGCCATGCTGTCGCACTACCAGTTCACCCGCGTGCCGTCCGCGTCGAGATTCAACTACGACGAACTCGCGTTGACGGTGGGCTGGCGCGACTCGGTGTTCGCGTCGGTCGCGCTGTCGCCGAATACGGGCTTTGGCCCGTCGCCGAGTTCACGGGCGATCTCCTACGATCTGGTCGGCCGCCTGCCGCTCATCCACGGCTGGACTGCAACGGCGGGCATCGGCTATTACGATCTGCATACGGTGCTCGGCTTCGGCTATGTGTACGGCAATCTCGGGCTGACCTGGCAGTTCCGGTCGTGGCAATTCGATCTGTCCTATATCGCGACGAACAACGAAGCCAAGACGATGCTCGGCCCGGGCGCCTCCAACCGGTGGATTGCCGATGCGATCTGGCATTTCTGAGTTGCACTGTAACTTTTTGCGCGGTGACGCGCACCTACGGCAGTCCACATCTTTGAATCAGATCACCATGAAGCTCGCGCAGCGCCGCCATTTCCATGAGCTCGCCGGGTCCGCTCCGGCGGGACGCCGCAACATTGGCGGAGAGGCGCGCGCGGTCGGCGCGGGCCAGGTTGTGCGCTGGCTTGTGCATGGGCTCGTGATGTGCGCGGCGCTGACAATGTCCGGATGCGCGCTCGTTCCCGCCACGCCCGATCCGGCCGTCGCCACGCAGCAGATGAAAGCCCGCCCCGAGCGGATGATCGTGCTGGCGGTCGCGAATCCGCCGGAAACGCTTATGTTGCGCGCGGGCACGACGGCAGGCGGCTACGGCGCAGCGGGCGGCTATTCGCCGGGCGGCAGTGCCCGTGCTCAGGTCGCAGCGCTCGCAGCGCAATATGGCTTGAGGGAGGTGTCGGCGTGGCCGATTCCGTCGTTGAAAGTGCATTGCGCGATGCTCGAAATCGCCGGCGACGCGCGGCGCGACGAGGTGCTTGCGCGGCTCTCCGCCGATCCCCGCGTGCGTCTCGCGCAGCCGTTGCAGACCTTCGAGCTGCTCGGCGATGCGCCGCACAGCAGCGACTACGCCGACTTGCAGCAGGGCTTTCGCGAGATCGGCGCGGGCGCCGCGCAAAAGGTCGCGCGAGGCGATTCGGTGCGCGTGGCGGTGATCGATACGGGCATCGATACGACCCATCCTGATCTGCATGGCCGCATTGTCGCGACCCGCAATTTCGTCGACGATGACTGGACGCAATTCAATCGCGATCTGCACGGCACGGCGGTCGCGGGCGTGATTGCAGCCGATCGCGCGGACGCGGCCGACGGCAAGCCGGGCGGCATCGAAGGCGTGGCGCCGCATGCGAAGCTGATCGCGGTCAAGGCTTGCTGGCAGCGCGACAGTCACAGCGGACCTTCGGTCTGCAACTCGTTCACGCTGGCCGAGGCGATCCAGGCGGCGCTCGAAGCGCATGCGCAGATCATCAACCTGAGTCTTGGCGGGCCCGCCGATCCGTTGTTGAGGGAACTGATCGAGCTGTCGGTAAAAAAAGGCGTGATCGTGGTCGGTGCGGTGCTGCCGGACGGCGACCTCAAGGCGTTTCCGGTCGGCGTGCCGGGCGTGATCGCCGTCGATTCGGCTCGCCCGGCGGCCAGCGCGCCAGCCGATGCTGGCCCGAACGTGCTGTATGCGCCGGGGCGCGACGTCCTCACGCTCACGCCGGGCGGGCACTACGACTTCGTTTCGGGTTCGTCGTTCGCGGCAGCGAATGTGACGGGTTCCGTCGCATTGCTGCTCGGATTGCAGCCGAATCTCGACGCGCATTCGATCCAGGCGCTGCTCGACCAGACAAGCGGCCCGAGCCGGCAGCATGGTCGCGTGATCAATGCGTGCCGCGCAATTGCCGCGCTTCATCGCCCGTGCGTTGACGTGGCGTTCTGACCGGCGCCGCTTGCTGCGCCGCTGTTCGCTGCCGGACGAAGCGGTTCGCCCGGTCGGCCAGGCCGCGCGCCAGTTGTGGCGCATGCTGTTGCCAGTCAAGCCAGCGGCCTTCTGTCCGATTCGACGCAGAGACAGGTGACGGCTCATCCTTGTGCGCCGAATGTTCCCGTGGAGCCATATCATGCGTACACAGCGCACAGCCAGTACTCCCCCAACCGATCTCGCCGATCCCCACGCGCCTCGGCCGGCCGGCGGCAATGTCAGCCGGTCACGGGCGAAGTCGCGCTTCTCCGGTTCGGCCAGCGCGATCCTGTCGCAGCTGAGGTCGATCGGCGGCGGCTCGCGTTCTGCGACGCGCTCGCTCCGGGCGACGTCGGCTGCGAACCGCGCGCCCGCGGCGGTGACGGTCACAGCGAAGGGGGATCCTCTCGGGGACACCGTCCAGTGGATCAATCATCAGCGTCGGCAAGTCGATGCTCCGCGCGCCGGCGCGAATGGCGGCGTGACGAAACTGACTCGCGAGCAGGCCGCGGCATTGAACAAGGTCGTGCCGAAGCGGGTCGCTCCCGCGCCGCCGACGGGCGCGAGTGGCGAAACCGCCAAAGCGCAGACGAGCAAGACGGGGCCTTCTCCCACCAACCCGGTGATCGAGTCTGACGACGATCTGTTCGAACTGCCTCTGCCGGCCGCAGGGCGCGCGCCGCATAAGACGTTGCAGCAGCTGTTCGATGAAGAGCGCACCTTTAGGAACGACCCGGAGCTACCCGCTCAGACCCAGCCTCAAAGCACCGCGGCCGCTCCCGCGGATGACGACGATCTCATCGAAGTGGATCTGCACAGCGGTCGCGCCAATGCTGGCGCCGACGCATCGGGGCCAGCCGGCGCAGCGGCTCCAACCGGGCTGAAAAGCGCACTGCGCAAACCGGACCCGGCCCGCCGCGAGGCCAGGCCGCGCGTGAGCTGGCATCCGGATGTCCGGGACACGAAACTCGCATCGGCGGAAGAAAAGGGCGGCCCACGGCAACGCACGACCGACCCGGAGCTCCTCGAGATCCAGGCGAACACCAGAAAGAACGAGGTGCTTCAGGAGTTTGGCAGGTTGCCCGTCGACGAAGAATGCGATGAAGGCAATCAAGGCGTGAGTGCCGCGCCGACGCTCGATCGGTCGCCGGCACGCCGTGAGCAGCCAGACGAAAGCGCACCGTCCGCGTCACCAGTCGCGACGGCTGTGACAGCAACGGCGCCTGCTGGCCGCGCGCGTCGCGGCGGTATCACGGGCATGCTCGGCCGCATGGTCCAACTGCCGCGAAAATTGTGGCGTTGAGTGACGAGGTTTCGCTGCAACGTTGCGGGCAGACGCGCACTTCAGCGCTCCATGCCACGCTCGACGAGCGGCCGCGACGACGCATCACAGGTCAACGCGCGCCTGCATACCGCTCGCGCACTTTAAAACGCACTTTTTTTAAACACACTTCACCTGCCCGAGTATTTCCAGCGTCTCGCGCAGCTTGCCGCGCGCTCGATGCATGCGCGCCTTGACCGTCGTGACCGGGCAGCCGGTGATCTCCGCGATCTCTCCGACCGAATGTCCGAGCACATACGCGAGCGCCATCACGAGACGTTGCTCGACGGGCAACAGATCGAGCGCCTTCGACAGCAGGTCGGACAGTTCATGGTCATGCCAGTACTGAACCATCGTATCGGCATGGTCGATGTCCAGTGGCTCGAATTCCGAACGGCGCTGGTCGCGCAACGCGCGCAGCGCCGAGCGATACGCAATGCCGATGATCCACGTCGAGACGCTGGCCTCGCCCCGGAAGTCGCCGGCCCGCTTCCAGACGACCATGAAGGTGTCGTTGATGATTTCATCGATCACCTCGCTCTTCCACGTAAGCCGGGTCAGGAAACGCGCGAGACGCCGATGGTAGAGCCGGTACAGGCGGGCCAAAGCCGAGGCGTCGCCCGCCGCCACGCGCTCGAGCAAGGGCCGGTCGTGATCGACGGCAGCAAAGCCCTCACGCGCGACGAGATTGGCGGACACGTGGCATGTGACTTCGCCGATTTCATGGCGCGCGGTTTCGTGCCCGCGCAGGTCGCCGATGTCGTGCATCGCGCCGACAATGCCGGTGATGCGTCCGTCTTCGCCATAGACGACGCCCTTGTAAAAGCGAACCATCCGCACGATGCCCGCTCCGTTGCGCACGCCGGCGGCATACGTCTGCACGCCGCCGTCGGCTATGAGATCGAGGTCGGCCTTGTGATAGGTGAGCGCGAGATCGGAGGGCGAGACGTCATAGACGGTCTTGCCGAGAATGCCGGCTCGCTCGATACCGAGAAAGCGTTCGAAGACCTGGTTGCATCCCGTGTACAGGCCATTCGCGTCCTTGAAGAAAACCGGCGACACCATGCCGTCCGTGTGACTTTGCAGCGTGGAGAAATCGGTGACGCCGTCGCGCGCGAACGAGAGCAGCCTCGTCTGCGCGCGTGCGCGCTCGACGATGGCTTCCGGGCTCAGCAGATCTTCGTTGCTTACCGCATCGTTGGCACCGCGCGAGATGAGCGAAACGACGCACTCGGCTGACAGCTCGCGCAGCACTGGGATCAGATAGTGTTCATCGCCGTTTTCGATCCGCAGTTTCTCTATCTCGGCGTTAGCGTCGGTATCCGCACAGTCGATAAAGACGACCGCCGGCGACGGGTCTTCGATCAGATGCGGCAGCCGCAGCGCCTGCGCGCCGTGGCGCCTGATTGCCGCGGGCGTCGGACGATCCGATGAACTCGACCAGAAAATGCGCGTCTCGTCGACAAGATGTGCCACCATTCGCTTTCCTCACAGTCTTCCTCATTGACTTTGCACACCGAACGAAAGAACGGCGGCGTCAGCTCACGCGGGCAAGCGAGGCACTGATCCGAAAAGCCGTGCGGCTGACGGAAGTTGCGCGGTCTGCGCCGCAAGCCGGTTTGCCCAAGTATGAGCATACCTGCTTGGAGACACAGAAATTATTGAATCGTGTGGCTGATGCGAGCAACGACTGCATCTTGTCCCATGTATCGGGAGTCATGTGGCGCCGCGATGAATGATTCGCTTAACTGCGTCCAAATCGTTGGTAAACAGGCGTTTCATCGCGTAAACCGAGCGCTTCATCGCGTATTCATTTTTTGGCCATGCGTGCCGGATTCGATGACGGCCGCGGCAGTTCACGCCATTGCCTGACAATGGCCGCGATATGCCGCGCGTAAAGATCGCGCTCGGCAGGCGTCTCCGAGTGATAGGTGCCGACCGCGGCCCATGTGTTGCCGTACTTTTCCATCTTTCCCCGCAGATGCCAGGCGGCGATATACACGTTCTTGCACGGCTCCATCAGCGCATCGCGATCGATGTGATAGCGCGCCAGTTCGCGCAGATGAATCGAGTTGATCTGCATGACGCCATAGTCGAGCGAGCCGTTTGCATTGAGATGTGTCGCGTTGGGCCGATTGTGCGATTCCTGCCACGCGATGGCCCGCAGCACCATCGGATTGACGTGCTGGTATGCGGCGGCGTCGTCGAAGCAATCGGCCCGCGCGGATTGCGTCATGAGCGCGATCGCCACGCTGACGGCGAGGGCGAGCGGCGAACAATGAATGGCGCGCTGCATGACGAACTCCTTCGAATGCTGCTGAACGGCGCGATTGTGAGCGTCGCGCGCAGGAACGCCGGCGCGAGGCCCCGAAAGAATGAAGGCGCGAACGAAGCCTGTCGTGCGATGGCACGGGGCTTTGTGCATGGTTCGCGCATGGGCTCAACTTTTCGCTGCGCTGCGGCGGGCGCGGCCGCGAGCAACTGTTCAATACGTCCTCAAGTGATGCGGGGCGCATCGTGCCACGAGGATGCGGCTGTCCGGTGACCCGCCTGTCGCGCACAGGAGGCGCTATGAAGACCCGTTCAGCAATTGAGGCACGCTCGATGTCCGATCTCGGCTCGACGCCCGAGACCTCGACACGCGGCAACAACGCAAGCCGTCGCGCCCGCGTTCGTTCAACAGACTCCGCATTACTCACGCTCGGCGCGCGCTCATCATCGCGTTCGCCGGCCGCGGCCGGCGAAGGACGTGCGTCGCGAGCCTCGGTCGAGCAACTGCAACGCTGGGGCGCGGGCGGGGAAATCGAGGAAGTGGCGCCGCGCACGACGCTTGGCGAGCTGATGCACCGGGAACGCCCAACGCCGACGACGTCGTCGTATATGACGCGTTTGCAACAGCGTGGCGCGACGCACGAGCGTTCATCAAGCGGCAGCATGATCGACATGCGTTCGCCATCGCGTGAATCGCGCTCGACGCAAACGCAAGGTCGCACAGATGCAGAGGTGTCCTTGCAGCCGCAGACACAGGCGCACACGGCGGCCCACACGGCGGCTCGCGGCGCGACCGCAGAATTCGCGCAGGCGCCGCAATCCGCGAGCGGGACATCTGCCTCCGATGTGCGCACAGCGAAGCCGCGCCCCATTCGCGCGTTGCCCTCGGGGCCGAAGATCGACGGCATGGACAATGTCCTGATGTCGGCCTACACCCTCGGCGACGAGCAGCTCTCGTCCATCACCGAAGCGCTCGGACTGGGGCCCGCGCACCCGGATGAATATGTGCGCAACATGCAGACAGCCGCGCTTGCGCGCATCCTGCGCGGCGCGGTCTATCAGGGGCCGCCCACGCCCAACGCCGGTTCGGTCGCGCGGCTTCAGTTTGGCCTCGGCTTGCCGCCCGAACGCCTGCACCAACTCATTGCGGCCGCGGAACAGGCCGGCTGCTTCATGACCGAGCGCCAACAACAAGGCAAGAACGGCGAGACGCAGCATCTGTTGCAGCTGCACTTCAGTCCATCCGTCGACTATGGCGCCGAGCGCCTCGCATCGCAACCGGATTCGGTGAACTACAAGGCCGTCAAGGCGCTCGCCGAGCTCATGGTCGAGGTCACCGCGCCCGAGCATCGCACGGACGGGCAGCGCTTCCCGATCGAATTCGTCGCGGCGAGCGTGATGCAGGGCGGCAGTTCGGAGGTATTCGCCGAGCACTTCGCAAAGCACACGCAGGTGAGCCCGCCGCGTATCAGCTTGTTCCATGAACACTTCAATGAGGCGAACCTCCGTAACGCCTGGCTGTTCACGGCGCTCACTCCCGAACAGAAGGAGAAGCTCGTGCATGCGGCGAACGTCTCGCATCTCCAGTTCGAGGAACGGCGATCGACGGCAGCGGACGGCACGCGCTGCGTGAAGCTTCGGGTTTTCTTCGGCGGAACGGAGAACTGGCGCGACGTGAAGCAGGCGCTCGTCAGCGGGACAGGCGGCGTCGGCAAGGTGTTCGGCGCGGTGCGCGACGCAGCAGAAATCATCGCGAAAAAAGTCGAGCAGGCGCAGCGCGAGGGCTATCGCGTCGAGTTCGAACACATCGCGGGGGCGTCGATGGGCGGGGCCAGCGCGCAACTCTTCACGGCGGCGCTGCAAAGCCGCGTCAAGTTGCAGAAGCACCCGCCCCTCGTCCTACTCGATCCGCAATTGCCCAACAGTGCGCAATTGCGGCATGCAGTAAAGGGCGGCACGCTCGAATACGACTACACGAAGCCGCGGGGCGTCGCAATCACGCTCGACTATCCCGCGAATCCCCGCAAGGGCCTGATGGGGCGCATGAAGGGACTGGGCTTCAAGTCGCCGGGCCTCGTGCGGCTCAAGCTCGCACTGAGCGATTACGACGCCACGAAGCGCCTGCCGAACGGCGAGACCGAGAGGTCGACTCCGCAGACAAGCGGTCCTCCGGGCATGGGCTATCACGCCGATCCCGAGCTGTACCTCGCGGCGATCAACCGTTTCACTCGCCGCGTCGTGCTGAGTTGATACACATCCGCGACCGCCACGCGTCATGCGTGTGTGAACTAACGCGTCTCGCATCCGTAAGCTGATAGTTAGAAAAGCTACACGAATCTTTCATGCGCACGCGTAGGGCAACTTATCGTAAGTACGGTGCCACATCGCGCGGTTCATCGCTCTTTGCTGAGCGATGACACGCAATAGACAAAAATTGAAAGAACATGCGGTGGCTCGCGCAACGGTGATTGGGCGCCGCACAACAAAATAAATACGCGCTGCGCATCCGTTGTGTCTTTCAGATGCACTAACGGACAGAGAGATCTCACCGGATAACGTCAACGACGATCGCGCAACGAAGCGGGCCTTTCACTGTGCCGTTGCCGCGCTGGACGACAGACGACCAACAACGTAACCCGAGTGAGAGGACCAGAAGCTGTATCGGGGATAGCCGCCGGCATTGCAAGAGGATGCCGGCCAGTAATGGGAAGGTTGTCACATATTTGGATGCGAACCGCCGTGGATAATGACCTGCTCTTTGCAATCGCGACTGACGATCGGATGCTTCGACGCAATCTTGCAGAATCTCTTGCCGGAGATGGCATCGTTGTCGAGTCGTTTTCGTGTGAGCTCGACTTGTTGCGCGCGATGCGTGCGAACCGCTACGACCTGGTGCTGATCGACTCGAAGACCGAGCCGACAGCGACAGGCGCATTGCTGTCATGGCGCAGTTGCAATGCCGACGTCTGCACGCCGCTGATCGTGCTGACGAACCAGTCTAGCTGGACGAGTCTGTTGCGTTGGATCGACAATGGCGCGACCGATGTCGTCAATCGCTACGACATGGAACAGATCCGTTTCCGCGCGCACCTTGCGTTGCAACGAAGCGTCTGCAACACGGTGCCGCACGAGATTCAGATCGGCCGCTACCTGCTGCAAAGGGACACGGGCCGCGCGACGATCGACGGCGTCGAGATTGCGCTGACAGGGCGTGAGTTCGCGATTGCGTGGCTGTTCTTCTCGAACCCCGGCAAGTTCTTCAGCCGCGCACAGATTGCAGCGAGCATCTGGGGCGCCACGGAGCAGATTGCCGCGCGCACGCTGGAGCAGCACATCTACAAGCTGCGCAAGAAGCTGGACCTGTCGCGCACATCGGGGCTGAGTCTGAAGACCGTCTATGCGCTCGGCTACAAGCTCGACGGCGCTCATGCGGCGCAATCGGAGCTCGATGCCAGCGCCGAACCGGGCTTCGCCGCGCTGCAAGGTTGTCTCGGTCGGAGCGGCGCGCGGGAAGCGGACTACCTGCGTGGCGCCGACCGGATGCTGCTCGCTCCGGCGCGCTCGCGAGGACTGCGGCGTGCGGACGAACTCGCGGTCGACGATGCTCGCGATCTATCCGCGCGTTTCGCGATGAGTAACGCGTAACAAGGCGCGTAACACACGCAGTTTGCCGGGATGCCTGCCGGGCCCATCGTTGCCCGGCGGGCCGCATGAGTCGGCTGACCTGTCTGATGCATGCGGCCCGATGACAGGGTTCGCTGCGCTCACGCGCTGTCCGGATCTTCCTCCCGTTCTTCCGCGGTACGTTCCTGCTGGTCCTGGAAGATCTGCATCATGACCTGCGAGCTGAACGCCTGGATCGCCGCATCCAGATCGGTCTGGCTGCCGCCCGAGTTGTCGTTCTTGTTCTTGTCCTTGTTCTTCGTGTTGGTCTCGTGAGTCGACGGATGGTTCGCGGTGTTGCCGTTGTTGACGCGTGATGTCATCTGATTCTCCAAATATGGGTTCAGGCGCGGATCCACACATAGTCGCCGCGGGCGAGGTTCTCGAACAGATCGTCGCGTGCAACGAAGATGTTGTCGCGCCAGTAGCGGCCGTGCTCGACATAGTGCTCGATCAACTCCAGCATCCATTGGCCCGTGATCTCGTCGCTCAATGCCACGCGCGCGATCAGCACGATTCCTCCGGTGTCCGTCTCCAGGCCGAGTTGCGCCTGGTCCTGCGCGTAGACGGCGAGGTTCGCTTCCAGCAGCAGCCGGAACACACGCAATGTGCGCCCTGCAGTGACGATGCCGAACTGGAACGTGACGTACAGCGCGTCCTGATCTTCCTCGAAGTGATCGATCGCGGCGTCGAAGCCGTCGATCTCCAGCACGCCGCGTTCGAGAACGGCGTCCGGCGCGGGCAGGTCGCGGAGCGCGCAGATTTCACGGATCAGTTCATCACGTCGTTCGATGCTCATTGCTATGACCGGATCGTTTCACGAGCGTCTGTGTGCAACACGGGTGGTCCACGCTGGCGTTAAAAAAAGAAACCGGTTGGAAACCGCGAACGGCTTCCAACCGGCGCACCATGCGCGGCCGGATGGCGCGCCGGAGCGCTTAGCCGACGATGTCCTTCGCGGCCTTCAGGCCCATCGTCGCAAGCTTCGCGAGCGTGTTGGCCTTGTTGATTTCGTTTTCTTCAGCCATCGCCTGATAGATGTCGGTGATCGAGCTACCAGTTGCGGCTGCACCAGAGACGGGACTCGGCATGTTAAATCTCCTCAAAAAATAGAACAGTGGTACTGCGTTGAAGTGTTCCGCGTCATGCGGAACGCTGGAAAATGTGTGGCCCTTTGCGGGGTTGCACACGGTTCGCCTGCATCGCTGCGCACCTGCTGCGTGCGCAGCGATGCAGGCGGTACTACACGATTGCGCTGCGGCACATCTGCGCCGCGGCGCGAAATCCGTCGACAACGACACGTCCTGCCTGAGCTTCCGTGCTTGCGGTATCCGTTGAATGCGAGGCCACGGTGTTGGCTACCGTGTCGAGTGCGTCCGCCAGTTCCAGCACTTCGCCGTGACGATGGCGCTGCGTCACCGCTTGCGGCAGGTCGGCAAGCACGTCGATCAGTTTGTCGGTCATCGCTTCGTACATGTTCGTCATCCTTAATGAAGGGTAGTGTTGCCGGGCATTTCGGCGACGAAGTTTTTCGTGCCGTCGCTCGATTCCACGTATTTCACGCTGTCGGCCGACAACGCCGAGTCCACGTCGCCTGCCACGCCGAGATCGTCGGTGCGCGCCACGTCGACGTCGATGCCCGCGACGAGCGGCCCAATGTCGCTGCGAAAACGCTCGACCACTTCCTGCACCGTGCCGGGCCTGCGCGCCGTGCCGCTGACCTCGAGACGCCGCGCGCCGACGTAATGCACATGCACGTTCGGCTCGTGCAGCGATTCCGCGAGCGCATCCGCGATCTCGTCGCCGGGCTTCACGTTCCAGGTGAGACGATTGCCGGCGAGCGCCTGAAGCGCGACGCGCGCGGCGCGCGCGTCCGCCGCATTCGGGGCGATGCCCGTCACGACGAAGCCGTCACCCTGCTGCGCCGCCGCGAGATCCGGCTGACGGAGCTGCGCGAGCGCCTGCTGCACGTCGGCGAGCGTGGCTCTCGCTTGCGGCCGGTCCGCTGCCTGCAAGGTCTTCCCTGCCGGCAGAACGACTGCCGCGGCGCCCATCGAGCCGACCAGCAGCGCAGCGATGCCCACGTGGGCCCAAGGCGCGCGATGCCGGCGCTTCATCACGAGAGGCGAGGGCGTGCCGGCGGGAAATACGCCGTCGCTCTCTTCGCCCTCGTACTTGCGGCCTTCGTGATGCGGCGCCAGCATCCGCTCCATCAGTTGCAGGTCGGACGGCCAGGGCACGTCGAGCGGACCGGCGCACAGCACCACGTCGCCAAAGCGTTGCGGCACGAAGTCTTCCATGATGACGGCGGCCGACGGATCGCCGGGCATGCCGATCATCAGGTTGTCCTCAGCATCGATTGCTAGCTGCATGGTGCCTTCGCTCCAGTCGTTGATCAGGATGTCCGCGTCGGCTTGTGCTCCGATCGACATCTTTGTTGTACTCAACTCTATCTGAGCGCCGGCATGGAAGCCGGTGAGTACGCGAATTTCTTTGGACATGAACGAAACCTCTTATCTGTGAGATTGACGGGATGGCGCCCGCCGTCACCATCCGCGTCCGCGGCGGATCAGGGCAGCAAGCGCGGACATGCCCATCGCACGGCCCGCGCGCGTGCGGCTGCGTCCGAGGTTGAGCAGCGCGATGGGCAACAGCAGATTCATCGATTCCTCCGCGGGCGAGAGCGGGCGCCGCGACACTGCGCGTGCATCCGTCGTGCGCGTGTCGCGGGCGGTTAGCGTGGCCGCGGCCACGAGGCGGTCGCGCACGTCGGCGAGCGTCGGGCGAGACGTCCGTGTATCGTCCGGCATACCAAGGAATTCGCGGACGATCGCGAGTACCTGATAGGTCGAGCTGCCGTGCCCGGGTTCGTCGATCGCATGGTCCTGCGAGTTCGTGCGAGATGCCGCCGTTAGTGACGATGCGGCTCGCAGCGTGGGCGCTGTCGGGTTCGCTGCGGGGTTCGCAGCGATTCCGGCGGCGGGCCGCGCTCGTGACGCATGTGTGCGGACAAGCGCCGCTTCGGCTCGCGCTGTCGGCGAAAACGTCGGCCCGTCGGCGCCACGGGTTGCGGCTGCGCGCCAGTGCCTCGACAGCACTGATTCGTCGCGCGCGTCACGTTTCGCGAAACGCATCGGCAGCTCGCGCGCGGGCAGGTTCCGATGATCGCCATGAGCGGAACGGTTGCCGCTCGTTCCCGCGCCGGCGGAATGATCGTCCTGGTCGAAGCCCTGCTGGCTGCCGCGCGAATCGCGCGCATCGACCTTGAACACACCCGTCTGATCTCGCCGCAGATGCTGGTCGAGCATCATCAGCAATTCTTCGCTTTCTGCGGCGGGGTCGTTCGCATCCGGACTCTCCGCGCTTCGGCGTTTCCTCAGTGACGACCGCTTCTGACGCGTGAGCGCATGATGGCGATGGTGCTGCGGTGCGGCCTGCGCGGCCTGCTGCTGCGCAGCGTCGGCCTCGGCCTCGGACGTGAGATCGGGTGGCGTGTAGCCGCCGCCGATGCGTTGAATGCTCATGGGAACATCACCTGCACGAGCGTGCGTGCGAAGTTCTGGATCGCGGCTGCGCCCCAGGGCGCGGCGATCACGATGACGACCGTCACGACGACGAGCTTCACGCTCTGCGAGATGCTGGAGTCCTGCAGCGACGTGACGGCCTGCAGGAACGCAATCAGCAGACCGGTCACCGCGGCCACTGCCACGGGCGGCAAGGACACCATCAGACACAGCGTGAGCGCTTGCGTGGTGAGATGAGTTATCGCGTCGTATTCCACGGCGTCACCTGTATGTGGAGATGAGTCCGTGGATCAGCGTCGACCATCCGTCCATTGAAACGAACAGCAGCAGCTTGAATGGAATCGCGACGTTGGTCGGATTGACCTGCGATAGCCCGAGCGCCATCAGCACGTTGGCGATCACAAGGTCGATCACGATGAAGGCGAGGTACAGCAGGAAGCCCATCTTGAACGCGGCGGTCAGCTCGCTCAGCGTGAAGGCGGGCGCGAGCACGATGAGGTCGTCGGGCTTGAGTTCGGCGGCGCGCTCTGGCGGCCAGATTTCGCGGGCCGAGCGCAGGAAAAAGGCTTTCTCGCGCTCCGACGCATGACGCTTCAGGAACACGCGAAACGGCTCGCGCGCGGCGTCGAGGAGCGGCATCACCTGCATGCCCGAGCCCGCCTCGCTGGAAAGCTGCGCGCGGTGCATCGCTTCCATGCCGACGGGCGCCATGATGAAGCACGACACCATGATCGCCACGCCGTTGAGCACGGAGGTCGGCGGCACCTGTTGCAGGCCGAGCGCGTTGCGCAACAGGCCGAGCACGACCACGATCTTCGTGTACGACGTGACGACCATCGCGGCGAACGGCAGGACGGCTAGCGCGAGCGCGGCGACGAGCAGGGACGCGATTTCAGGTGTGCCGTTCATCGGAGTTCGCAATGTGCTGGATCTGAAGGCCGAGATTGTCCCCGACCGCGACGAGTTCGCCGAGCGCGAGCGTCTGCCCGTGCGCGACGAGGCGGATCTCGGCGTCGGCAAGCGCGAGCGGCAAGGTCAGGATGTAACCCGGCTGCAACGCGGCGATTTGCGCGAGAGTGAGATTGACGGTCACCACCTCGATGTGCACGGGCAGCTCGACATCGCTCAGATCGACGGGGCGACCGGCGGCCGAGGCATCGCCGGAAGACTCCTCAGAAGAGGGTTCGGACAAACTCGCGAGGGAAAGGTCGGGGTCGTGGCTCATCGTCTCTGGAATCGTTTCAAGAATGATGTTGTGTCCGTCGATGCGCGCCCGCGCGCCCGCGGCGCGGCCTGACGGCGTGCCCCATAGCAGGGTCGCGTGATCGAGCGGTGCGCCGTGCGCGTAGCGGCTCGCGCGCGGCCAGCCGAGCAGCACATCGCCCACGTGCAGAGATGCCAGCAACGCCGTGCTGCAACGGCGACTGCGCAGCCGGATGCGCGTGGGCACGGCGAGGCCGGCGAGCGCTTCGGGCAGGGCGGTGCCGGGTGCCCGTTTGGGCGCACGTGGGGACGTCAGTTGGCGCTCGAGTGCAACAGCGAGCGTGGCGGGCGCTTCGAGCAACGTGGCCGTGTGAGCGACGCCCGCATGCTCATACTCGATAGGTAGTACGCCGGCGCCGCGCCCGCTGCCGTGCGGTTCGACATCGAATGAAATGTCGTGCACCGAGGGCTGGGCAACGCCGTGCGCGGACAGCATCCCGAGCGGCCCGGCGAGCCACAGGTTGGCGAGCGCGACGCGGCGCTCCGTATCCGGTTCGAGTGCGATCGCTTGCAGCGCGGCGTGGCGGCTCACGTCGACGTGCACGCATAGCTCGCCTTGTGCGCTGCCGATGTGCAGACGCGCGGCGTGAGCGGCACCCGCGGCGCGGCGCGTCTGCATGCCCGCGGCAGGCGCCGCCGCCAGGCGGACGGCAGACCGGCTGCGCGCATCGAACAGCGCGCGCGACACGCCGGCGAGCGCCGGCGTGTAGTGACGCAGCCGGTCGGCGATGCGAGTGCAGCCTTGGGGCAATGACATGATTCGGAATCCTTCAGAGAATCGTGACTTCCACTGCGATCTGACCGCCAAGACGCGTTTCGAGGCGGGTTTTCAGTTCGTTGCTGTTGTCACAGATTAGCTGCCGGCCGCGCGGGTCACGGCTATCGAAACGAAGCGTTAGAGCCGAGCCCGAAAGGCTCAGATGCAGCGCCGTGCGCGGCAGAATGGAAGGGTCCATTTCGACGGCGATCTCCCACTGGCCCGTACGCTTAACCGCTGGACTCGTGCAAAAACCAGCGACATGTTCCGCGAGATGCTGGGCGAGAAGATCGCCTTCGGCGGCTTGCGCGCAGCGGCGGATCATCTGGATGCCCAACAGCTCGTCTGGACTCGCGTCGTGTGCGTCGTGCGGGTCTTCCGGTTTTTTGGGGGGCCCGGATGCGCTCGCGGTTTCGCGTGCAATGCCGCTCCCATCCGCCGCCGATGCGCGGCGATTCTTGCGCAGCGCTACGAGCGCGCCAGAGAGCGGATGCAACGGCGGCAGCGGCGGCACCGCGGGGAGCGGCAGCGGCTGCGTGTCGCTCGCAGTGGTGGCGTCCGGAAATGCAGTGTCGGTGTGAGCGTCTTTAAAACCGTCGTCGCGCGCTTGCGCGCCCCGATCGCCCCCGTTGTCGTCCGGTGAATCCTGATCAGACGTTTGCTCGCCCGCGCCGCTACCGGCTCGCTGACGTGCGGCGTCGTAGAGTGCGCCGAAACGTTGGGCGTCGAGTTCGGCATCGGCGGAAGTGACGGACGTATCCGCCGCATGCTGCGCTGTGCCTGTGCGTGGCAGCACGGGCGGCGTGATGCGTATCTCGCGCGTGGATCGAATGCGTGTCATCGTGTGCTATTCCATCCGGGCGCCGTCAGAACGCGACGCGGCCGACTGGCTGCAGATCGACGTCTTCGCCCAGCTCCTGGAACGAATACACCGGCAGCCACTTCAGCCTTTGCTCGATCATGCGCCGGAAGTAACGGCGGATGTCCATCGACGTGACGACCGCGAGACGCTCCGGCGGCTGCGTACCGGCCAGCTCTTCGACGGCTTCCAGCAACTGCTCGACTTGCTGCGGTTCCAGCGTGAGGAAGTTGCCGGCCGGCGTCTGCTTGATCGACTGGCGGATGGTCTGTTCGACCTCGACGTCGAGCACGATCGCGGGCAACTGCCCGGTGCCGCCCGTCGCCCAATGCGCGATGTAGCGGCCGAGATCGCCTCGCACGTATTCGGTGAGCAGCAGCAGATCTTTTTCCTTGGCGCCCCAGTTCACGAGGCTCTCGAAGATCGCGCGCAGATTGCGGATCGGCACATGTTCCTCGAGCAGCCGCTTGAGCACTTCCGCGATACGCAGCACTGGCACGACTTTCTGCACTTCGGCGACAAGCCCGGGATACTCCGCTCCAACGCGCTCGAGTATCCATTGCGCTTCCTGCAGACCGAGAAAGAGATGCGCGTGCTGGCGCACGACCTCGCCGACCGCACCGGCGAGCTCCTGTTCGCGGCCGGCCTTCGTGGCCGTTAGTTCGACGGGCGGTTGCGGCACGTCGTGCAGCAGAACCTGATATGAAGCGTTCGGCACTGAGCCGGCGGTCCACACGGCGGTGCGCGGGAACGGCAGCCCAAGTTCATTGACGAGTGCTCTGCGCGCCGAGTCGAACGCGCGATTCAATGCGTCGGTGTCGAGTTGCGCCGCCAGTTGCGGCGCGAGACACACCGAAAGCGGGGCGGCGAAGGCGGGCGGATGCGCGGCGATTGTCGGCGGCTGTCCTTTGTAGCCGTCGGTGCGCAGCGACGACAGTTCGGGACCGGCGTTAGGCTCCTTGCTCTTCATCTGCTTGCGCAGCACGTGGCCGCTCGCGAACAGCGCGGCGGCCAGCAGCACGAAGAGCGCCGACGGAAAGCCGGGCACCAGCGCGAAGCCGCCCAGCAGCGCAGCGGCGCTATAGAGCGCGCGTGAACTGGTCGAGAGCTGGCGCACGATCTCGGTGCCGAGCGAACTCGGCTTGCTATGTTCGTCTGCGACTCGCGTGATCAGGATGCCTGCCGCGACCGAAATCAGCAGCGACGGAATCTGCGAGACCATCGCGTCGCCGATCGACAGCACGGAAAAGCGGTTCGCGGCTTCGCCCGCCGTCATGCCGTGATAGCTCACGCCGATCACGATGCCTGCGAGAATGTTCACGAGCGTGATCACCAGTCCGGCAATCGCGTCGCCTTTGACGAACTTCATCGCGCCATCCATGCCTCCATGCAACTGGCTTTCGATTGCCAGCATGCCGCGGCGGCGCTGCGCATCTTCGGCCGTCATGTTGCCGGCGCGCACGTCCGCGTCGATGCTCATCTGCTTGCCGGGCATCGCGTCGAGCGTGAAACGCGCGCCGACTTCGGCGACCCGTTCCGAACCCTTCGCGATCACGATGAACTGCACCGTGGCGATGATCAGGAACACCACGAGTCCGACCACGAGGTTGCCGCCCACCACCAGTTCGCCGAAGCTCTCGATGATGTGGCCCGCCTCCGCGTGCAGCAGGATCGACTTGGTGGACGCGATGTTCAGCGACAGACGGAACAGCGTCGTGAAGAGCAGCAGCGACGGAAACGAATACAGCGAGGTCGCGTTCGGTATGTACATCGTGACCATCAGCAGCACCACGCTGATCGTGATGTTCAGGCCGAGCAGCGCGTCGATCAGAAACGGCGGCAGCGGCAGGATCATCAGCGAGATCACGGCCACGATCAGCGATGCGATTGCGACCTCGCCGCCGAATTCGTTGAGGCGGACTGTCTTGAACATGTGCTTCTCCGTGATATCAGTTGACGGCCTCGGCTCCGCCGCGCCGCCCGCCGATGTTTTCGACCCATGCGAGCACCGCGGCGACGGCATCGAACAGCGGTTGTGGAATCGAGTCGTCCAGCGCGACGCGATAGAGCGCCCGCGCGAGCGGGGGATTGCCGATGATTGGAATGCCGCGCCGCGCGGCCTCTTCGCGGATCAGGCGCGCGTCCGCGTCGACGCCCTTCGCGATCACGCGCGGCAGGCCGCATTCCGAGGGCACATAACGCAGCGCGACAGCGTAGTGAGTCGGGTTCACGACGACCACGTTCGCGTTTTTCACCGATCGCTTCGGATCGGACGACGCGAACTCGCGCGCGATCTTGCGGCGCTCATTCTTGATGTGGGGATCGCCTTCGGAGTTCTTGTGCTCGCGCTTGACCTCATCCTTGCTCATCCGGTGATCGCGAATGAAAAGCCAGTGCTGCACGCCATAGTCGGCGGCGCCGATCACCAAATAGAGCGCGCCCGCGATGCCGAACAGCTTGCACAGCGTGCCCCACGCGATGCCGTCGATGCTCTCGAGCGGCTCGTACACGACGCCGATCATCAGGGGCATCAGCAGCACGATCGTCTTCCACAGCACCGCGGAAATCACGATCGCCTTGATCACGGTCTTCGCAAGATCGATCAGCGAGCGCAGCGAGAAGATGCGCTTGAGCCCCGACGCGGGATTGATCGCATCGAACTTCAGTTCGAGCGGCTTTGTCGAGATCTGCAGGCCGACTTGCGCCGCGAGCGCGGCGATGCCCGTGATCGACGCGCCGAGCGCGATCGGCAGCACCAGCGTCAACGCGCACGTGCCGGCCTCGACGACGAGGTCGTGCAGCTGCACGCCGGGAGATTCCATCCGCGCGACGTCGAGGCCGCGGTGCATCAGCAGGCGCAACTGCTCGGCCATGCGCGGTCCCGCAACGGTAAAGCCGATCGACGCCACCAGCAGGATCGCGGCGAACGGCAGGTCCGTGCTTTTCACGGTCTCACCGTCGCGGCGCGCATCGCGCAGCTTCTTGTCGGTTGGCTCTTCGGTCTTCTCGTCGGACATCGTGAAGTCTTCGTGAAGGGATTGCGGCCGATTGTCGGCGGCATGGGTTGCGGCGATTCGCGTGCGCGGCGAATTGTTGGGTCCGGCGCCGAAGCCGTCCACTAGCCCGAGGCAGCTCACAGGCAGCTCATACGCCAACGAGGCGCCGCCGAACCCTGACTTTCGTTCGACGCGCTCACGCTTCGCCGCAACGCGCTGCCGCGCCGGGTCGTGCGCGTTACGGTTCACCCCAGCGTCGGCCACCGCGCAGCCGTCCGCCACATCGGCAGACACGCAGGCACAGGCGTTTGATCTCAAGAGGAGTGCCCCATGTCCCTGACGAAATGCAGTAACCGGCTCGTGTCCGCATTGATCGAGGCGCTGATGTTCGGTGCGAAGCACGGCAATATTGAACAGTCGGAGCGGCTGCTGTCCGCGCTCCACGTATTGCGTCCCGACTTCGTCGAGCTGCATGCGTACGACGCATGGCTGATGATCCGCCGACGCGACTTCGCGGAAGCCGTGCGCCTGCTGCGCACGCTCGAGCAGCGCACGTTGCGCGGCTCGTTCGGTCCTTACGTTGCTGCACTGCTCGCGGTCTCGCTGTGCGGACTCGAAGACCCGGCGTGGCGCGTCTACGCGAACGAAGTGGCAACCCGCAATGAAGACCCGGATTCCGTCGAACTCGTGATGACGCTGATGGGCAAGCAGAAGGCCGCGCCCGCGGCGGCGGCCGAGGCGCAGATCGATCGCGGCGCGTTGCAGCAGCTGATGCAGCGTCGCCATCTGCGCGCATAGCCTGGGAGGATCGCGATGAACCCCATGATTCCACCGTTGCCGCCGCTCGAGGCCACGTCCGCCGTCACGCGTGACGAGACCATGAGCCGGCCCGGAGCAGGCGGCGCAACCGGCGCGGGCGCGCTGCCTGAACCCGGCTCGGAACTCGTCGATCTGTTTCGCAGCAAGCTCGATGCAGCGCGTCTTGCGCCGCCGAGCGGCTCGCACTCGCATGGTCCTTCGGCGTTGACGGAAGTCGTCAATCAGGAAGACCACGCGGTCGCGAGCTTGCGTGGCGACGTCGACCGCTTTGCCGGCGAGGCCCCGCTGATGTCGCCTCAGGAGGCCGCGGCCCAGTCCATCAAGGTGCAAATGCAAGTGTCGGAGATGGTCGGCAAGCTGTATGTCGGCGAGGCGGTCGCGCAGGGCACCAAGGGCTCCGTGCAGACGTTGATGAAGAACCAGTAGCCGAGCACGAACGACAGGACGGACCAAGATGGCTTCCTACCTCAAGCTGGCGCGCACGGCCGTGCTGCTGTGTTTCGTCGCGGTGCTGATGACCGGTTGCAGCAAGCAGCTCTTTGCGCAACTGTCCGAGAGCGACGCGAACGACATACTGGCGGTGCTGCTCGATGCGCGCGTCGACGCAAGCAAGCAAAGCGACGACGGCGGCAAGACCTGGAGCGTGGCAGTGGAGGGCGACCAGTTCGCCCGCGCGATGGACGTGCTGCGCGCACACGGCTTGCCGCATCAGCGCTTCCAGAATCTGGGCGACATGTTCAAGAAGGACGGGCTGATTTCCACGCCGACCGAGGAGCGCGTGCGCTTCATCTATGGCGTATCGCAGCAACTGTCCGAAGTGCTGTCTCGAATCGACGGAGTGGCGTATGCAAACGTACAGATCGTGCTGCCGAACAACGATCCGCTCGCCGCGACAGTCAAGCCGTCGTCGGCCGCCGTGTTCATCAAGTATTTGCCGGGCACGGACGTATCGACGCTCACGCCGAACCTGAAGAACCTCGTCGTGCATGCGGTCGAGGGCCTGACCTACGACAACGTCAGCGTGACGATGGTGCCGGGCACGGCGGCGCCCGAGCCGCCGGTGCCCGTCGCGCCGCGCGTGCCGCCGGAATGGCTGTGGGCAGGCGGGATCGTTGCAGCGGGACTGCTCGCCGCCGTGCTCGCATGGCTCGTGCGCCGTTTCGGCGCGGGCTCGAAGGGCATCGGCATGCGCTTTCGCAGACGGGCTGACGGAGCCGCTACATGAGCATGGCTCGCGCGGAAGCATTCGAGGCTGATGAGCACGCGCAGGCCCAGGCGCAAGCGGAAGAAAGCACGCTCGCCGGTGCCCGGATACCCGCCGCGTCGCGCCTGCTTCAATGGCTCACCGCCTATGAAGCGCGCATTGCCGAAGCCGCGCCGCGCTCCAGCGAGCAGCAGTGCAGGCTTTGGGGCGTGCCGTTCACGAGCGATGCGAGCAACGCGTGGTACGTCGCGCGCGACGTCTGGCTCGGGCCGGCCGTGCCCGTCAGTGCGTTCGCGCCGCGTGCGAACCGGCTTGCGCTGCTCGACCGCGCGTGCTTGCGCCGGGTGCTCGCGGCGCGGGCGATCTATCCGTCGCGTGGGTTGTTGCGCCGGATCGTTTCCGGAGCCAGGCGGCGCACGTTGTGCGACGCATTGGGCGAACACGCTTTGGCCGTGCTCACGCAACTGGGCGTGAATGTGCCGTCCGTGAGCGCCGCGCTTCCGGCAGATCTCGCCGTCGATGCGCTCGCGCGCGCCGGACGCACGCTGTTCGAACGCGACGGCGCGTGGACGCTCGCGCCCGCGCGGACGTTGATCGCCCTCGCGCTCGACGACGATGCCGGCGACGACGACGCATCCGCATTGCCCGATCCTGACGAGTCAGCGGATTTTCTGCTCGCGTGCGGCACGCTGTTTCCGGAGTTGACATGGTTATTTGGCTAAGAGCGCCGCAGGGCGGCATCGGCATCGCTCGCGATGTGTTGCGCGCGCCGGAACTGGCGCAACTGATCGAACTCGATCGCGCCTCCGACCACTTCGAGCGTCGCGCGGATGAATTGCTCGCGACCGCGCGGCGCGAAGCCGACGCGATACGCCAGGCGGCGGCCGAAGAGGGCGAGCGCGTGCTGCAAGCGGCGCAGACGAAATACGACAACGCCGCGCGGCTCGGTTATGAGGCGGGGCGGCACCGTGCGTTGCGCGAAGCACACGAGGCGATGCTGCGCGGCGCGGCTACCGAGCGCGATCTGCTGAGGGCATTGCGCGAGCGCATCGCGGACATCGTGATGCGTACTGTCACGCGAGTGCTCGGGGATGCGGATCGCGACGCGCTGTTCGCGCAGATTGCCGCGGGTCTTTCGCGCAGCCTCGAAGGCACATCGTTCCTGACCGTGCGCGTTGCCGCGTGCGATGTCGAGGACGCGACGCGCGCGTTTCGACGCGCCTGCGAGGTGCACCGCTGGCCGGTCAATCCGGAGGTCGTGAGCGATGCCGCGGCGCAGGCCGGCAGCTGCGTGTGCGAGTGGGATCATGGGCTGATCGAAGCCGGCTTGCCTTCGCAACTGCGCGCAATCGCCTGCGCGATCCGGCGCGTCGCGTGCACGGACAGCGAGAGCGAGGGGGCCGCCGCAACTGCGCACGATCTTGCGACACCGGCGCTGCCCGGTGCTGGCCGCGATGCACAAGTCGAGTTCCTGGACGACGCGCAGGCAGACTTTCCATACGACGCACAAGCCGATCCGCAAGACGACCGGTCTCGCCCCACCGGAGCGCCGCAATGAACGAGGTCACCGCTTTCATCGATGCGCTGAGCGAGGAGCTTCTGATCGCCGACGGCACGGCGCGGCATGGGAAAGTCGTCGAGGCTGTCGGGACTTTGCTGAAGGTCGGCGGACTCGACGCGACGCTGGGCGAGCAGTGCGAACTGCGCGATGCGCGCGGCATGCTGCTGCAACGCGCGGAAGTGGTCGGCTTCACGCGCCAGTTCGCGCTACTTGCGCCGTTTGGCAACGTGGCCGGGCTGTCGCGCGCCACACGCGTTACCGGGCTTGGGCGTCCGCTGTCAGTGCCGGTCGGCGAGGCGCTGCTAGGGCGCGTGCTCGACGGGCTCGGGGAGCCGATCGACGGCGCAGGCCCCGTTCAATGCGACGCGCCGCGGCCCGTGATGGCCGCCGCCCCCGACCCGCTGACGCGGCGCATGGTCGACACGCCGCTGCACACCGGCGTGCGCGTGATCGACGGGCTCATGACGGTGGGCGAAGGCCAGCGCGTCGGCATCTTCGCGCCCGCGGGCGTCGGCAAGAGTACCTTGCTCGGCATGCTCGCGCGCGGCGCGGAGTGCGACGTCAACGTGATCGTGCTGATCGGTGAGCGCGGCCGCGAGGTGCGCGAGTTCATCGAACTGATACTCGGCGAAGACGGCATGGCGCGCAGTGTGGTGGTGTGCGCGACATCCGACCGTTCGTCGATCGAGCGCGCGAAAGCGGCCTATGTGGGTACCGCGATCGCCGAGTACTTCCGCGATTGCGGCCTGCGGGTGCTGCTGATGATGGACTCGCTGACGCGTTTCGCGCGCGCGCAGCGGGAGATCGGTTTGTCGGCGGGCGAGCCGCCCACACGGCGCGGCTTTCCGCCCTCGATTTTCGCCGAGCTGCCGCGTCTGCTCGAGCGTGCCGGCATGGGTGAGCAAGGCTCGATCACCGCGTTCTATACGGTGCTTGCCGAAGACGAAGAGGGCAACGATCCGATCAGCGAGGAAGTGCGCGGTATTCTCGACGGACACCTCGTGCTGTCGCGCGCGATCGCGGCGCGCAACCGTTATCCCGCGATCGACGTGCTGCACAGCCTGAGCCGCGTGATGACGCTGGTCGCGCGGCCCGAGCATTGCGATGGCGCGGCGCGCATGCGCAAGCTCATTGCGAAGTACGACGATGTCGAGCTGCTGCTGCAAATGGGCGAATACCAGCAGGGCGCGGACCCGCTCGCCGATGATGCCGTTGCGCAGCACGACACGATTGACTCCTTCCTCGGCCAGCGTACCGACGAGTTCGCGCAGGGCGACGCCACTCACGCGTTCGTTGCCGGATTCGCCGACTCATGACGGCGCCCGCGATCCCCAAGTGGCGCACCATCGTCGCGGCGAAGGCACGGCGATGCGAGCGCATCGAGGCCGATCTGCTGCGTGAGCGGCAAGCTCTCGCCGAGCGTCAGGCAGCGCTCGGCGAAGCCGTGCAGGCGCGCACCGAAGCGCAGACGAAGCAGGCGGTGCACGAGGCCCAAATCGTGTCCTTGCTCGACGGGGCAGCGCGCCTCGCGACGTCTCACTACCTGCTTCACGATTCGTGGCGCGGCCCGCTCAAGGAAGCGCTCGACGAGGCGCGCGCGGCGGAGCGCAAACACCGCACCGCCCTCGAGCGTCAGCAAGCGAAGGTGGTCGAACTGCAGGCCGCGCTGTCGCGGGCCGAAGGCTCACTCGATGAATGCCGCCGCAAGCTCGACACGTTGCTGCGTGCCGCGGCCGTGGCCGCCGAACTCGCCGCCGACGAAGAAGCTGCCGAAAACCTGCTGGCCCGCCGCTATGCGAGGTAGCCGATGACACATGACTTTCACACGTGGGCCGAGGCGCTTCTCGGCTGGTTCGAGGCCTATCACAACCTCATCGTCATGATGTTGCTCACAGGCATTCGCATCATGGTGACGTTCATCCTGCTGCCCGCGACGAGCGACACAGTGTTGCCGGGCACCGCGCGCAACGGCGTCGTCTACGTGCTGACGATGTTCGTCGCCGCGGGCCAGGCGCCGCAGGCGTTCGACTCGCTCAATAGCGCAATGCTGCTGATGCTCGCGTGCAAGGAAGCATTCCTCGGCCTTGCGTTCGGTTATAGCGCGGCACCGGTGTTCTGGATCGCGCAGTCGCTCGGCACCTTGGTCGACGATCTCGCGGGCTTCAACAACGTGCAGATGACTAATCCGCTGCGGGGCGATCAAAGCACGCCGGTGTCGACCTTGCTGCTGCAACTCGTCGTGACGCTGTTCTACGTCGGCGGGGGCATGCTGTTCGTGCTCGCAGCGCTGTTCCAGTCGTTCAAATGGTGGCCGCCGTATGTGCTTTATCCATCGCTCTCCGATACCGCGCTGACGTTTCTGATCCAGCGTACCGATTCGGTATGGACTGCGCTCGCGAAACTCGGCACGCCCGTGATGCTCGTGCTGGTGCTGGTCGACCTCGGTCTGGGCATCGTCGCGCGTGCCGCGGACCGGCTCGAACCCACTTCGCTCAGCCAGCCGCTGCGCGGCGTGATTGGCGTGCTGATGCTGATCGCGCTCGTCGCGGTATTCGCTTCACAGGTCGTCACCGATGTGCAGCTCGGCGATCTGTCTGCTGCAATGACGAAAGGGATGCTGGCGAATCCGGCGCAATGAATGCAGTGAATATTGTTGTGAAGTGTCATGCCGATTGTTGAGTTTTCGGGAGCGTGATCTCTCTAACATGGTTTCCGTGCCCGGCGATCCGCCGGGACCACAGGTCTTGCAGGGCGGATCGCAAGGTTCGCCACATCGGACACATCCTGAGGTGGAACCATCATGTTCTCAACGATCTATTTTGCTTTGCTGTCGGGCCTCGCACAGAAGAACCGTCTGCCGTCGTATGCGACGGCCATGCTCGACGGCGTCTCGGAACGCGCCTACTGTCTCGTCGACGACGTGCTCGAACGGCCGGCGCACAAGCTGATGGAAGCGGACGATGCGCGTCTCGTCGCCGTGGCGGACGCATCGCTTCTGCTCGGCTATGAGCAGGATGCCGAGGAAATGTACCGCCGCGCGCAGAAGATGAGCGTGGGCGACGATAATCGGCTGCGCATCCTGTCGTGCCGCAATGCAGGCTGGCAACTGATGATGCGCGACCGCTACGGGGCAACGGAAAAATGCTTTGCGCGCATCGTGCACGACGCCGCCGCTTCGCCGGCCGACGTCCTCGAAGCGCTGATCGCGTCGGCGCTTGTGCATCATCAGGTGGGACGTCAGCGCGATGCAGACGACGCGCTGCTGCAAGCCGCGGAACTAGCCGACATGCATGAAGAACCGGGCTGGCGTCTGGTGATTGCGCTGCTCGCACACGAGTTCGACGTGCAGTTGCGCATTCGCACGGCGACCACGTTGAGCGACCACGCGTTCTGGAGTTCCGCGCATCTGGCGCGCGCGCAGAGCGCGGGCGACCGCGCGGAGGTCACGCGCAAGCTCACCGAAACCGACACGCTGATGTCGCCGATGCCGGCACTGCTTGCGCAGCGGCGCGAATATCTGGAACGCCTTGCGATGCTCGCGCGTGGCGAGCGCATTGCCGTCGCGCCGCTCGTCGAACTCGTTTGTCATCCAAAGCATTTTCGTGGCGCGGGTCAGGCGTTTCTGGCGAAGATCGACATCGTGCTCGCGAGTCTTGCTGGCGGACTCGACGACGTAGCCGACACCGTGCTCGCCAAGATCAGCCGAGCCGAAGCTGACACGGGAACGCGCCGCTGCAATTTCGACTACCTGTACAGTGTATCGAAGCTCGCGGTGTGGCGAGGCAATCCGACCGAAGCGCTCAAGCTCTACGCGAACTACGCATCTGAAGCGCTACGTTGTCTGCGTTGCGAGACGCAGGGACCCGGCGCGACGCAATCCGCTGCAAGCCGCGCGCTGCCGGCGGACGATATCTCTGCGCGCCTCACGGTGAAGTACCGCCGCGCGTATCGCTACATCGTCGAGAACCTCGATCGCGCCGACCTGAATACGCGCGAGATTGCCTCGCAGATCGACGTCACCGAGCGTGCGCTGCAACTCGCATTCAAGCGTTCGATCGGCATGTCCCCGCACGCGCTGATCCGCAAGCTGCGCCTCGAAAGCATACGCAACGACCTGCTCAACGATGAGCGCATGCAAGGCTCGATCTTCGATACCGCAAGCCGCTGGGGCCTGAAGAGCCGCTCCGCGCTGGCGAAGGGCTATCGCCGGGAGTTCAACGAGTCGCCGTCCGAAACGATCCAACGTTAAAGGATCCCCATGAATGCAATCGTTTGCGGCCGCCGCGGTGCGGCTTTTCGGGTGCGCACGCTGTGCGCGGCCCTCGTGGCAGCCGGCGCGTTCGCCGCATTGCCGGCCCATGCTGAAGCAGTCGCATGGCAGGGCACGCGCTTCGAATACGTCGCGGATCATAAGGATCTCAAGGACGTGCTGCGCGATTTCGGCGCGAGCCAGCATGTGATGACGTGGATCTCGCCGCATGTCGAGGGCACGGTGACGGGTCGCTTCGACGCCGCGCCGCAGCGCTTTCTCGATCAGATGGCTGGATCGTTCGGCGTACTGTGGTATTTCGACGGGTCGGTACTGCGCATCTATGGAGCGAACGAAGCCCGCAGCGCGACGCTCGGGTTGACTTACGCCAGCACCGAGGACTTGCGGCGCGCGCTCGACCGCTTGCAGATCGACGACCCGCGTTTTCCCGTGCGCTACGACGGCGTGTCACGCACGGCGGTGGTGTCGGGTCCGCCGCGCTTCGTCGAGCTCGTGACCGACGTCGCGCATCTGATCGATCACGATTCGATCCCCGGTGCGAAGGTGGTAGTGCAACGCTTTGCGTTGCACTACGCATGGGCGACCGACCGCAGCATCACGGTCAACGGCCGCAACGTCACCGTGCGCGGTGTCGCGTCGCTGTTGCGCACGCTGTACGGCCAGGGCGTGCCGGCCGCCGGCGGTGCCTCGAGCGATGCACCGCCGGCACGGCGCGACGCCTACCGGGTGCCAAGCGTGCGCGAGATGCAGGACGACGGCATGACGACGGGCGTGACGCGCGCATCCGGCGGACGTCCGCCGCCGTTGCCGACGCTGCCGAGCCTGGGCGCCGGTTCGTCATATGGCGCGACGGGCGACAGCACGGCGCCGCCGCCCTCGGGCGGCATCGTGGACGTGAGCACGGAATCGAACGCGGCCCGCGACGGCGGCGCTTCGCCCGCGGCGGAGCGCGCGAGTCAGCACGCCGCGCATGGTGCGCCGACCATCGAAGCGGATTCGCGCAGCAATTCGATCCTCGTGCGCGACCGCGCGGAGAACATGGCCGCGTTCGGCTCGCTGATCGAATCGCTGGACACGCGCCCGGGGATCCTCGAGATCGATGCCAGCATCATCGAGATCACCGACAACGCGTTGCAGGAACTCGGCGTCGACTGGCGGCTGCATTCGGGTCACGTCGATTTCCAGACGGGCAACGGCCAACAGTCGCAGACGAGCAATCCGGGCTCGCTCAATCCGCAGGGCTTCAGCAATCCATTCGACGCAGCGAGCGCGGGCGTCCTCGCCACGCCTGCGGGCGGCGTGCTGACGGCGGTGATCGGCGGAACCGGACGCTATCTGCTCACGCGCATCAGCGCGATGCAGCAGACCGATCAGGCACGCATCACGGCGAGCCCGAAAGTCGAGACGCTCGACAACGTCGAGGCGCTGATGGACAACAAGCAGACGTTCTACGTGCAGGTGGCGGGTTATCAGTCGGCGGATTTGTACAGCGTGTCGGCGGGCGTGTCGCTGCGGGTGCTGCCGTCGATCGTGAGCTCGGCGAGCGGCGAGCAGATCCGCATGGACGTGCATATCGAAGACGGCAAGCTCACGGACCAGCAGGTCGGACAGTTGCCCGTCGTCAGCAACAGCACGATCGACACGCAGGCGCTGATCAACGAGGGCGACAGTCTGCTGATTGCGGGCTATTCGGTGGACCAGGACGACCATACGGAAACGGCCGTGCCCTTGCTGTCGAAGATTCCGCTGATCGGCGGGCTGTTCAAATATCGCAAGCATCAGGGGCAGCGCTTTCAGCGGCTGTTTCTGCTGACGCCGCGCGTGCTGTCGGCGGGCGTGGGTGGCGGGGCGAGTGGTGGCGCTAGTGGTGGCGCCAATGGTGGAATTGGCGGCGGCGGGAACGGCACAGGGACGGTCCCAGACACCGGCACGGGCGATGGCGCGGGCATCGTGCCGCTTCCGCCCGATGCAATGAACGTTTCGCATCAGCCGTCGATGACTCGCGTCGCGCAGTTCGCCGCGTTGCCGGCGCCGCAGCCGACCAGCACGGTCATCGACGGCAAGCCCTGAAACCACGCGGGCATATTTCACATGCCTGCATTCTGCGCGGCCTGTACATCGCGTGCAGGCCGCATGTTCATGAGCCAGACAAAAGTAAAAGCAAGGCAAAGACCAAGACAAAGACAGCAAGGCGAAGAGACGGCTATGCGCCGTCTCTTCTAGTGCTTCAGGCAATACGCCGTTGACTGTCGGCGAGATAGCTGAGAAGCAGCGAATCGAGCACGCCTGGAGGCGGCCCGGCCTGCTGGTTCTTCTCGTTCTTGTCGTTCTTGTCTTTCGAGCCGTCCTTCTCTTTCGTGCCGTTCGCCTTGTCGGTGTCGCCGGCGCTCTTCTCGCCGGTCTTGCCGTCGCCGTGCTTGTGTCTTTCGGGGCCCGCGTTCTTTGTCGTTTCGGTTTCCACCGAACGCGTTTCATGCGACCCTTCGGCGCCGCCGTGACCGCCGCCGCGGCGTGCGCTGCGCGCGGACCCCATCGACGAAAGCATCACCGCGGCGTCGCCCGCGCTCGTCAAAGTGTCGGCGCCGCTGCCGCTCAACACCTTGTCGGTGCATTTCTGCACGCCCTCGCCGACCCCCATCTCCGCGACCGACTTGACGACTTTGCCGATGCTGCCATGCATTGCGCCTACGATGGCGCTGTCGAGCGCCTGGCTGCCGATATGCGCGGCCGCAAGCGTCGAAGCCGCCACGTTCGCGGCGAGCCCTTCAGGCGTGAGATCGGCGGCGACTTCGAGCGCGACCTCGCCGACCTTGGCGAGGTCGTTCATCATCGCGCCGAAGTTGCCGTGCGCGAGATCCTTCAGCGCATTGACCGAGCCCGAGACGACGCCCTCGACCGACGACACGAGGTCCTGGGCGGCGGCGTCGATGCCCTTGTTCACGTCTTTCTTGACGGTCTCGATCCCCTTTTCGACGCTGTTCAACGCCTTGTCGAAACCCTTGCCGAGATGCAGGCCCTGTAAGCCTTCGAGCGTCGCTTCGGTGGCCGACGTCGCTGCATCCGACGCGGTCTTGGCGATGTCATCACCCGTCTTCAGCAAGTCCTGCATGGCAAGTTTCATGTTGCCTTGCATCAGCGCTTCTGTCATGGCGAGCGCGTCCTGCAAGACTTTCTTCAGGTCGTTCTCGAGCGTGTGGGCCACCTGCTCGACGCCGTGCACGACGGCTTTCGCCGCCTTCTCGATGTCGTGACCGAGATGCTGGAACGCATGCTTGATCTTCGAAAATATACTCATGTTGTGCTCCTCAGTGCGCGCGGCCGCCGCGAGCCGCGCCGTTCGGCGCAACTCCGGGCGGACCGTGCAGCGATGTTGATGGCGTGCTTCAGGCTTTCGTCGTCTGCTCGCTGGACGCCTTGTTGAGCATCGTCAGCAATTGCGAAAGCAGCTTGAGCAACTCGTTCGTGAGCGTGTTCGGATCGGTAGAACCGTTCGTGTTGTTGTTCGATCCGTCTGTGCTGCTCGGGTTGTCGGCGCCGCTCGTGTTGTTCGTGTTGCTCGGGTCGTTGCCGGTGCCGTTCGAGCCGGCGGTCTGCGAGCCTTGAAGCTGCTGCAAGAGCTGGATGACTTCGGACAGCAGTTCCTGGATTTGCGCCGCCTGGCCGCCGCCGTTCGCGCCGCCCTTGTTGTCGCCGCCGCCGGCCTGGTTGCCGCCTTGCGCGCCTTCGATCTGCTGAAGCAGCTGGAGGATGTCGTCGATGAGTTGGCCCGTCTGCTTGTCGAGCCCCTGGCCGCTTTGCGACGATTGCTGCAGCATCTGCAGAATCTGTTGCAGCAGCGAAGCGATCTGGCTTTGCACATCATTCGAACTGCTGGACGGATCGGTGGTGTTGTCCGTCGACGGACCTTGCGTCGAGTCCGGGCTTTGCGCGGAGCCCGGAGCTTGCGTCGAGCCGTCGCCGCCGCCGTTGTTGCCGCCCGCGCCGCCGCTTTGCGAGCTGCCGCTCAGTTTCTGTTCGACGATCGCGAGAATCAGTTCGAGCAGTTTTTCGATGTCGTTGTTGTTGAGCTTGCCGCCACCCTTCAGGTCCGATTCGAGCTGATCGATGTCGGTCTGGATGTTGGCGTTGCTAATGTCGTTGCTGATCTTGGTCATGAATAGCCTCTTAACGTACGCGATGAGATAGGCGCAGCGGCGTCAGGCTCGCTGCGTATCGATGTCCATCCTGTTGGCCGCGCGACGGCCGCCCAGCGGCGATCGTCCCTTGCTCAAGCGTAAGAGAGCCGCTCGATCGCCCTGTGTCCAGGAACGAAACATCTGGCGTGACGGCGAATGAGATTGGGAGAGCGCGGAACAGTGAGGAAAAGGGCGGAGCAGGAGCGGGGCGAAAAAGCGCAAGCGGGAGGCCGCGAAAAGGCCGCGCACGCGCCGCGCTAGCGCGCGGCGCGTGGTCCTCGATCAGGAGCGATCGGCGCTGTCCGGATTGACCGCGCGCTCGACGCGCAGCACGCTGAGCTGGCGTGGGTGGGACACTTCGGTGACGCGCTGCGCGGTCGCGAGGAAGCTCGGTCCGAGCGCGCGCGATGTGCCGTTGACTTCCAGCGAGTACAGGAAGCGGTTGTCCCAACTGTCGTCCGCTTCGAGCAAGCCGGCGATCTGCGCATTGCGCTTGTCGATCTGCGCGAGTTCGCGCTCGCCCGGCTTCACGCCCGGCGCCACCACCGCGTCGCGCAACTCGCGCAGGATGTTGATCTTGCGCGCCGCGTCGGGCTTGAGCCAGACACGTTCGGCATAGAGCTGGTTGCCGCGCGTCGCGTCCTGCTCGACGCGGGCGAGATATTCATCGATAGGCTCCGGTTGCGCGGCGCCCGCGGGCTGCTTGCTGTAGGTGTCGTCCCACGATGCGCGGCGGCTGTCCACGTACTGCTTGAACTCCTTCATGCTTGTGAAGGTGGTGTCGCGATAGCTGAGCGATGCGTCGATATGGCCGTCTTCCTCGGCGATGCGCCATGTCGAGCCCGTCTCCGACTGAAGCACGGTGGTGCCGAAGCCGACGATCGCGACATTGGGCAGCACGACCGATTTGACGTGGCCCGTCTCGTCGGCGAAATTGCCTTGCGGCGCGAGGCCGGCGACGAGTGTCGCGGATGCACCCGCCTGCAGCGCACTGCTGCTGCCCGCGAACTCGGCTTTCAACGGACCTTTCTCCTGGCGACGCGTGCGCGTGAGCCAGGTCTTCGTGCCGCCCAGTTGCGCCGACGGGCCGATCTTGTAGCCGTCGTGTTCATAACGCACGCCGGCCGACGCGCTGACCGTCGTCGAAAACGATTGCGCCTTCGAGTCCAGCCAGTTCACCGACACGTCCGGATCCTTGTAGAACGAATGAGCGATGGCGTCCCACATCGAACCTGCGTCGTGCGGAAGATCGCGGTTCGGCCCGCTTGCGGTGGCCGCATCGATCACGCCGAGCATCTTCGCTCGCCACGGGTCGGGCTCGCCCGCCGGCTGCTGGCCGGCGGGCAGCGTGCCGGTCGGCTGAAGCCGCGCGCGCACCATGACGCCTTTCGGCTGCGACATGTCGAAGACGGCCGGCAAGACCTGCACCGAGCCGATCGCCTGGAAGCTCTTGTTGAACAGATTGGCACCAGCTGCCGCGCTCACGCCCGCATGCGACGACCAGCGACGGTCGCTGCCGATGAACAGCTGCCCGTGATTTGCCGACGAACCGCCGTTGATCATCGCGTGGCGGCCGTGGATGAACTTGACATCGGGGCCGGCAAGCACGAACGGCAGCTTGCTCGCGCCCGGCAGGTTGAGCAGTTCGGCCACTCCCGTGTTCACGCCGAACTGTCCGCCGTCCGCCAGACGCACGTCGTAGGTCATGCGCGGTTCGGTGATGACGCGCCTGAAGTTTTCGAGCACGGTCTGCGGCGTGGAGCGCTCAGGCGATGCTTCGCCGTTGCGTTCGAGCGTGGTCAGGTTTTGCAGCGCCGCTTTGAGCCTCGCCGCTTCCGATGGTGCGGGCGCGGTTTCATCGGTTGCACCTTCCGCCGCGGCATGCTGCGTTTCGTCGAGCGGCCCGGTGGCTTCGAACCGTTCGATCCAGCTTTCCAGCGTCGCGGTCGTGAGTCGCGAGCCGGCGCCCGATTTCAGCGCGGCGTACTCCGGGCTGAGCTTGACTTCCGTTTCGCTGACGCCGGCCAGTGCCGCGGCGCGTGCGGCGATCGCGTGCCGCATGCTTTTCGGCACGCTTGTCTTGTCGCGCCAGCCTTTGTGCGCGACGCGCTGATACCAGGCTTCGAGCGTCGCGGCTTGCACCGCGTCGCCGAGGCGCGCTGCAAGCGGGCGCTCGCCGCGCCCCTGCGCGCGCTGCGCGAGCACGCCGCCCAGTTGCCAGATCACGTCGGCCTTGAGCAGATCGTCTTCGGGATGACGTAGGCTCGCGCCGCCCGTGCCCAGCGCGAGCGCGGACATCGGCGACTTGTTGAAGCCGAACGCGCGCCTCAGGTTCGCGAGCATGCCCGGTTGGCTCGCTCGCCGCGCGTAGCGCGACAGCTTGAAGAGCCGATGCTGCGCGTGGGCGAGCGGCGTGCCGGGGCCTTCGTGTGTAAAACCGCAGCGCCACGCGAGATACGCGGACTTCAGATGCCGCTCGGGCTCCACCGAGGGGTCGTCGGCAAGTTGCAGCGCCGCTAACAGTGCTTTGGCCGGCACGCTGACATCGCCCTTCATTCGCTGCGACTGCGGCACGTTCGTGATGCCGGTCGGACGCTGATGTTCGGGCAGCGCGGCTAATGCGAGACGCACGACTTCGTCCATGCTCTGCGGTGGCGTGTGGCCTTCGGGCAGTGCGGCGATCAACGTGTTGGCTGCGCGCAGCGCAAGCTTGGTCGAGTCTTCGCGGATGGCGCGCTTGACCGGGTCCGCGTCGGTGGCGACGTCGCCGCGTAACGCGTGCAGCGTGCCGTAACCCAGCGACGATGTCGCGAGCCGATGTGCCAGCTCGAATGCGCCGCCTTTGACATCGAGCAACGAGGACGCACCGCGCAGATCGTGCAACGCTTCGCGCGCGCGGCCGGCATCGGCGCCGAACGCGTGGTGCATCCGGCGCAGCACGAGTTCCTGGCGGGCGGCTGCCTCGATCTGGGTCGCCATGTCGCTGTGCTCGGGAGCGCCGAGATGCTGCCCGAGCTCACTCGCGAGTTCCTGCGGCAAGCGTTTTTGCGCGTCGAGGCCGGATGGATTGAAGAGTCGCGCCGCGACCGCCTCCGCCCCGCCTCTGCCGACCACCTGTTCGGCGGGTGCCGTCTTGTCGGCGCCCGCGAGCGTCAAGGCGACGTTGTGCTTGTGCTTCGCGACAGTCGCGGGCGGCGTGGCGTCCTTGGCGGGTTGGTGACGCTGACTCTCCGCCACGCCGATCTTCGCGCGCGCGGTCGTGGGACGCGCGGTCGTGACCGTACCGAGGAGCGAGTTCGAGACCGTCACCGGCCGCGGTGCGAGCGTGCGCTTCAGGTTCGACCAGAAGCCGTCGCGGCGGCGGCTCGTGGCAGGCCGAGTCGGTGGGGCTTGCGTGGCGGCATGGGTCGAGGTGCCGGCGGTGACGTCGCCGGTCGTCACGGGCTCGTGCGTGTGGCCCGAACTGGATACTTTAGGAGGGGGCATGGGCGTTGGGGTGGAGTGGACGATTGCACGCAGGCCGCTGCGGCTTGCGCGGATAGGGAAGTGGCGCGCCAGGGCGGGCCTGCCAGGGTAACGACAGGGTAGCCGGGAGATGCGGCGGCCCGGCTGCCGTTGCAGCGAAACGCCGTGCGCGCTGGCGAACTCATCGGACAGCCGGAGCGTCGCCGGGAAAACCACAGGTTTCGCTACGGTCGATAAGATTTCGCCGCTTGGCCGCTCATGTCATACGCAGTCCAGATAATCGGCGGCATCGGAGGAGGAAAGGCGATGCGGCTCACTACCATGTTCAGGAATACGGCATCGATGCTGCGCGGAACGACGCGGGCGTCAACGACGGTTGCGCCAGCTGCCAGTCCCGCTGCATCGACGGGAGCGGGCGTGCAGCCATCGCCGCCTGGTCCGCGTGCGGGCGCCAAGGCGAGCTTTGCGGCGACGCGCGAGCGCTTCAAGAGTCTGCTCGGATTCAGCCGTCCGCCCTATGCGACGCGCGATGTGCGAACGGACCGCCGGGCGCTGGTCGAAACCGAATGGCGCATGCCGTTCACTCGCGCCAACAAGTTCGGCCGGCCTTTCCCGGCACACGACGTGCGGATTGCGGCGCAGACGCCGGCTCGACCCCTCGATCCGCCCGGTGACTGGAGCGAGGCGGGACAGATGAAGCCGGCGGCGGGTTCGAGCGCATCCGCCCAGCGACGCGCGGCGAAGGCGCATCGCATGCTCGCGAAAGCGGTCGGCAAGTTCACCGCGAAGCGCGCGGGCGACTCGCCGAATGAAGCCGCGCCGCGCGCAACCGGACGCCCGCGTACTGCGGCCGAACTCGAGCATTGGCTTGATCATCGCGAAGGGCTGGACAGCTGGGTGCGGGAGCATTTCAGCGCGGCGGGCGGGGGCGTTGTGGCGGCTGCCGATGCGGGGAATAACGCACGCAGCGGGAATGATGCGGATGAGGCCATCGCCGCTCACCCCGATATCGCACCCACCGATCCAATGGTCACGCTATCCGCCTTGCTCGCGCAAGCGGCGCAGGCCACAGATGCCGTGCACGACATCGCGGACGAGTCCATGTCGCAGGCCGATCCATCCGCAACAGACAGCACGCTCCGATTCGCACCATCGCTGATGCTCGGCTATGCCGTGCTGTCCGCGCTCGGCTCAAGCGAACCGGCGCGGGCGGCAGCGGCATTGCAGGCATTGCCGGACGTGGTGACCATCGAAGGGATCGTGCAGCGGGCCGCGACGTTCGACGCGAACGCAGTGCGTCCCACGGTCACGACGACAGCAGAGCGGCCACAACCCGATGACCAGGCTGTCCGGGTAACCAACGAGAACGAATCGCCCGCCGACGAAATCACGACCGAACACGTCGACGAAATCACGCACGAAGACGACAGCAACGTCGGCACGACCGCCACGGCCGATGCCGCGGCTCTCAACCCGGCGCATGAGGACGCCTGGCGCATCGCCCGCGCTCTCGCGAACACGCACCTGGGCTTCGATGTACTGAAGCAGCTCACGGGCGGCGCTGCATCGACCGCCGACAATGCGACCGCGCTCGCGGCGCTGCAAGCGTGGAACACATTGCCCGAGCCGCATGCCGATCTCGGTGCGGCGCTCGCTGCCGCGCACGCCGCTGTCGAAGACAAAGGCAACCTCGCTCCGCGCGTGCTTCGCGCCGTGTCGGGCTCGACGCAGCCGCGCGATGCGGCAGCGCTTTTCGCGTGGCGCCAGGGTTTTCGGAGCGACGCGCCAGGCAGTGCGCTGAAGCAGACGCAAACGCGGCTGCATCGTTTCGTGACACGCGGGATGTTGCGGCTCGACAAGCCCAACTGGTTCTTTCAGCGCATGTTCGGCAAGAAGAAGTCGGCGTTGCGCGGCATGACGCTCGGCACGTCGGCCGCGGCGCTCGCGTCGTACACGAAAGAGGCGGCCCGCTATGCCGACGCGCTGAAAGCGGCTAGCGCGGCTTTGGCCGCATCGCTGCGCAGCCCGCGTCTCGCAACTGGGGCGCCGGACGGTCCCGAGGCGCAGGCGCGCGAAGCCGCGGCCGCGGCGCTCGAGGCGCTCTGCGCGAGGCCCGCGACGCACATCGGCGATCTCGAACTGGACGAAGCCGCCGTGGCTGCGCTCGAAAATCGCGAGCCGGTGGCGAGCGCCGCCCGCCGCGACGACGCGCCCGCGCTGCTCGATGCAGGCGCATTGCGCGAGTGCGCGAAGCGCTTTCACGTGCATCGATGGGAAGCGGTGAAGACCGCGCTCGATCACGTCGACAATGTCGGCAATTCCAAGGCGCTCAAGCCTGAGCGCCTTGGCCGCGAAGAAATCAGAAGCGTGCTGCGCCAGGTGATCACCGACCTCCAGCAATCGACGCAGGTGTCCTTCGCGGACGGCGGGCGCTTCGGCTTCAGCACGCGCGGTCTCTCGCTGTCGGTCAACCGCGGGCCGCATCAGCACTTGCCCGTCGGCGGTGAGCTCACGTTCGCGCATTACCATACCCGCAGGGCCGTCGTGTCCCTCCAGCGCAATAACGTGGGCTTCGATATCTTCATCGGCACCGAACACGGCAAGCGCTCGCGGGCGAGACTCGGGGGACGCCTCGGCTACAGCAAGCATATGAGCTGGCTCGGCGGCTTGCGGCTCGGCGGCTCGCTGCGCCTCACGCCGTTCGATCGCGAGTTGCGCGAGCCACGTGGCGTGATGATTCGCGTCGCGCGCGAGCGTCTCACCGACGAGAATCTCGACTGGGTCGCGATGAAGTACGACGATGCGCGCACCACCGAAGCCGTGCTCGACATGGTCGACTTTCTGTTCGAGGAAGCGCGCGAACCGGTGCGGGAAAAGGGCGCCGAAACGCCGTTGTTCGAGCGTCTTGCCGCGCACATCGGCGACCGCACGGACATCTCGATCGGCTGGCAGGACGGCCGCACGAAGGCAACGCGCCAGGGCATTCAGGCATCGGCGGGCGCGTCGGTGTCCGCGCCCAGTTCGTCGGTGCGCGGCTCCTATGGCCTCGACGGCAATGTGACGGTGGACCTGAACAGCCGCAGCGACACGGCCGTCACCGAAGCGACCGGTTCGATCCGCTACGACCGCCGCGCCGTGACGTCGAGCATGCGGGTCTCCGTGCAGGGGACGGCGGGGGCCAGTCCCGGCTGGCATAAGGGTGAACTGACAGGCGGCCTGCCTGGCGCATCGCCGCTTGGTGTCGGCGGTGCACGGCCGGAGCGGCTCGTTGCCGCGCGCGTGATGCTTCCGGAGCGCGAAGGGCGGCTGCTCAATCGCGGCTGCTACGCGGACCAGCAGTTCGCGTCGTTCAACGCCTTCGCGGCGGCAGTCGAGGGTTCGCGCGAAGAATGGATCGAGATGTACCGGCACACGCACGGTTGCGACTATCCCGAGGCGGCTGCGAAGCTGAAGCACGACCTCGCGATCCTAAAAAGCCATCAGCGCATCAATCACACGTTCCTCGTGCGCCGCCGCCTGAAGCCGGCGCAGGCGCGGCGCGGCGACGTCTATCGCGCGCTCGAACGCATGCATGACACCGCCGCGAAAGCCGCGGGCGGCAGGGGCGTGGACTGGTCGCGTCCGCTCGACGCGATGTTGCGCGAGCGCGCGTCGTGGCTGCCGGAGCGTATTGCCGTCACGGAAGTGTCGGGCCGCGTGCGCAGCACGCCGGGCTTGCGCCTGCCGATCGGCGGTGTTGCCTCGGAAAGCGTGTTGGCGCAGCGCGAGCTGATGCGCTCGAAAGCGTGAGGTGTTGCGGATCAGGTATCGATGACGTTGCGCGAATTCTCTCCGGGTTGCGTTGAAGTTGCGCTGAAGTTGTGTTGGCGTTTCGTCGGGTTTCGTTGACGGATGCCGTGTTTCGCTGCGACTGCGAAGGCGCGCGCCGCGTGGCGACTAGCATGCTTTCGCGCGCCACCCTGCAATTCTCACGGAGAAAGATATGACTCGCATCAATTCGACTCATGCGTCGACGACCGATCACACATCGGAGGCCGGTCCGTCCGGCACCAACGAATCCGCTTCACGTTCTGGCGCAAGCTCGCGCAAGCGCGGCGCAACGGCGTTTAGCGGCGCGGGCGCGCCGCAGCCTTCGGCGCCGAAGCGCGCCGCGCCGGGCGGCAGCGGCGAGAACCGGCCGGTGCGCGCCGGCGCGCAGAAGCTGATGCGCGCGCATACCCGCTTCTTCGAGGATGGCAGCGCGTCGGTGCGAGGCTTCGAAGTGCAGTCAGTGCGGCGCGGCACGGCCGACGAATCGCACGCGGTCACGCGCGCTCTGCGTGAGACGCCCGAGCTCGCCGCGATGCTGACGACCACGGTCGACAAACTGGGCGAGAGCGCGTTGCAGGACGCGCACGCGAGCCGCAACGCGACCGGCGACTGGATGTCCGATTCGCATTTCCACCCGACGAACTATGCGCAGCAGGGCATGGTGCCGGAAGAGATGCTGAAGATGATGGACGAGGTCGGCATTCATCGCAGCGTGATGTCGCCGATTCCGACCAACGTGATGCCGTGCGGCGACCACGACGGACACAACCACATTCCGCCCGAGTCGTACTACGTGAAGCAGAAGTACGCCGACATCAAGCCGCACGAGTTGACGGCCGACGTCGAGGAAGAAATCGCAAAGAGCGCGCACCTGATGCTGAACACACAGGTCGATGCCGACACGGCGCTCTTCATGAACATCGCGGAGCTCTCGGACGCCCAACGCGACCGGCTCGATCCGATGGTGACGGGCCTGCATCTCGGCGATCCGTTGAGCCCGCAGACGCTGCTGCTGAAGGTCGCGAACCATCGCGGCATGTTCACCGGCGTGGGTGAAGTGACGATTCACAAGGAACTGGTCGAGCGCCAGTACGAAGGCGTACGGCAGGCCAATCTGACGGACAACGTGCAGGTCTTCAAGAACATCGTCGCGACGGCCGGCGTGATCGGCATGCCGGTGGTTCTGCATTGCGACGTCGATTCGACCGCGAACCAGCGGGCCAACGGCAAGGGCCAGCCTCAGCATCTGGAGAACCTCAAGAAGCTGTTCGCTTCGCCGGAGGCAAGCGGTGCGACAGTGATCTGGGCGCACTGCGGCGGCATCGGCCGTTTCGTGCAGAAGCCCATCGATCATGCCAACAATCTGCGCACGATTCTGGCGGACCCGAAGACGAGCCACGTCCACATCGACATCTCGTGGTCGCGCGTGGCCCGGCAGATCGTCATGAAGACGCAGCCCGACGGCACCGAGGTGCCGGATCACGAGTCCGTGCATGCATGGGCATCGCTCATCAACGAGTTTCCGGATCGCTTCCTGTTCGGCTCCGATGCATTGAATCCGCAGGTCAAGGATACCTGGGCGGAGACCGGCAACATATACAAGCCGCTGCTCGAGGCGCTGACGCCGCAAGCGCGCATCGCGGTGAAGACGGGCAATTATGAGCGCGTGATCGTCGGTGCGCGTCCGAAGGTGCGTGCGTTCGAAGAACACGTGCTGACACCGGAGTTCGTCAAGACGGGCTTGCGTTCGTCGGGGGTGGGACGGGTCAACGCGGGTCCGCACATCGATCCGGAAGCGCTGCGCGCCGTGCGCGACGAAGCGTATGCGAAGGCCGGTGTGGATGTGTTCGGACGCCCGGCGGACGCGGCTACGCACTGAGCGTTGCGATAGACGGCTGGCGCTTGCACGCCGGCCGGTGTGCGTTGTGCGGAACGCGCCCTTGTGGCGCGTTTTTTTGTCCGCAGGCGAATCCGGACCTTGCGCGCCGACGACGTTCAGGCTCGGTTCGCAGCCGCAACCGGCTCTTGCGCGGCGCGTGCGGACAGCGCTTGCAGCGCGCTCTCGTAGGCCGCCTGCAGTTCCAGAAGCGCCGGCCGGTTGCCGGCCGTGTTCGCTTCGAGGCGCCGCTTCTTGAGCTTGTAGCGCAGCGTCACCAGTTCGACGGTCGCGCGATCATGTGGGATTTCGAGTACGGCATGCCACGGACGGTTTGCTGCCGTTGCGCCGGCGTGTGCGTTGACCGCGCCTCCATGATGAAGTGCGGGCGACCCATGCCACGGCGCAGCGGGCGGCCATGCCGGAGCCGGCATCGCGTGAGTGTAGCCGCTGTGTGTATGGACGAAGAACGGCCGCGTCGCGCTCGGATAGAGACCGAAGCGCAGCGTGCGAAAACGTCCGTTGAAATGGAAGCCCACGTGCATCTGCTTGCCGGTAGGGCCGTCGCCGAAACCGTAGGTGAAGCCGATCCGGCTGTTCGCGCCGACGACGCGGCTTTGGTAGGTCGGCGCTAGCCAGCCCGGCAAGGGCGCGTGCCACGGCAGCGGCTGCGTATAGGACGCATAGCCATGAGGCGTGAAGGCCGAGCCGCTTGCGGGATACACATGCTGCGCGCTCCAGTGATACGGCGAGTAGTAGGGCGCTGTCACGGGCGGGCCCCAGGGCTGCGCGTGCGGCGCATGGGAATAGGGCGTGTAGGCAGGCGCCAGATGCGGGCCGAAGTGGGGCACCGGATACGGATGTGCGCTGCCAAAGCTGCTTCGGGGCTGGTGCGCGTCGTTAGTGGATTGGTCTGGGGCCGCGGCTGTGGTCTCGTTTGGCGTGGCCGTTGGGGGCGTTGCCGTCGTCGTGGCCGCAGTGCCGGACGTGCCGGATGGATCGCCGTGTGTGTCAGCGCGTGCGGGCTGCTCCGCGTGCTCGGCCTGGGGCGTTTGAGTCGTTGGACGCTCGGCCGCATCGCACTCGCGTGGAGAGGTGAACCGCGCGACGTGAGGCGATTCCTGATCCTGCTGGAAGCGCTGCGAAAACGCCGCGACGCGATCGGTCAGGTCGCTGCGCGACAACGTGCGTCGCAGAAGCGGCGAGGCGGACGCGCTGTGCGTGCGCTTGTGCAACGCGGACGCGCTGCCCGCGCCGTGCGGCAAGCCGGCGTCGAGGGTGCGCGAAGGGCGGCGATTCGGCGCGGCGGCGTGATTCTGCGCCGGCTGGCTGTCGGGCCGGTCGATGGGCGAAATAGAGGGATGTGATGTGATTCGTTCGGGCATCGGATGCTCCTGTACCGGAGGACCACGCGTTCGCGAGGCCATGGCGGCCATGCGCCGGCTCGCGCGGATAGCAGAGCATAGGGCCGCACGAGCGGCACCGGACGTGTTCGCGGCGATACGCTGACGCCCGCAGCGAAACTTCGCGATGACTTCGCTGGCGTCGCCGCAGTTTCGCGACGCTCTCGCGCGGACGAAGACCCGAGTCGATAACGTCGCGTCATCGATACAGCGATTTGACTTCAGCCGATCATGGCAAAGCGAGGCCCAATGGCATTACCGAACGAACCGCGCGTGCAGGCGCTTCTCGACACGATCAGGCAGCGCGTGGCCGATGCGGCGCGCGCGCCGGGACTGGCGGCACGGCACGAGGCGATCTTCGATGTCGTGCCCGCCTTGAAGGAGCAGATCGACGAGTCGCTCGCCGACGACGCGGCCGCCGCACAGGAAGCCGCCGCGTGCCTGCGCGAAGCCTTCGAATCGTTCAAGCAGGTTCACGCGATTGCGCGTCTGCCGTACTCGCCGCGGCTCGATGCGCGTTATCCGTATCGCGACGAGTCGTTGAACCCGGTTCTTATCGTCGAGCTGCGGGATCCGACGCGAGCGCACGATGAGCGGGAGGGCTCGCGAATCGAAGCTGTGATGCCGTACGTCGATGCCGCTTTGAGCGACGAGAGCCGTGGCGACACTTATCGAAACACCATCCATTGCCGCACGATCGAGCCCGACGATCTGCGCGATCCGCGTGAGCACGTGCTGGTTGGCGAGCGCGGTGCATTTGCCGCGCGGCGCATACAGCGCGGCGAATGCGTCGGCGTGTACGGCGGACGGCTCATGAGCGCCGCGATGTTTTTCACGTGCGTGGACGAGTCGTTCGTGATCTGCGCGAACTCGGGCAACTCGCTTGCTTTCGTCGACGGAGAGAATGTGCTGGCGATGGCCAACACGTCGCTCGCCTACGATGCCGACGGCATGCCGGTGGCCCAGGCGGATGACGGCTACAACCTCGAAGCGATATCGTTCGATGCTTTGCCTCGCTGCGGCCGACGCTTTTCCATACGCGCATTTTTTGCCACCGAAGATATCGAAGTGGGCGCGGAGTTGCGGTGGAATTACCGGTATTCGCCGGAGCTCGTTCGACGTGTTTTTGCTTGGGCGTACAGGCCGGCGTAACGATTCCCTCGACTGGAGTTGGCCGGGTACTGCCTCATGCAAGAGCCATACGCGATGTGAACTGCGCAAGACGATCCGGCCGTCGTCGCGGACGGGAGCGGCGAACCGCCGGATCGTCCGGCGCAACGATCGGCGTGCATCGCCTGCCGTTCATCTGCAAGCACCGTTCGGTTCGCTGTCCCGCATATGGTTTCGCCGCGCCCCCCCTCCCGGATGCCCCGTGGCCGCAATATCTCAACTACGCGACATTGCCGGATATGCCCATGTTCAATCCTCGAATCCAGAACCCGTCGTCTAATCCGCAGCCGGTATCGGGCATCCCGCCCGAATCGCCGGACCACGTGACCGGTCCGAACGCGTCCTCGTCCCGCCGCGCGTCGTCGTCCGACGCAGCGCTGGAGCCGCTTGCGCATGCGCCCATCAGGACGGCCGCCGCCGGACATGCGCAGCGCGGCCAGGCGCTCGCACGGCTCAAGCAGATGAGCGCCGCGGCGCCCCCGCCGCCCCCCATCAATCCGTGGAACATGCTGCTGCACGGGCTGAAGTCCGGCGACGCCGGGGCGGCCTATGCCGGCGCGCTGGCGGGCGCCGGATCGCCGGGCCCGCTGCCCGCCCCGCATCCGACCGTTCTGCGCGAGCTTCAGGCGCTGCGCCGTTCGCCCGCCTGGCGGGACGTGGCGGCCCGCATTCAGTCTCACGAAGGCTTCGGGCATCTCAGCCTGCGCGGCGTCGCCCGGATGATCGAGATCGCGAAGCCGTTCGGCACCTCCAAATCATGGGCGCGCGAAGCGACGACCAAGGGCGTGTTCGACGCCGCGTTCGCCGGAAGGATCTTCGGCAGCGCCGAACGCTATGCGTCCGGAATCGAATCGGATCCCGAATTGAGCCATCTGCGCGCAACGCCGCCGTCGCAGTGGAATGCACGGCAGCGTGAGCAGGGGATCGACGCATTCGGCCGGCACGTCAACGACGCGTTCGGCATCCGGAGCAAGGTCCGGTACGCGGGCGAGCAGTCGGTCGCCGACGAAGGCTCGCTGATGAAAACCTACGACCGCAGTGCCCGCGTCGACGTGTTCGACCCCGCGTTCCGCCACGGCTTCCTGACGCTGGCCGAAGGCGTGTTCCACGAGGCCGTCCACGTTCGGCAGCACGCGCAAGACTTCGACGCCGATACGCTGCAACTGCTGAAGCTGTCGCCAGAGCCCCGGACGCGCTACGACGCCACGGTCGGACTGATCGAGAGTATGGCTTACCGGTCGGGGCTGATCGCCGCGCTGAGCCTGATCCGGCGCTCGGACACCGGCTCCTTCCTGGGTCACGTCGCGTCGAAACTCGAGGCCGCGCCGCAGGATCCGTGGGTGCTTCTGCGCACCGAACTCGCGGCCCAGACGGGTCGAGACCTGCACGGACTCGTCGCGATGCACGACGGCCGCATCATCACGCGCGGCGATGCGGCGGACGTGCTGCAATCCATTCATGAAATCTGTTCGCAAGGCCAGCACGGCAACCATGGCCGCCTCATCGCAAAGGCTCTGTGGGGTGTGTGGCCCGATGCGGCGAAGATGCTGGGCGAGGATCACCGCGACGCCGACGTGCTCAAGGATTTCGAACGCACGCTGGACGCCGCGTGCGGGGGCCGTTTGCATTTGTCGGGTCTGCAGCTGCTCGGTCGGCACGGGATATCGGAGCAGATCATCCGCCCGGCTCATGAGAAAGGTACGTTGGGCCGAGGCCTGAAACTGGTCGCGCAGAAGTCCACTCCGCTCGAAATGCTGCGGATCCGGCACGCCCTGCAATTCGTGCTCGGCGAGACGGGCGTTCGCTCGTATGCGGACGAGTTTGGCCTGCCGCCGCTCCCGCAACAAGCGGCGCAGCCCAGCTCCTCCCGATCGCCGGCTTAGAGACGGTTTCACCAAGATCGTTGAGTGCAGGGAGTGCAACTGCGTCTCGACACCGGTGCAGAAGCTGGAACCGCACTTTGTGAGCCCGCTCCAATTCGTTGTCGGCGCCTTGAGCTTACTAGTGGACAGGAGCTCGCTCGCCTGTAACTGCGACCACTGGCCGCGTAGAAGTATCGACGTTAAAAACGGCGACAGTCTCGGCCAGCCTAATCGCCTGAGTTTCATGCTCTCGGCCGCGGCCGGGAGACTCCTCAACCAGTGCCGCATTCTGCTGGGTGACTTGGTCTGGTTTTGACATTATGCTGAGCGCTTTTGGACAGCTTCCGTTCAGGGGGAGAATATGCGGCGCGTCGTATTCAATCAGAAAGGTGGCGTAGGCAAATCGACCATTGTATGCAACCTGGCGGCAATCAGCGCCAGCGAAGGTATGCGCACACTGGTCATCGACCTGGATGCTCAGGCGAATTCAAGCCAATACCTGCTCGGCTCGCAGGCCGGCGAGGTCAACCCCACCGTCGCGGGTTTCTTTGAAACCGCGTTGACGTTCAGCTTCAGGCCTGTGGAAGTCACGTCGTTCATTCATCCGACGCCGTTTGAGAACCTCGACGTCATGCCCGCTCATCCTGATCTGGACACGTTGCATGGCAAACTGGAATCACGTTACAAGATCTACAAGTTACGTGACGCGCTGAACGAGCTCGACATGTATGACGCGATTTATATCGACACGCCGCCTGCGTTGAACTTCTACACACGCTCCGCGCTGATCGCGGTCGAGCGTTGCCTGATTCCGTTCGACTGTGATGATTTTTCCCGTCGCGCGCTTTACACGTTGTTGGAAAACGTGAAGGAGATCCAGCAGGATCACAACGTCACGCTGGAGGTGGAAGGGATTGTCATCAACCAGTTTCAGCCTCGCGCGAGCTTGCCCCAGAAACTGGTCGATGAGCTGGTTGGTGAGGGCCTGCCGGTGCTGGCTTCGCGCCTGTCGTCGTCCGTGAAGATCCGCGAATCGCATCAGCAGGCAACACCCCTCATTCATCTCGATCCGGGAGACAAACTTTCGCAGGAATATCGGGCTTTGCATCGTGAATTGGCCGAATAAGGGGGAGTCAGCGGACGGCCACCCGCAGCCTCTCTCCGGACATTGATCGATGCCCTGGCACGGACGTTTGAACGTCTACACAGATGCGGCGGATTCAACCGGTGGATGTAATTGTTTGCTGGAATCGTTCGGCTGACGTTTGCGTGCCGGCCCGCTACGAGGGCGGTCACTGCTCCGCGCTGGCGCCGGTTAGGGCGCGTACCCGACTTTCATCGGCGGCGAGCGCGCGCGCATCTCCCGAATAGACGATGCCGCCATCGTCCAGCACGTAAGCATAGTCGGCAATCTCGAGACTCACGCGTGCATTCTGTTCGACCAGCAGTACCGAAATCCCCTCATCGCGCATCTGCGACACGACTCGAAACACCTCCCGAACGATCAGCGGGGCCAGGCCTTGCGATGGCTCGTCGAGAATGAGCAGCCGGGGATTGAGCAGGAGTGCGCGGGCAATCGACAGCATCTCCTGTTCGCCGCCGGAGAGCAGGCGCCCGCGGCTGAACTTGCGCTCGGCCAGGCGTGGAAACAGCTCGTAGATCCGCGCGATCGTCCACGGTCCGCCGCGCTCCAGCGGGACCTTCAGATTTTCCTCGACACTGAGATTGGCGAAGATTCTTCGCCCCTCGGGCACGTAGCCGACGCCGCTCGCGGCGATCTGGAAGGTCGGCCAACGCGTGGTATCCGCCCCGAAGATCGTCACGCGTCCCTGGCGCGCGGGCGTCAAACCGACGAGGGTACGCAAGGTCGTGGTCTTGCCGGCGCCGTTGCGGCCGAGCAATGCCGTGATCCGGCCTTCTTCGACCTCCAGGCTCACGCCATGCAGGATGTGGCTCTTGCCGTAGTAGGTATGCAGCCTTTCGGCGGTCAGTGCGGCGGTCATTTGAGCCCCCACGCTCGGCACTTCGTGTCCTCGCTGCCCCCCGAGGGGGTGTGAGCTTGCTTGGAGCGGTCCGGCGCGGCGCTCATGCTGCGTTACCCAGATAGGCGGCCTGTACGGCCTCGTTCGAAGCGATCTGCTCCGGCGAGCCTTCGGCGAGGACGCTGCCCTGGTCGAGCACCGTGATTCGATCGGCCAGATGGAAGACCACGCGCATGTCATGCTCGATCAGCACGATGGTGAAATTGCCGTCGCTGTGCAGGCGGCGCACGAGCTGCGTAATCTCATGAGTCTCCTGATCGCCCATGCCGGCGGTGGGCTCGTCGAGCAGCAACAGGCGCGGCCGCAGCGCCAGCGCCATCGCGATTTCGGCAACCCGCTGGTCACCGTGCGGCAGTTCTCCGACCAGCCGGTGCGATTTGCCGGCAAGACCCGTGAGCTCGAGCGTCTCCTCGACGTGACGGCGAACCCGCGCCCGCCCGGTGCTGCTGATCCACGGGCGCAGGCGAAAACCCTCCGTCACTTCCGCACTGATGCGCACGTTCTCGAATACCGTCAGTTCGGGAAAAATCTCGGTGATCTGGAACGTGCGGGCGATGCCGGCCGCAACGCGCCGATACGCAGGAAGCGCCGTGATGTCGAGACCGTCGAACACGATGGTTCCCATGCTCGGCGGGAAAAAGCCGCTGATGAGATTGAAGAAAGTGGTCTTGCCGGCGCCGTTCGGTCCGATGACGGCGCGCAGCTCGCCCTTCTCGACCGTGAGCGATACGTCGCGCACCGCGGCCAGGCTGCCGAAGCGCTTGCTGAGGTGCCTGACTTCGAGCACGCTCATGAGTCGCTCCTGCGCTGAATGAAGCCGAGCAGCCCGCGTGGGAAAAACAGCACGATCGCGACGAACAGCATGCCGACGAACGACATCCAATTGACCGTGATGCTCGAAAGATAATCCTGCAGCACGACGAATACCGCGGCGCCGAGCAGCGGTCCCCACAAGCTGCGCATGCCGCCCATGACCGCCATCATTACGAAATCGCCCGACTGGCTGTAATGCAGCCCGCGCGGATCGGCAAAGTTGTTCAGGAGAGCGTAGAGCGCACCGGCGAACCCCATGAAGAAGCAGGACACCGTGAAGGCGATCCAGATATGCTGATCGACGGGAATGCCGAGAAAGCGTGCCCGCCGCTCATTTTCGCGGATTGCGATCATGGTGCGCCCGAACGGGGAGCGCAGGATGAAACCCATCACGCCGATCACCAGCGTAAGGCAGAACAGCACGAAGTAGTAGAACGCGTTGGCGTTCGACAGGATGTCGATCCGGGCGACGCCGAGATCGAGCGGCTGGCGCGAAAAGCCGCGCAACCCGTCGTCGCCGCCGGTGACGGAGCTCCATTGGAAGGCGATGTAGTAGAAGACCTGCCCGAAGGCGATGGTGACCATCGCGAAGTAGACGCCGCGTCGCCGGGCGATGAGCGCGCCCAGCAGTGTGCCGGCAATGCCGCCGAGCAGCGTGCCGCACAGCAGCGCGAGCGGCGTGCTCGGTGCGAGAAACTTCAGCGCCAGGCCGGCGCCATAGGCGCCGAGCCCGAAATACGCCGCGTGTCCGAAGGACAGCACACCGGTGAAGCCGAGCAGGAAGTTCACCGACATGGCTGCCAGTCCGAGTACGAGCACGCGCGTGCCGAGCGCGGTGTAGCCGCCGAGCAGCGGCATCCAGTAGGGCGCCAGCAGGAGCACTGCCCAGAGTGCTGCGATGACGGGCAGTCGGGGAGGGTGGCGGTATTCGCTCATGTCATCATGCCTTCTTCGCCGAGCAGGCCACGCGGCCGGATCAGCAGGACCACGGCCATCAGCACGTACATGATGGCCTCGCTCGCCGCGGGGACGAACACCGCGGTGATGCCCGAGGCGACGCCGATCAGCAGGCCGCCGAGCAGCGTACCGGTGAGGCTGCCCACCCCGCCGACGATGATGGCGATGAAGCTCGGCATCAGGAGGCCGGTTCCCATCGTCGGCTCCAGCCCGAGCTGGCCCGCGGCGAGCACGCCGCTCAGACCGGCGAGAAAGATGCCGACGGCGAAATTGAGCGCGCGCAGCCTGCCCACGTTGATGCCGAGCGCCGCGACGGTCTCGAGGTCGAGCGTGCCGGCCCGGATGCGTATGCCGAGCCGGCTGTAGCGCAACAGCATGAAGAGCAGTGCAACCGCGATGGTGACGGTGCAGACCATGAACAGGCGGTAGCCGGTGATGAAGAAGAGTTCGTTGCTCAATGACAGCGCCAGCGCGGGCGGAATGGTCACGGGCTTGCCCTGCGCACCCCAGATGAAGCGGGTGCCGTCCTCGATCATGAAGGCGAGGCCGAACGTCAGCAGCAGGCTGTAGAGCGGATCGCGTCCGTAGACTCGCCGGATGAGCACCCGCTCGACAGCGAGACCGATGACGGCCGTGCACATCGGCGCGATCAGCAATGCACCCCAGAACCCGACATACGGCGTGATCGTATAGGCAATGTAGCCGCCGATCACGAGAAAGCCGCCATGGGCGAAGTTGATTACGTTGCTCAAGTTGAGAATGAGCGACAGGCCAAGCGCCATCAGTACGTAAAACGCGCCGATGATCAGCCCGTTGGTGACGTTGAAAAGGAGTAGTTGAGTCATCGGCCGCTCATGTCCTGACGCAATCCGCGCACGAGCCGCGTCGGGCAGCTTGGGCCGCTGTGTTGCCGCGCATGCGTGGCAAGTTTATGGCAACGGTTTCCGGCACGCCCGCGCCGACCTTGTCCTCGGGATCAGACCGGCCACTGCAGCTTGCAGCCGGTCGCAGCTTCGGGCGGCGCAGTCTTGTCGCCGGCGACCACGCGCTCGACACGAAACAGATCCTCCGGGTCGCCCGCCGGCTGAGACAGCGCTTCGCCGACGAACGAGGAGGTCATCAGCTGATGGTCTCCCTTGCGGTAGTAGCACTTGTTGGGCTGCAGCTTGACGTTATCCGCGAGTTCGAACCCGCCGAGCGCCTCGGCGAGCTTTTTCGCATCGAGGCTCTTTTCCTTGTTGGCGACCGCGGCAAGCGTATGAACCGACGTGTAGCCGAACCAGTGGCGTGCAGTGGGGACTTTGCCGCCATTCATCTTGCGGATGTCGGCGACGAACTTCTCGACGCCCGGGACACCCGGTTGTTTCCAGTACCACTCGAACATCCAGAAGCCGACGCGCGCCTCCGGCGGCATCGCCTCGAGCGATTCGAGCTCCTGCTGAAGCCCGGCAATGTGGATCTGCTTTCCGATGCCGAACTGCGCGATCTGCTTCAGGCAGTTGACCATGTCGGAACCTTGCGGCAGCACCAGCAGAACATCGGGGTTGGCGGCGCGCGCCTTGATCAGGTACGCGGAGAAATCGGTCGTGCCGAGCGGCGTGAGCTCGTTGCCGGTCATCGTGCCGCCGAGCCTTTGCAAATCCGCCAGCGCGGCCTTCTGCAGCGTATGGCCGAAGGCGTAGTCCGGCGTAATGAAATGCCACTTCTTGCCGTACTTGGTGAAGAGGAGGTCCGCGACCGCGTTGGCCTCCATGCTGGTCGTATTGCAGACGCGAAATACGTTCCACTTGCAATCGCTGCCGGTGATCGTGTCGGTGTGGCCGCCCGAGACGATGTGCAACACCTTCTTCTCGTTGGTGACCTGGGCGATTGCCTGGGCGACGCCGGAATTCACGTCGCCGATCAGGAACGTGACCTGATCACGATCGATCAGCTTGCGCGCCTTCTGCACGCCGGTGCCGACGTCGTTCGCCGAGTCTTCCACCAGTAGCTCGATGGGGCGCCCGAGAATGCCGCCGTTGGCGTTGACCTGCTGCGCGGCGAGCCTGGCGCCCGTCACTTCATTCTGTGCAACCGCAGCATAAACGCCGGTCAACGGATCGACCATGCCGATGCGCAGCGGCGTCTCGCCACGTGCCTTGATGATGAAGGGCGAGGCGAGCTGCAACGCTGCAGCAGCAGCGACCCCCTTGAGCACCGTGCGACGGCGAACGGCGCGGATATGACTCGGAGCTTTCATAGGGGTTCTCCCTGATTTTTTCACGTCGAACCGGTCAAACGCCTGAATCCTGAACCGAAACGTGAGCATCCTCGGTCAACACAATCTTGATCTTGTTGGATGGGATCCACAAGTCCTCGTTATCCCGCCGGCCGGCTAACGGATATCCATTTTCGCGAGATACCAACGACGGGTTGGAGCCGATATCCGTCTCTCTCTTCGGAGATAGTGTCTTTAACCTGGGTGCCGAGGTGCTGGACGTAGGCAGCGCACGCTGCGACTTTCCGGGCGGCGATGCGCATGCGCTTTATCGCTCAGCACACAAACTATTGTCGCTGCCGGAAGAGACGCGGCTCTATATGTGTCATGACTATCCGCCGCAGTCGCGTCAACCGTGGTGGCAAACCACCGTAGCCGAGCAGCGTAAAAGCAATATTCATCTGCATGACGACAGCTCCGAAGAGGCGTTCGTCGCGATGCGCACTGCACGCGTCCGGACTCTTGATATGCCTACGCTCATTCTTCCCGCCGTGCAGGTCAACATTCATGCAGGCTCATTGCCTGAGCCCTACGATAACGGCACACGCTATCTGAAGATCCCGCTCGACGCGTTATAGAGCCTGCATAGGGAACGCCTCCGCGTTGCCACGATAGCGGTCGATTCACAACGCTGTCCAACTCTAACATTTAGCAAACTGAACTATTTTTCCTGTAATAAAAATCGGGAGAATTTACATCGACTCGTCGACACCGGTATGTTCGATAGCAACTGTGTTATGGAATTACGGAAATACGGCGATTCCTTGACAAACGCGCACTGCGTCACCTATTTTTCATCTGCCGCCAATTACGAATATTTACCTGCAAGTAATCTCCCTAGAAGAACTTGAATATTCAATCCAGATATTTAGATATTCTAAGCAAAGGGCATAGCTTATTGAATCTATGCTCTTTGAAATAAGTTGGCTCTCAACCGCTGTCTGCCTGCGATGCAACGCGAGTGTCCTGAGCTCAGACGCATTTCTTCGGCGATCGCGGCCTTTGTAAAAAGGTAGCTAAACTCAGCACCGAGGATAGAGATGAAACGAGACGAGGGTCTTACCGGCAGTCACCATCATCGGCAACACGGGTTGTCGGGTTTAGGAGCTTTAGTGATCCTGATGATGCTTCTCGGAGGATGTGGAGGAACGGACGGCGGTTCGTCGACGAATACGGCCGCAGCCATGCAACAGACGGCGAACCAGCAGTCTGCCGGACAAACGCAGTCGCAGACGGCCAATCAGACCTACATCGATCCAGTTGCCTATTCGGCCAATGCCAAAGACGGCCTGGATCCGTCCCAGGTCTCGGAGAATGCGGCAGTCATGCACTACCAGTGGCCGTTCGGCCGGACGCCGGTCAATTACACGACCACGACCGGCCATTTGACGGCCGCCGACTCGAAGGGCAACCCCGAAGCCACGATGTCCTACGTCGCGTATACCGCACCGGGTGCGAACGGTTCATCGCGGCCTGTCACCTTTATCTATAACGGTGGGCCGGGGTCGTCCTCGATCTGGTTGCGTCTCGGATCATTTGCGCCGACGCGGGTCGCTACATCCGACCCGGTCTTCGGGAACTGGCCCAATTACCCGCTGGTCGACAATGAAGAAAGCCTGATCGACACCACGGACATGGTGTTTATCGATCCGCCAGGAACCGGGCTTTCTGAGGCGATTCTGCCTAACACGAACCAGAAGTTCTGGAGCACCGATGCGGATGTCAACATCATCCGCGATTTCATCGAGCGCTATCTGACGGCTAATAATCGCAGCAGCTCTCCGATTTATCTGTATGGCGAGTCTTACGGGACACCGCGCACCGATATGCTGGCATTGGCGCTGGAATCCGCGGGCATCCATCTAACGGGGATCGTGCTTCAGTCGGCAATCCTGAATTACTTTGCGGATGCGATCGAAGCTGTCGCCATCACGAACTCGTCCAGCGCGCTCGCACTCGATACGGATACCCTGGCTGGATATTTTCCGGGCTACGCGGCAGTTGCGGCCTACTATAACCAGGCCTCGCCGGCGCCGATCAATCAGGATCTTTATGCGCTGCAGACGGAGCTGTTCGTCACGGCTGAATACAATCGGCTCAGGAGGTTTTCGCAGTCGTGGGTGCTCAGTCAGCTTGGCATCCCGGATGCATTGGGTACACCGGTATTCCCCCGTCCGGCAACGCTTCAGGCGTGGACGATTCCATCCGGTCTGACCCTGCAGGCGCTGCAAGGCTACTTCAATGTCAATCCTTTCTCGAACACCCTCATACCCGGCACGACGATAGGCCGGTACGACGGACGTGTGTCGTTGCCGAATTCAGATCCGCGATTGCAAAACGACTCCGATCCATCCGATATTCTGATCTCGCAGCCGTTCACGACGGCGCTGGCGACACAGATGCCTGACTATCTTGGGTATTCGGCGCCCAATGCGACTTACATGCCGTTGAACGACACTATCATTCAGGTCTGGGACTTCTCGCATGACGGCCAGCCTCTGCCCGATACGATCCCTGATCTGCTAGGTGCGCTGACGCTGAACCCGCACCTCCGGGTCCTCTCGGAAAACGGCCTTCATGATCTGGCAACGCCGTTCTTCAATACCGAGAAACAGCTGGCGCGGCTTCAGACGGTACCTGGCCTCAATCCGGACTTGCAGGTCAACTTCTTCCAGGGCGGCCACATGACTTATCTGGATGACGGCGCTCGCCCGCGGATGAAGCGGGATCTGGTGCGCTTCTATCGGGGCACACCGCTTCCGGATGCGCTCGCGCTCTGGACCCTGCCGCCACCGTGGCGCGACGAAAGCCCCGCCAATCAGCCAACCACCACGGCACAAGCGACGACGCCGTGACCGATGGGATGCGACTCGTCCGTGGTACTCCGTTCACTCTATCAATGCGAGTAATCATGTCTCTTTTCGATATGTTGCGGCGTATTTCCCCATTGATCGTCTTGGGCTGCTTTGTCGGCAGCGCGCATGCGCTGCCGCCTCAAGCGGTGGCGCCCGCGACTCCGCCTGGCGGAGCCAAGGGAGTCGATGGGCCGTTCTTTCCGCAGAACCGTGCTGCGCCCATCACGCCGTCGACCGGCACAACACTGCAGCAGCAGGCCCAGCAGCGACTCGAAGCGAGGTTGGGGGCAAACTCCGCTCTTGGCAACGGCGCGGCGGTGACGAAGGCGCAGGCGCAAACCCAGGGTCTCGGCTATGTCGCCAAGCACTTCGACCAGATCGATACAAGCCATAAGGGGAGCGTGACGATGAGCGACGTCAGACAGTATCTTCAGCAACAAGGCCGGTAGCGAATCGGCGCCGCTCGATTGACCTCAGGATTACCCACATCTGCGGGCTCTGGTGCAAATAGCGCGGTCGAAACGGTTGCAGTTTCGGGCTGAGCGAATTTGAGATCCGACGATGAATAAGTTTAAGAGTCTGGAGGAGTTGTTCGCAGGGCGGCACTTTGATCGCGAGGTGATCATCCTCTGTGTTCGCTGGTACCTACGCTACAAGCTCAGCCTGCGAGATCTGGTGGAAATGATGGCCGAGCGAGGACTGTCGCTGGCGCACACCACGATCTTGCGTTGGGTGAAGCGCTATTCGCCCGAATTCGTCAAACGCTGGAACAGTTTTGGCACGCCCAGCGGTCAATCCTGGCGTGTCGATGAGACGTATATCAAACTGCGCGGCAAATGGGTCTATCTTTACACGTCGAGCACTTCAATCCTGACGTTCTTGCGGAAGTCGGTGCGATCGACGAGGAACTTCAGTCCACGCCATGCCGACTCGATCTGCTGGAACGTTTCGTTGTGCAACGCTCGGCCTGTGCCCGCGTGTCCTGACCGTTGCTGTAGTCGCCCATCACCAGCAGCTTGAGTGGCAGCTCGACCTTCTTCTGTGCCCCACCCGTGTGCAGGTCCAGCTTGATGTTAACTCTGGCCTTCGGCACCTCATTCTGAAAGCTTCCACTCATCTTCAAATTCTGATAATTTTGAGATAACGGTAAGTACAACAAAGATTGAAATGCAGATTAATACCCCGCAACGATATGCGACGGATATCGGATAAATCTGAATTTATGAGAAAGATTGTCAAAATGCAGAAGTTCGTATGAATAATCACGAAGGCACCTTCACAGCGACCTGAAAAGCGTTTACTTTTGGTCCCCAACACGCGCTTTGAGTCGAATGGACCCCAGTCCGGAAATTCGATAGGAGCGCTGACAATGGGAACGTGAACGATGGCCGATCCGCTTGACGCCCTGAAAGAAGTCCCCCTGGGGGATAGAGTCGAGAAGTATGCGAAGGACCTGAAGACCCTGACGGGAAGGCAGTCGTACTTCCTTGACGTGCCAGGCACCGCGAACGCCATGGACCTGTCGGTTGTGTCCTTCAAGGCGGTTGAGCGAATGGGCGACCCGTATCGGATCACCATCGAGCTTACGCACCCGGACAGCCTCACGCGAGGCGACTATCTCGGAAAGGATGCAACCTTCACAATCGATCCGGCCGATGGCACTGAGCCGCGCGTGTTCGCCGGCTGTATCACGCGCTTCAGCAAGACGAAGACGACGAAGGATTTCAGCAGCTACCGGATCGTGGTCGAGGCGCACATCGCGCGCCTGAGGCTCACGCGCACCAGCCGCATCTACCAGCAGCAGACCGCCCCGCAGATCATCGAGGCGATCTTGCGCCGCCACGACTTCAAGGGCCACCAGTTCGTCTTCAACCTGCGCCGCCAGTATCCGCAGCACCCGTTCCGTTTTCAGTACCAAACGACGGATTTAGGGTATATCCAGATCCTGATGCAGAAAGAAGGGATCTACAGCTATATCGTGCCGGGCAAGCATGGCGACGTGGTGGTGTTCTCCGACGATATCGACCACTACATCTATCAGCCGGAACTGAAGGTGCCGTACCGCGAGAAGGCTGGCCTGGAAGCCGGAATCGAAGCGGTCTTTGCTCTGGAGATGCACGCACACACGGTGCCGCAGTCGATCCTTGTGGCCGATTACAACCCCGATCAGGCGTGGGAGCGGTTCAAGGCTGACGCGAACGTCGCGAAGAAGGACACGACGACTTACGGGCAGCCGTACATCTACGGTACGCATCACCTTGACCAGAACGGCGCGCAGTGGGAAGCCCAGCTGCGCCATGAGGCCGAGATCGCCTGGCAGGTCATCTACGAGGGCGAGAGCAATGTGCTTGATGTGCGCCCGGCGCGCGTGCTACACATGGACGAGGATCTGCCCGATGCGCCCAACGGCCAGGTAATCATCGAGGTCACGCATACAGGGGCGCGTGATCAGGCGTATCGAAACAGCTACAAGGCGATCCCGGCCGACCGGCGCTTCCGGCTGAAGCTCGAAGAGCACACGTGGCCGAAGATCACCGGCACGCTGAGCGCCCGGGTGACTTCGCCCAGCAACTACGAGTACGCGTACCTGACGCAGCAGGGCTACTACACGGTGCGCTTCGACCTGGATTTCGATGAATGGAATCCGGGTGGTGAAAGCGTGCCGCTGCGGCTGGCCAAGCCCTTCGCGGGCCGCTTGCAGACCGGGTTCCACTTCCCGGCGCTGCACGGTGACGAAGCCGTGCTGGAATTTAGAGATGGGGATCCAGATAAACCTTACATCTCGCAATTCCATCACCACAGCCAGGCCGTGGACCTGATCACCAATCAGGACCGGTGGCTCTCGCGCAACGTGATCCGTACGCAGGCAAACAGCAAGCTGCGCATGGAGGACTGGAAGGGGTACGAGAGCATCAAGCTTTCCACCGAGCATTCGGGCAAGAGCCAGCTGAATCTCGGCTACCTGGTTGATTCGAAGAAGCAGAAGCGCGGTGAGGGCTTCGAGCTTCGCACGTCGGGGTGGGGGGCAATCCGCGGTGGAAAGGGGCTGTTACTTTCCGCCGACGATCAACCGAACGCAAATGGCCAGCAACTCGATATGGAAGCCGCGAAGGGGCTGCTTCAGCAGGCCCTGCAGCAAAGCGAGGCGCTAGCCGGGGCCGCGAAGGCGGCGCAGGCGATTGGAGCCGACTATGACAGGCAGGCGGCACTTCTCAACGATACGCTGCACCAACTCCAGAAGGCCGGAATTGTTGTCAGTGCACCGGCTGGTATGGCGCTGGCATCGGGCTCCGATCTGCAACTGACTGCTGCTGAAAACCTGATCGCGACCTCAGGCGGTCACGCCGATTTCAGCGTGCTCAAACGGTTTACCGTTTCGGCAGGTGAACTTGTATCCGTGTTCGCGCAGAAACTTGGCATCAAGCTGTTTGCGGCAAAGGGCAAGGTCGAGATTCAGGCGCAGAGCGACGAGATGCGCCTGCTCTCGGACAAGAACATGACGATTACCAGTGCCAATGGGCGCGTCGTGATCGAGGCCAAGGAAGAGTTGCTGTTGAAGTGCGGCGGGTCCTACTTTCGCATGTCGTCAACGGGCATTGAGGATGGCACGCGCGGCGACCGGACCATCAGGTCGGCCGCGTTCAGCCGGCAGGGACCGTCGTCGCTGGCCGAATCGATGAACACGTGGAAGCACGCGAATTTCGATGAGCAATATGCGCTGCAGTGGCCCTTCGATGGACAGCCCGTCAGCAACCGGAAGTTCTCAATTGTTCGGGAAGACGGGAGCGTGATCCGCGGCGTCACCGATGCCGAGGGGAAGACCGGTTTGCAGAAGAGCCTCTTTGTGGATGGGTTGCGGTTGCGCATTGATCCAGAATGACCGGCTAACGGCCCACAGCCAAACTACACCATGAACGAACAGAAGCCAATCGGAGCGACTCCGTATGACTACCGTTGAACGCATCATTCCAGCCAAAATTGCCGACGATGGCTCGGTGCACTATTCCTCCGTTATGTCGCCGTCCGACGACAGCATCGCTGTATGTCACATGGTGCCCGACAGGATCATCCCGGTAATTTTTGTACCCGGAGTAATGGGTACCAACCTGATGAGTTCCACTTCAAAGCCAGTATGGCTTGCCAACAGCACGTGGAGCGTACTGAAAGACTGGGGCGGCAGAGGCGCGGACAAGCGGAAGCAGATCCTTGATCCTCAAAAAACAACCGTATACAGCGGAGGCACTATCCCCCAGGGGACGGGGCAAACCGATGCGGAGTTACGGCGCCGGGGCTGGGGAGAGGTCGGCAACATGAGCTACGGAACATTTTTGCCGTGGCTAGAGAACGCCCTGAACGACGCAGCTTGTGCACGTGAGGGGGTGCGCGCCGGGCTGATGAAACAGCTTGTCGCGCAATCACCTGGCGTCGATCTGCTCAGTCATGATGAAGTGGCCATGTCGTACAAGTATCAATTTCCGGTTCACGCGGTCGGCTACAACTGGCTGCAATCGAATGCTGTTTCTGCGAAGCGGCTGGATCTGAAGATCCGCGAATTCATGAAGCATTACCAAGATAAAGGTTTCATGTGCAACTACGTCATCATCGTGACGCATTCGATGGGCGGCCTGGTCGCGAGGTACTACTCCGAAGTCGATAACCATCGCGCGAACGTGTTAGGCATCGTGCACGGCGTGATGCCTGCAACGGGGTCCGCAACCGCTTACAAACGTGTGAAGGCGGGCACCGAAATGCCGGCCGGCCTGGCATTGGGCTCAGATGCCGCTCAGATGACGGCCGTATTCGCTCAGGCGCCGGGACCCCTTCAACTTCTTCCGAGTCTGGAATATGGAATGAATTGGCTCAAGATCAGGGATGGCCAGAAGCTGGCTAGTCTGCCTACGACGGATCCATACAGTGAGATTTACGTCAAACGGGGCATGTGGTGGAGTCTGTGCGATGACAAGCTGATCAATCCGCTGGATCGAAAAAAGCAGACAATAGGACAGGATTGGGCCGCCTATGAACAGCTCATTAAAAATGAAGTGTTGCTTTTTCATAAGGCGCTCGCCGGACCAGACAGAAGTGGCCTGTATCACGGCAACACCTATGCTTTCTATGGTGACGACCCGAAGCACAGTACGTGGGGAGATGTTGTCTGGAAGCGGAGAATCGCCCCGTACTACGAAAGTCGAGGCGGTATGCCGAAAATGGATAACCCACTCGACGGGAATGTGATTTCTGGCGACGGGAAAGGATTTGTTGGCCTCAAGTCCAATAGCGACGGAAAGCCCGATCTCGCGCTTTTCGATCTCCAACCGGCAGGTGACAACGGCGACGGTACGGTACCGATACGTTCAGGGCGAGCTCCCGGACGGCGAGTCAAGGCCTGCGTGCCGTTTCCAGGTGTCGATCATGAGGGCGCCTACAAGGAACGTGCGCAGCAACTCTTTGCACTATGGGCGGTTACCAGGATCGCGTACACGGTGAGATATACGGATATGGCCTACAAGACATGAAACTCATACCGATCCTGTCGATCGCAGTTCTGACACTGTGCCTGACCTCATGTAACAAAACTAGGCCCCTGACACCACAGGAGAAAACAGTCGTGAACCAACTTACCGCCAAGCTGAACCCACATTGCGTGGGCCGCTATCTGATCGATATGCCGGAAGGCGTGCTGACTTTCGGCGGAGTCGATATCCTGGGAGTATCAGTCAAGGCGACGCCGATGGCGCAGGATGAATACGAACGAGAAATGGCGGCCCGTGAAGCAACCCTTAAATCGACCAGAAGCGTGCTGGGATATCGATTTCTTTATGAATATGGCGAGGCGCAACCAAAAGGCACACGGTATTTTATCCATCTGGCGAGCGACAATGATCCCGGCGATGTGAGCCGACTCATTGAAGCCTACAAGTGGGATTCGGGCTATCAGATCAAGCTGCAGATTGAGGCTACGGATTACACCAATTCAAAGTTCAAGGACGAACCAGTTATCAAGAACAGTTCCTTCAAGACCGACGTTCCGGAAAAGTCCCGCCTGATTTTTGATCTGCTGGCAAGGGTTCGTGGTCGCCCCGAGAACGATATCCCGACCGGGCCGGGAGTGTGTTTTCTCGGCGGGTTCCTGCCGGGTAAGGCGGGCGGTCAGGAAAACCTGACGCTACAGTTTGTGCTGCCCGACCGGCCTGACGTGAGCTTCGACCTCCAGACGGATACCAATATCCAGGAATCGACGAGTCTGCTGGAGCGAGGTGCCAGCATCAATGAGGTACTCAAGCACAACAACGGCCGCACGATTCGAAAGGGACCGGTGGACTTACCTGGAATGCAGGCGGAAGAATGGCTGATGGCGGGAACGACGACGCTGGACATACCCGGACATCATCTGATGCTGGAGGCGAATTCGAAGACCGGCAGTCCCGAGACTCCGTTGGTGAGTCTGGATATGGACACAGGATCAGTAAATAACGTGCTGCAGGATCATATCGACAAAGCCTCACTGACTGAAGGCGAAGCTGTTGCATTGTGGGATGCGGTGTCGAGGACGCTGCGTCCTCGCGAGAACGGCTTCTGATCTGCGGCGCGTACCAGACATGGCCGTTGATTATTCGCTACTTCCACCTGAAGAACCTCTCCCAGTCAATCCGCCGTCGCGGCTTGTCTGGACAATCGTGTTTTTCGTGCTGGTACTGACCGGGGTGTTTGCGGCGCTGCTGCTCTGGCCGAAAAACCTGCCGACGCACACGTGGAAATTCTGGACGTGTCTGGTCTTCTTTCCTGTGGGTATTCCGACGTTGGTTGTCATGCGCCGGTTCAGCCATTACGAAGGCCGCAAGCTGGACGTCGCCCTGCGCAACGAAGCGACCCACGAATTTAACGACGACGTCTTTGCGGTGGCGAGTCTCCCGCTTGCACTGGTCGGCACCGCGTACCGCTTTTCGGCTGATCACGTGGAGAATGCCGTTGAAAGCGTACGTGCAGGTTCCGTAAAGCTCAAGACCCAGGAGCCAATCGCGCGTGATGGCGAACCTGCGAAGGTTCGCTGGCTCGCGGCGCCCGAAGTGACACTCCGGGCGGGTGGAAAAGAAGACGACCGCAACCGGCAGGAGCAGGTGACGAAATGGCTGTTCAACGAACTGCTTGACGCACTCGCGAGCCAGATTCAGGCATTACCGTCGCGGCTCGATCTTGGCGTGCATCTTTCGGTGTCGGGTGGGCTGACTCATCAGGAAAACGAGACGTTGTGGAACGGATGCTGGCGTCGGCACCAATTTCGCCATGCAAGCGTCGCTGAGCCTGCTACAGAGCCTGCAGATCTCATGTCGCTCGACCTATGGCTCGATAAGGTGATCGAGGCACGGGACCGACAGGCGAGGTTGATCGTCGCGGTTCAGTTGCATCCCCTGCTGAGCCGTTCGGCACCGGCCGGTACCGCGGAAGCAGGCGTCGCGCTGTTGCTAGTGCCAGACACCTTGGCCAGTGAGCACGAGCTCACCCGCACAGCAAATCTGTATCGACCGGTAAGGGGGGCGCTCAAGGAGTCGAGTGAAGCATTATCAAAGACCCTTAAATGGGCGAACGTCGCCGCTACGGATATTCCGGGCGGCTGGCAGACCGGCCTCAATGCTACGCAGGCAGGAATGTTCCGCGAGCCTGCGGTCAAGCTCGGGCTGACTGCGCGGGCAACCGATCTCGACCAGACGGTCGGCGACGCCGGCATCGCTGCAGTTTGGCTCGCAGTCGCCTGTGCGGCATCGTCGCTGTCAGGCGATGCCGCAAGCCAGATCATCCTGGCGGGGCAAGGCGAGAGCGTCGACTGTGCTGTGCTGCTGCGAGTGCCCGGTGAGAAGGAATCCGGAAGCGCGGCGGCTCGGACTGCAGTCGCGTGAAATCACGACGGGTGCGAAGGCACAGCGTGCCGAACCGATCCGGTATCCATGGCCGCGAGACGGCAAACAGGGAGCAGATGATGGTGAGACGTTACGACATCCTGAAAGGCGACAGGACAACGGCAGGTGGAACCGTCGAAGGCGGCGACTCCAACGACATGGTGGGTGATCGCGAGCAGGCTTACGAAGATGATCCAGTGTGGTGCCCGGCCTGCGACACCATGGGACGGATTGTCTGTGTTGGACCTCGACAGTCGATGACCGCGCCTGACGGTCGCGAGGGTGCACTGAGCGATGACCTTTGCGTCTGCCTGTGCAATCCGAGCCCGCTGCTGATCCCGTCCCAGTACACGTCGTACATGGATGTCTGATCGATTGCGGTGAAGTTGTTTTTCGGTTACGCCTTGACGATGCTGCGCGTCCCGGGGGCAAGCCACACACACGAAATGAAGGTGTTTTCAGAATAATGAAGAAGCTGCCGTTAGACCTTATCTCGATACTGATCCTTGCGTTGCTGGTCGCGGGAGCAATATTGATCTGGGGCGACTACGCGGGCATCAAGACACCTGAAGCGCGAAGCGTCGCGCTGGGCGCCATGGTGCTGGCAATCATCGCGTCGTTTGACCGTCTGGGCCGATGGTCGGATGCCGTACGCGCACTGGGAAAATGCTTGCATTTTCGCAAACCGGAGATGGCAGGCACGACGCAGGACAGCGTTCTCTCGACCAGGGACGCGAAAAGTCGTCCCCTAACGTCTTCGATCCGCTTCGCCATGAACTGCGGCACGAACATGGCTTTCGCTGGCGCTATCGCCGCCCTTGGCTACTGCTGACCGGCGACGATGCGACGATCGGCCGACTGCTGCCCGAACAGCGCAGATCTGCTCGCGACGAAGGATGTCGTGCTGCGTCCGGATGCGAGCGCGAGCGTCAGCGAACCGATGAACAGCGACGCGGAGTATGTCGGCGTCGTCGCATTCTTCCTCGACGCCGGCAGGGATTCCATCTGGAAGCTGGTTGTGCCAAAGAAACAGTGGAAAAAGACCGACCCGGTGAAGATCGAGGGATTGACAGGGGCGCCGGTTGTGTCCAGCCGGCGCCCCTGTGTTGTCTGGAGATATTGACCGTCCGCTTTCGAGGTGCGTGAACGCGGTGGTTGGACCTGTCGAACTCGGCGCGCAAACAATCACAGCGCTTTATACGCAAAGCTCGCGAACTTCCGTAGTTCGTCGAACTGAGTGACCAGTTCTAGACACAGGACGAACGCCAGCATCGCAGACGGTCCTGGATAGCGTTCAATCCATCGCAACGATTGAGTCGCATAACGCGTTCTAACGGACTCCCGAGTCATGACGTAAGTAATGGCGATCCCAATCGCGGCCCCCGCAAGCAAATCGGTCGGGTAGTGATAGCCGAGATAAGCGCGCGGAATGCAGATGAAGATCACCGTGTACAGGAGCGCCAGCGCACCCACTCGGCGCCAGACAATGAAAATGCCTGTCGCGATCGACATCCACAGCATGGCGTGATCGCTCGGGAACGAACTCCACCCTGTCAGCATGGCGTCCCGTGCCGAGCTGGATGCGAAGTGCAGATGCAGGTTGGGGTCGTAGAGAGGACGCTCCCGGAATGGCAACAAATCGGCGAGAAGTCTTCCGGTGGCGAGTGCCAACATGCCGCTCACGATCGTGGAGATGACTATTTCGCGCTGCCATTCGCGACGCTCGCCAGGTTGGAACCATATCCACCACAAGATGGGGATGAGCACGAGGCCCTTGAACGAGTACAGATCTGCGACGGCTCTTATTGCATGGTTGAGCAGGGGGCCAAAGTTTGGCCTTGTTAGAAATGTCTCGATGACCGTATCGAAGCTGTTCATTTTTTATAGACAATATGTGAGCAGGACAAGCAGAACGGGCGCCGCCTTCTTACTTGAGGGCGCTTGGACAGCAAGTCACCGCGAACATGAAAGCGATCAATTCAGCATAAACCATTCCCTGCGATCCGGTAAGGACGGTAATCGTCTGACAGAGGCGGAACTGCCAACCAGCAAAGCGCGGCAGATCATAAGCAATCGATTGCTTTCCAGGTTCGATACCAACCCGGCGCACGCACAATCCACAGCCGCCCAGGCGCTAGCTGGCGCGTGGATCATCGCGATGCTGGGCCGGGCGCCGATGCTGACCTCGGCACGGCTTCGACATCGATAGTCAGATATCAAGTCAATGCCGTTGGAAGGACGAACCTGCCTTCATCCGCCTGCTTTCCAGCAAGACACTCGCATGTAACAAACCGAAATTATCTTCTCGGCACCGCATGTGCCTGAGCGCATGCGGTCGTCGACGCGCGATCGCGTCCGCCTGTCATTTTCACGGAGATACTCATGCCGACGTCGGCATTTCGGCTATTCGCGCTCATTGGCCTCTTTGCGGCAACAACGCTGCTCGGCGCGTGCGGCAACAGTGTCGATCCGCCCAAGGCGGCGTGCGGCAACGCCGCTGTCGCCAACGCTCGCATGAGCTGCCCGCCGGGCTTCGTCCCGCCCGCCTCCTGACATCGGAATTCAAACCAGGTCCATCGCATGGTCGTCAAAACTCGTCGAGATTTTCTGAAGCTGTCCGCCGGACTCGCCGGCGCGACAGCCGCCACCACCCTGTTTCCTGAATCGATTCGCAAGGCGCTGGCCATCGAGCCGAGTTCGGTCGCCGGCACGATCCAGGATGTGCAGCACATCGTCGTCTTCATGCAGGAAAACCGTTCGTTCGATCATTATCTCGGTCACCTGAGCGGCGTGCGCGGCTATAACGACCGCTTCCCCGTGACACTGCCGAACGGCCAGCCGGTGTGGTTCCAGCCGCGTCAGGAGGATCCGGCGAAAGTGATCGCGCCGTTCCGGTACGACACGAGCAATCCGAATGTCAACGCGCAGTGTATCGGCGGCCTGCCGCACACGTGGAGCACCACGCACGGCGCGATCGACAGCGGCCGCGCCGACAAGTGGGCCGTGCAGAAGACCAACATGACGATGGGCTATCACGTGCGCGAGGACATTCCGTTCCACTACGCGCTCGCCGATGCCTTCACGGTGTGCGACAACTACTTCTGTTCGATTCCGGGCAACACGCACCCGAACCGCATGTATCTGATGACGGGGATGGTCGATCCGCTCGGCACGGGCGGTGGCCCGCTGCTCGACAATACCGACTTCATCGACAACCAGTTCGACAGCATCAAACTGCAGCCCTTCAACTGGACTACCTATCCCGAGCGGCTGGAGGCGGCCGGCATCTCGTGGCAGATCTATCAGCAGGGCACCGGCTTCGACAACTTCAACGGCAACTACGGCACGAACATGCTGGCCTCGTTCCAGAACTTCGTGAATGCGCCGGCCGGTTCGTCGCTGCAAACCCGGGGGATGAGCACGCGCACGCTGACGCAATTGAAAGCCGACGTGCAAGCCAATGCGTTGCCGCAGGTGTCGTGGCTGTTGCCGCCTGCCGCCTATTCGGAGCATCCGAAATTCACGCCGCTCTACGGCGCCAATTACATTTCCACTATTCTCGATGCGCTGACGTCGAATCCCGACGTATGGAGCAAGACCGTCCTCTTCATCATGTATGACGAAAACGACGGTTTCTTCGATCACGTCGTGCCGCCGCAAGCACCGACGCTGCCGGGCTCGGGCATGAGCACGGTGGACATCACGCTCGAACGGCATAACGTCGTGACCCCGACGCAGGCCAGCACGTACACCGCCGACAACCTGCCGTACGGCCTCGGGCCGCGCGTACCGATGACGGTCGTGTCGCCGTGGTCGAAGGGTGGTTTCGTGTGTTCGCAGGTGTTCGATCACACGTCGGTGCTGCAATTCATCGAAAAGCGCTTCGGCGTAGTCGAAACCAATATCTCGCCGTGGCGCCGCGCGATCTGCGGCGATCTCACTACGGCGCTCGACTTCTCGAAGCCGGACCCGACGGTGCCTTCGCTGCCGAGTACTCAAACGTACGTCGCTCAGGCCGACACGCAATGCGCGCGCTCGACGGCTCAGGCCGCGCCGGCCAGCACCGCCCAGCAGGTCGTGGCGGCGCAGGAGCCGGGCACGCGGCCCGCGCGTGCGCTGCCGTACGAGTTGCATGTGAACGGTCAGTTGCAGTCGCAAGGGTATGCGCTGACGTTTGCCAACACCGGCAAGCAAGGCGCGCATTTCTGGGTATATACGGGCGACCCGACGGCGATGCCGCGTCGCTACACCGTCGAGGCCGGCAAGCAGCTGACCGATACGTGGACGTTCGACGCAAACGGCAATTACATGGTCAACGTCTACGGCCCGAATGGATATTTCCGGCGCTTCGCGGGATCGTCCAGCGCAGAGGCCACGGCCAGGCCGGACGTCGTGACGTGTTACGACGTGGCCAACGGCAGCGTCTATGTCACCGTGTCCAACGCGGGGACCACGCCGCTCACGGTCACCGCGGCCGACCTCGCGTATGGCCAGCCGCCGGTGACGTTGGCGGTGCCGGCAGGCCAGAGCGTGGAGGCCCACTGGGACCTTTCATGCAGCAATCAGTGGTATGACTTTCAGCTGACAGCTGCTGGCAATGCAAGCTGGTTGCGGCGCATTGCGGGTCACGTCGAGACCGGCAAGCCGAGCATGACCGATCCGGCCGCGACTGCGCCAGTGACGAAGGCGATTTGAGGGCCTAGGTTAAGGATTCATTTCATCGTCGAAACTGACAAAGTCTATTTGACATTTGGCGACAAGGTGTCGAGTTCGTGAGAGGATGGAGCCTCATTTTTTCTCGAGGAGGTCGATATGGGACTCTTGGATGAGGCAGGTAAGATTGCAGGCGCAATAGCCGCCGTTGAAGCGGCAGAAAAAGTCGATCCGGACGCTGGTCTGCTCACGAAAGGGATCGCAGCCGTAGCAGGCTTTGAAGGCGCCGGTGCATTGGAGTCGTTGGTCGAGAAGAAGGACGACGAGAAGAAAGAAGACGCCGACAATACGCAGGCTACGGACAGCACCGATCCTCAGGCTTGATGTCGTGCTTGCCGTTCACGGGTCAGTCCCACACAGGGCTGCCCCGTTTTGTTCTTTCGAGCCGGGTTTTGCCGGGACATCAGACCCGAGACAACACCCATTCGCGGAAGCGCTTCAAACCCGGTTGTGTCTCGAGGCGCTCCGGGAAATAGCAGAGATAGTGTCCATGGTCGACGTCGATCGGGGCTGTCAGGGGCTCGATGAGGCTGCCGGCGGCCAGGTTGTCGCGCACCAGAAAGGCGGGGATGAGCGCCAGTCCGAGTCCTGCCTGAGCCGCCTGGATCAGCACGGAGTATTGCTCGAAACGCGGACCCGCAAGCACCTGCATGCCGTGTACGCCATAGATCTCGGCCCATTGCCCCCATACCCGTTCAGCCTGGCCGTGCAATAGCCGCGGGACCAGCGCGGCGTCCTGCGGCCGGCGCAACGGATGGCTCTGCTGATAATCGGGCGCGCAGACTAAAAGAAAAGTACGCCCGTCGATGTAATCGCATTGAACCCCTTCCCAACTGCCGTCGCCGTAGCGGATGGCGGCATCCAGATCCAGCGGGAACGGATCGCCGTGCGCCAGGTGCCGGCTGAAACTGATCGTAATTCCCGGCGTGCGGGACAGAAAATCCGGGAGCCGGGGAATCAGCCATTTGGTCGTGAAAGTCGGCACGCTTGCGATCGTCAGCAGGTCGCTCTGGCCGGCCGCGCTCATCAACTCGAGCGACGCGTTGCCTATGTCGCGCAACGGGTTGCCGACCCGCGCGAGGTAGAGACTGCCCGCCCGGGTGAGCACAAGGTTGCGGCCGTCGCGGATGAACAGCTGTACACCGAATGAACTCTCCAGGGCAGCGATCTGCCGGCTGACGGCGCTCGGCGAGAGACCGAGCTCGCGCGCCGCGCGGGAAAAATTCAGATGCCTGGCAGCGCTTGCGAAAGCAAGTAGTTCGGTGACATTCGGGTAAAGGTGTTTCATCGGAGGATTGGCGTCGAAGTGTTCCGGATGCGCACAGCGCAATGCGTGTTTTGTACGTTTTTTTCATGACTACGCCATGTCGTATCCGCACAATTGCAAGCAATTCGAAACCTTTCGCTGAGTCCAGTCATGACACGTGGGCTTCAGTCCGTTTCCCGAGGAATGCCTGCATGCACACGCCCGCCGCACCGGCCATCCAGCCTCGTGTTCCCGCTCATCACCGCAGCAGACGTTCGGTGTCGGTCGGGCGCGTCGCGCTTCACCTCGTAGCGGTGCTCTTTGCGCTCTACATGCTGTTGCCGATCGCGCTGCTGCTGATCGGCGCGTTCGGCGAGACGTGGACCAACACGGTGCTGCCGACCGGCATCACCGGACATTGGTTCGCGGATCTCGCCGCCAACACGAGCTTCCGGCGTTCGTTCGGCGTGAGCCTGATGGTCGCGCTGGCCTGCTGCTGTGCCGCTGCCGTGATCGGTCTGCCGCTCGCGTATGCGCTGCACTACCGCTCGCTCTCCGGGCGCGGCATGACGGCGCGGCTGGTTGCGCTGTTGCCGGTGGGCGTGCCCGCGCTCACGCTGGGTTTCGGCTACATCGCCATCTTCAGCGGCGACACGCTGCCGTGGCTCGGATCGTTGCCGTTGCTGATCGCCGCTCATACGGTGCTGACGTTGCCGTACCTCACGCAGACGCTGCTCGCCGATCTGCGCCACCTCGATATCGCGCGCCTCGAAGCGTGCGCGGCAACGCTCGGCGCCACGCCGCTGCGGCAGTTCTTCACGGTTGTCTTGCCCAACCTCCGGCAGAGCCTGTTCTCGGGACTCGTCATGGTGGCCGCGCTGTCGATCGGCGAATTCCAGGTGTCCAACCTGATCGCCGGCTTTCGTTACCGCAACTATCCGGTGGTGCTGCTGCAGGCCTTTTACGGCGCGACCGGCATGGCGTGCGCCGCCACCGTGGTGCTGCTTTGCCTCGCCGTGATCGCGACCCTGGTATCGATCAACACTGTTCAACGAATCAAGTGAAACGATGAGCCTTCATTTCGACAACGTGAGTTTTACTTATCCCGGCGCGCAGCACGGTATCGATGCCGTCACGCTGTCGGTCGCGCAGGGTGAACTGCTGGCCGTGATGGGCCGCAGCGGCTCCGGCAAGTCGACGATCCTGCGGCTCACCGCGGGTCTGCTGGACGGCTACCAGGGCAGGATTGCGATCGACGGACGCGACGTGGCGGGCGTGCCGGTGTGGCGCCGCGAGGTCGGCATGGTGTTCCAGCAATACGCGCTGTTCCCGCATCTGAGCGTGGTGGACAACGTGGCGTACGGGCTGCGCATGCGCGGCGTCGATTCCGCGAAACGCCGGGCGCGCGCGCTCGAGATGCTCGAACGGGTCGGTCTTGCCGAACACGCCACGCGGCGTACGACGTTGCTGTCGGGCGGCCAGCAGCAGCGCGTCGCGCTGGCTCGGGCGCTGGCGTTCGAACCGAAGGTGTTGCTGCTCGACGAACCGCTCGCCGCGCTCGACGCAGGCATCCGCCAGCAGCTTCGCGATGAGATCCGCACGCTGCAGCGCGCATGCGGCGCCACCACGCTGTTGGTCACGCACGATCAGGACGAAGCGCTGAGCCTGGCGGACCGGGTCGCCGTGGTCGACGGCGGGCGCGTCTTGCAGGTGGATACGCCGGAGCGTCTCTACGATCGGCCGGTATCGACACAAGTTGCGCGTTTCGTCGGTCATTCGAGTGTGATGTCGGGACGCGTGATAGCCGACGGCGCAATCGATGTCTCCTTCGCGATGCTGTCCGCCGATACCGGCGCGTTCCGCCCCGGCGACCAGGTCGACGTACTGGTTCGTCCCGAACACGTGCAGCCCGACCCGCCGGCGGGCGCGGTCAACCGGATGGCCGGCCGCCGTGCCGAGGTGCGCTATTTCGGCGCGACGTGCCGCTATGACTTCGTTCCGGATTCCGCGCCGAAGCCGTTGCTGTGCGAGGGGCGCCGTCTCGCCGAACACGCCGTTGCCATCGACCCCGAACATCTGCGCGTATTGCCCGCGCAGGCCAGTCAAGTTCGTTAATTCACCTTGTTTGACGGAGAACCACAATGTTTGCAGGGTTTAGTCTTTTGTCGCGCGTCCGCCGTGTTGCCGGATTCGTTTGCGCGCTGTCGGCGCTGACTGCCGTGTCTGGCGCTCACGCCGCGCCGGCGGCGCCCCTTTATTCCGGAGAAGACGCGCTGTACGCGAAGGCCGCGGACGAGGGCCTAGTCGTCTCGTTCGACACCGGTCCCGAATGGGCCAACTGGAAGGCGCTGTTCGCCGAATTCAGAAAGCGTTATCCGAAGGTCGAGATTACGTACAACGATATCGGGTCGGCGGCGACCGTGGTTGCGCTGGACAAGTCCCGGCGGCGTCCGCAGGCCGATACCGCGTATTACTTCGCCGCGTCCGCGCTGGACGCCGTCAACAAGGACGTGGTGGCGCCGTTCAAGCCGCTCAATTTCGACAAACTGCCGCCGGTGTTTCGCGAGCGCGATGGCCGCTGGTTCACGGTCCATTCGCTGAACATCGCCTTTCTGGTCAACCGCAAGCTGGTGAAGAATGTGCCGCACGGCTGGGCCGATCTGCTCAAGCCCGAGTACCGGAACTCGGTGGTCTATCTGGATCCGCGTTCGACTGGACAGGGCCAGGTTGCGGTCTTCGCGGCGGCTTATGCGTTCGGCGGCAGCGTCGACAATCCGAAGCCAGGCACCGACTTTTTCGGCAAGTTGCGCGAAGCGGGCAACGTGATGCGCGTCGAAGGCACCACGCCGTATGCGAAGTTCGTCAAGGGCGAGATTCCGATCCTCATCGGCTACGAAAACGACGGCCTGAAAGCGAAGTACACCGACGGCATGGGCGACGCCGCTGAGGTGGTGATCCCGAAGGAAGCGACGGTGTCCGCACCGTACGCCATCAGCCTCGTGAAGGACGGCCCGAATCCGAACGCGGCGCGGCTCTGGCTGAACCTGGTGATGAGCGACGTCGGCCAGGCGCTGTTCGCGCAAGGTTACGTGCGTCCTGCTGTGCCTGACGTGCAGCTCTCGGCGGAGATGCGCGCGAAGATGCCGGACGTGCCGCAGGTGCATCCGCTCGACGTGGTCAAGGCCGCGGCGAAGAAGGCTGAAGTCGACCAGTTGTGGGCGCAGGCCGCGCTCGCGAAATAAGGGGCGGCAGATGGGTGCATCCTCGATGAACGAAGGGCTCGCGCGCCGCTTCGGCGCCGTCCCGGCAGGCCTGCTCCTCGCCCTGTTCTTTGCGTTGCCGCTCGGCGCATTGCTGGTGTCGGCGGGCGAGGGGCACGGTGCGGCCTTCGTCCGATTGGCCCGTGACCCGCTGGTGGTCAGTGCGCTCGGACACTCGCTGGCGCTGGCGCTCGCCGCCGGCACCGTGTCGCTGATGGTGGGGCTGCCGCTCGCGATGGCGCTGGCTGGGCAACCGCCGCAGCGGCGCGGCTGGATGCTGGCGCTGCTTGGTGTGCCGTTGGCGTTTTCCGGGCTGGTGATTGCGTACGGGTTCATTCTTGCTTTTGGCCGTGCCGGCTTTGTGACGAGTGTCTTCGCACGCATGGGCGCCGACCCGGCCACGGTCGGGGCGCTGATCTACACGACCGCGGGTCTGGTCGCGGCCTATGCGTACTACCTGATTCCACGCGTTGCGCTGATGCTTTATCCGGCGCTTGCCAACCTGGACCGCCGCCCCATCGAAGCTGCGCTGACGCTGGGCGCGACGCCGCTGCGGGCGCTCTTCGACGTGGCGTTGCGGGAACTGTGGCCGTCGATCGCCTCGGCGTGGTGCCTCGTCACGTCGATTGCGCTGGGCACCTACGGTACCGCGCTCGCGCTCGCCGGGACGCAGATCAACATCCTGCCGCTACTGATGTACCTGAAACTTTCCGATGGACAAACGGATTTTCCGCAGGCCGCCGCGCTTTCGCTGGTGCTGATGGCCGTCTGTACGAGTGTTCTGGCGCTGGGGGAATGCCTTGCACGGCAACGACAACACTGAATGGTCCAACGCCGCTTATCTGGCGCTGCAGAGACTGGCGATCCGTCAGACAGGTCCGACGCGTCACGCGATGCCGATCGGATTGATCGGACCGCGGGAGGCCACGGCGGAACAACTGCAGGCGGCAAGAAGCCTCGGTTATGCATTGGCGGGCACCGGCATGGCGATTCTCTGCGGCGGCAAAGGCGGGGTGATGGAAGCGGCAGCGTTTGGTGCTGCGCGCGCGGGCGGCATCGTGATCGGACTGTTGCCCGAGGACGATGCCAGCGAGGCCAACCCGTTTCTCTCCGTAGCGCTGCCGACCGGAATGGGGATCACGCGTAATGCGCTGATTGCGCGCGCCTCGCTCTGTCTGATCGCGGTAGGCGGCGGGCTGGGCACGCTGTCCGAAATGGCGCTTGGCCTGCAGTGGAAAAAGCCTGTCTTTACCCTGCCCGGCGCACCGCAGGTGAGCGGGGCAGAGGTGTTCGAAGACGTCGACGCGCTCGTCGCCAGCGTCGCGAACTGGCTTGTATCCGTGGAGCAGCCGCAGGTCATCAACCCGCACGTCTGATGTTCTGGCGGAACGGATGCTTCCCAAAACGCCTCAGGACCTGATGACGCACAACTGCCAACGTACGTCCGCGGACTGATGCAAAAACACCGTGGCCGACAGGTTGCGCGATGGCGTTGATGAGCGCAGCCAGTGCACTGTGTGCGATGTTTCTCGTGTGAAGGCGCCCTCCCTATCCGGACGTGTACGTTTCATCGCCCTGTCATCGCTGCGCGACTAGGATGACTGGTCACGTCCGTCACGCCCTGGTTCAGCATTGCACGCGCGGCTCACATAGCACCGTGCGATTGGCGTACGCGTTGGCGTCCGTCCACTACCGTCCAAAAAACACCGATATGTCGAACAGGAAAACCGCTGACACCTCGCCGTCCGATCAGGCCGCCACCGTCTCGCGCCGTGGGTTTTTGAAGTTGGCCGGCGCATCCAGTCTCGCTACGGCCGCGGGCAGTTTTTCATCGATGGCGCGCGCCGCGAACGGCACACCCGACGGCACGCCGGAGCAGATCCACCTGACATGGGGCAACGATCCGACCAGGGAGGTCACGGTGTCGTGGGCGTCGCTGGCGCAGGCGGTCAACCCGCGGGTGCGCTTCGGCCGCGCTGGCGAGGCGAGAACGACGGTGCACGGCGTGCAAAGCACGTATACCGATGGCCTCAACGGCGAAGTTGTGTTCACCTATCACGCGCGTCTGCATGGTCTGAAGGCCGATGCGAGCTACGAGTACGAGGTGAGCGCCGACAACGACAGCAACGCGGCCCAGCCTTTCACCGCGAGCTTTCGCACTGCGCCGCGAGGCCGCGCGCCATTTCGCTGGACGAGCTACGGCGATCTCGCGACGCCCAATACCGGCTGGGTGTTGTCGTCGCCGCAAAGCCGCTTCGCGGTTCAGGCGGTCGAGCGTTTTGAGCCGCTGTTCCACCTGCTCAATGGCGACCTCTGCTATGCCAATCTGAATCCGACGCATCAGCCGGACGTGTGGCGCGATTTCGGCAACAACTGCCAGACTTCCGCGTCGAACCGGCCGTGGATGCCATGCCCGGGCAATCACGAGGTCGAATTTCACAACGGCGAACAGGGCCTCTCGTCCTATCTCGCGCGCTACACGCTGCCCGAGAATCACACGCGTTTCCAGGGCCGCTGGTACAGCTTCCGCGTCAGTTCGGTGCTGTTCATCTCGCTCGATGCGGATGACGTGGTCTATCAGGATGCGGCGGCGTTCGTCGCCGGCCCGAATCCGCTGGTGCCCGCGGCGAGCACCGGTAATCCGCCGATTCAGCCGGGCACGTCGTTCTATATCCGCGGATATAGCGGCGGCGAGCAGACGCACTGGCTCGAGAAGACATTGCGCCACGCGGCTGAAGACGACGAAGTCGACTGGATCGTTGTCCAGATGCATCAGGACGCACTGAGTTCATCGAAGACCGGCAACGGGTCTGATAAGGGCATCCGCGAAGCGTGGCTGCCGCTGTTCGACCGCTATGGCGTGGACCTGGTGCTGTGCGGTCACGACCACGACTACGAGCGCAGCTATCCCGTTCGCGGTTGCAATCACAACAAGGGTACCGACATCGCCACGGGGCGGGTGGTGGACACATTGCAGCCGCGGCCGGTTGTGCCGGCGGCAGCGGGGGCGACGTCGTTCGATACGAGCCACGGGACGATTCATTTGATTCTCGGCGGCGGCGGGACGAGCGCGCCGCTCGATGTCTATGGCGTGGACCTCGGTACCGGGCTGCCGCAGGCGCGTATTTTCACGCGGCCGAATCGTGCGGCTCCTGGAACGACGGCTGGCACGTTCGCGCGTGCCAGCGCGGATGCCGTGGAGGATGCGATCTGGTCGGCGCAACGGGATACCGGGACGGGCTACGGCATCGCGGTGTTCGATCATGATCCGGGGCATCCGGGCGGCCACACCACGATCACGATGAATTACTACCACGCGCCGGGTGCGGATCAAACGCCGACCCAGACCTATGAGTTGTTTGAGACTATCGAGTTGAAGAAGAAGCGGCGGGAGTGAGGTTTCGAGTCGCTCAGTTTTCCTGGTAGTTGAACTGCACCAACCAATGCACGTGAGGCAGCTTGTGCATCGATTACCACGTATCGATGTATTGGCTGCCTCACGGCTTCTTGCTTCCTGTTTGCTCGAACAGAAGGTGATGCGGCACGCTAGCTGCTATTGATGGCTTAGTGCTGCAAGGTTTGCCGTGATGCGGCTTTGAGTCACCGACTGGCGCCGCCGACAGCCTGTATGATGGCGGCGGCGCCGGACCGAAAGCCCGCGCAGATCGCGCACCGCCCGCTGCCGCTACGCGGCGCCAACTCGCCCATTCACGATGACCCAGAGGAAGACCGCCATGACGGCCGCAACGCAATTCGATCAGGTTTCCATTATCAAACGAGCCAACGTCTACTTCGACGGCAAGTGTGTCTCGCACACCGTTCTCTTCGCCGACGGCACGCGCAAGACGCTCGGCGTGATCCTGCCCGGCGTGCTCAACTTCGGCACCGACGCGCCGGAACTCATGGAGGTGCAGGCCGGCCAATGCCGCATCCGCCTCGAAGGCAGTGACGAGTGGAAGACGTATGGCGCGGGCGAGTCGTTCTCGGTGGCCGGCAAGAGTCGCTTCGATATCGACGTGATCGAAACACTCGACTACGTCTGCAGCTATCTGTAACGACGGACGGGCGCATGGTGCCCGACGATGCACGCGACTTCGCGCGCGAGAGCGCAGCCGCAGACAGGGTAGCCCGAGTTGCGGATGATGGCAGGAACGCGTGCCGGCGTCGCAGGTCGAGGAGACTTAGTTGTCGCGCTCGAAGGTAATGATGGACCGCGTGGTGCCGGGCCAGTTCGGCATCTGTCGCCATGGGGTCAGCACCTCCAGACGGTCGCCGGCGACGTGGAACTCCCGGCACTGTGTCGTGCCGACCCACTCGGGATTCCAGGCGGCCTCAACCTTGGTGCACCACTGATTGTCTTCAGTGCGCTCGATGCCGGTGTACGCCACCAAGGTGTTCAACAGAGCCGTCTTGTCGGCGTCGCTCTTTCCGGCTTTGCGCCCGTCGCCAGTCAACACGAACGCCACCCGGTGGTCCGCGGTGAAGATTACGCGACCGCTCGGGTGCTCGCCCATGGCTGCGATCTTGCCGCCAGTGTCTTTGGATTCGACCTCGTAGGAGACCAAACGCCACGACCCCGACAGCGGGGATTCCTCCGCCCGCGCGGCACCGGACGCCGCTGCGACAGCAACAAGGGCGGCAACGGCCGCCATCGACCAAGATTTCATCGTTTACCTATATAAAAAACGCGTCCCGCTCGCGCCAGTTTCTCGTGTGTTCACAAATCAAATAAAAAAACGACACCGTGCTCGATACCGCGAGGTTCGCCCACGACTTCAGAAGATCGTCGGCGGCATTCGTGGACATTGCTTCCATCAGAACGTCTCCCACGTTTCGGCTGCCACGTCCGTCGACGCAACGGTGGCGGCACCTGTCGCCGCACGGCCCGGCTGCCCAGCGGCTTTCGGTTGCGTATGAATCTTTGGCGCCTTCCGTGCGGGCATGCGCGGCGGCGGCTCCGGCATGACCATGCGCGACACTGACGGACCTGTGTCGGCCAGCCTGAACACGGATACCGCCCCGCTCAGGCTCGTCGCCTGCTCTTCGAGGGACTGCGCAGCGGCGGCGGCCTGTTCGACCAGCGCCGCATTCTGCTGCGTGACTTCGTCCATCTGGCCGACTGCCTGATTGACCTGCTCGATACCTCGGCTCTGCTCTTCCGAGGCCGCCGCAATCTCGCCGACGATATCGGAAACCTGCTTGATCGCCTGCTTCACTCCTCCCATGGTGGCGCTGACGTCCGTCGCCTGCTGCGCGCCGTCCTGGATCATCGCCACTGAAGAGCCGATCAACTCCTTGATCTCCTTGGCCGCCGCTGCCGAGCGCTGAGCCAGGCTGCGCACCTCGCTCGCGACCACGGCAAAGCCGCGGCCCTGCTCGCCGGCGCGGGCGGCCTCTACGGCAGCATTGAGCGCGAGAATGTTGGTCTGGAACGCGATGCCTTCGATCACGCCCGTGATTTCCGAAATCTTGCTGGAGCTGCCGCTGATCTTTTCAATGGTCCCGACCATGCCCTGCACCGCTTCGTTGCCGGCATCGGCCATATCGGTAGCCCGCGTCGCCAGCGCATTTGCCTGCCGCGCATTGTCGGCGTTCTGCTTCACGGTTTCGGTCAGCTGTGTCATGCTGGCCGCGGTTTGCTCGAGCGAAGCCGCCTGTTCTTCCGTGCGCGCAGAAAGGTCAGTGTTGCCTGCTGCGATCTCTTTCGATGCCACAGTGACAGACTCGGTCGATGTGCGAACCGTACCCACCACTTCGCCCACGCGGGTCAACAGATTGTTGAAGGCGGTCGCGGTCTCGCCGATTTCATCCATCCTCTCGAACGGTGCACGCTGCGACAGATCAAGCGACTGGTTGACATGCTGGAGGGTGTTCCGAATGCCGGCAAGACCATTACGGATCGTATGGAACAGGCGCATAGCCATTGCACCGGCTATCAACAGCGCCGCAACGACGACCGCCAACAGGATACCGAACGCTCGCGAATAGGCCGCCGTATTGACGCTGCGCATCGCGTCGCTGAGCTTGATCCGGTAATCGACGTGATCTTCGATGCCCTTCGTCACCGCTGCCGCCGCGGCCACTAGCGGGCCATCGGTCGCCAACGCGGCGCGTGCGCCATCCAGGTCGCCGGCACGTGATCGCGCAAGAAACTTCTCTCTTTCGATGCGATAAGCGGCCATGTTCGACTTGTCGGCATCGGTCATCCTGCGATCGGTGTCATCTGCGATGTCGTTTTTTTCGTAGGCCGCGATCGTCTTGTCGAACTTCGCGTCCACCTCGTTCATCACCTTCTCTATCGCGGCTTTGGTGGCGCTGTCGGGATACATGACATGGCGGAAGGCCGCAATGCGCGAAGCCGTCATTGCCGACTTGGCCGCGTCCAGATCCTTCATGCCGGGAATTGCGCCGGTCTGCACGGACTCAAAGCGTTGCTGCGCCTGGTAGAGCTGCCATAGGCCGTAGCTGCCGGTAAAGATCAGCGCCATCAGCGCGACCGACAGCGTCAAGACCAGACGTTTGATAATTGTCATTGTGAAAATCCCCGAACCCCGAAATAATTTTGTAATGTCGCGAGCTCGAAGCGAGCTAAATCCAGTCGCGATGACCTGCGGGAAGGACTTAGCGCAAGAGTTATGCCATTTGCTTCGAAACGCTCGAAGCCTGCTCGACGCGCACTTGCGCGGAGACAGGCGCAGAGGCGTTCCGGGTATCCGTAAAAGCCGCCCTCGAATCTTCTGAAACTCCAGACATCGCCTTACCCCTAAGCGAATCTTCGGCAACCTGCCTGATGCGTTCCGGTCGGCTATGTAGCCCGAGGAAAGGACGCTCCCCCGTGGGATCGAGTTTGAATTCGAACTTGGTAGCAATCACCACCTGGTCGCGCAGTGGAGCAAGCGCTTCGCCAACCAGTTCCTCGTTTGTGAACAGTCCCGCGCGTGTTACCGGCGTCAGCTGGGCTCGACGGCCAGCAAGTCAGCTGGCGGACGATACCTCAGATGGCGCATATCGCGAGGTAGCAAGTACCTGAGGCGGCACTGGGACGTGTGCGCGTCTGACCAGCGCACCTCCGCGAAACATGAGCAGATCGCCTGGCTGGCAGGTGGTCCATGCTTCATCGGTGAGTGGTGTCGTCGCGATGACTGCCGTGCAGTCTTCCGAGGTCGCATAAGCGGAGAAGTCGACCGACAGATCGGCATCGACGAGTCTCGCGCTTGAGAACGGCCAGCGACGCATCACGTAGGCGAGTCGCGTGGAGCAGTAGGCAAACTGCGACTGTCCGTTCGACAGCAGGAAGTTGAAAATTCCATGCTGATTCAGCTTGCGAGTCATGTCCTCTACTACGTCGAACAGTTCGTCCGGCGTGGTATCCCGATCGATGCCACGCTCGTGGATCACATTCATGATCGTGCAAAAGGCCGATTCGCTATCGGTTGTTCCCACCGGCGCGTAGGGACCCGGCACCCGCCAGTTTCGCTCCTGCAGATCACCGTTATGCGCGAACACCCATTGCTGTCCGTTGTGTTCACGCATGAACGGATGGCAATTCTCAGCACTGGCGCCGCCCTGCGTGGCCTTCCGGATGTGCGCGATGACATTGCGCGATTTGATCGGATAACGCTTCACGAACTCCGCCATGGGGGATCGGCAAGCGGGTTTGTCGTCGATGAATAACCGGCATGCCCGCTCCTCATAAAACGCGATTCCCCATCCGTCCACGTGGTGATCGGTCAGACCGCCTCGAGCCGCAAATCCCGTGAAGGAAAAGGTCACATCGGTCGGTTCAGCGCAACTAAGAGCAAGGAGCTGGCACATAAGTAAGGTATGTAATCGGGGGTAAGAATTAACCGCTTTGTTCGATGCATCAAGTGGATGCTACCTTTCTTAATGACTGGCCAATATAGAACGTTATTTCAAATTGATCGATATGAACGAAGGGTTTTAGTTTTTTCTTCTACCCGCCCCGCGATACAGTGATTCCGTTCCCCGACGAACGGGAATGCAGCTCCGAACCCGGTGCGCAGCGCATTGCGGCATCACACTGGTTCCGGTCTGGCTTCTATGGGATCCAACATTAAAATACCGCACATGAAATCAAGATTCTTATTCGGGTTTGGAGCTTTAGGCATGACTGCGATGCTGGCAACATCGGCGGCGCGAGCGGACAACAGCGTGACGCTCTATGGGCGGATGGACAACGGGGTGAGCTATATCACGAACACGGGAGGGCAACACGAATACAAGATGGACAGCGGCGTCGTGTTCAGCAACTACTGGGGGCTGCGCGGTGTGGAAGACCTCGGTGGGGGCTCGCAGGCGATATTCGACCTTCGCTCCGGTTTTCGCGTTACCGATGGCAGCTCGAAGCCCAGCAGCAGCTACATGTTCGGCAAAACCGCGCTGGTCGGATTGAGCAACTGGCTCGGCACGCTGACGCTCGGCAGGCAATACGACTTCATCAACGACTACACGTCCCGCTATAACATCAGTCAGGACGGCGACGGCTACGCGATTCACCTCGGCGACCTCGACCGCATGAGCGGCGACACGATGATCAATGCGGTCAAGTTCGCGAGCAAGAGTTTCAACGGCCTTAGCGCGGGCGCGATGTACTCGTTCAGCAATACGGCCGGCAGCTTCCACACCGGTTCCGCGTGGAGTGCCGGCGTGCTTTACGCGGCGGGCGCGTTCAGTGCGGCAGCGGCTTACTCGCAGCTGAACAGCACGACGATCGATCCGTACGATGCGCTCGGCCTGTCGTCGTTCCTTGGCACCACGACCGCCAGGGTCAGCAGTTCGACCGGTCAGCGCACGTCGCTGTATTCGAGCACAGGACTGACCGTGAGCCACCTCGATACGGGCGGGATCGGCGCGAGCTACCGCTTCGACAAGCTCACGATCAAGGCCAACACGACCCTGACCAAGGTCACGTCGGCCAATGGCAATGTGTCGTCTTTCATGCACGTGTACGAAGCCGGCGGCGCGTATCAGCTCTCGCCTGCGTTGGCGCTCCGCTCGGGCTACCAGTACACGACCTTCGAGCATCATCACTGGAACGAACTGTCGGTCGGTCTCTACGAGAGTCTGTCGAAGAGTACGCGGATCTACACGTCGGCGGGCTACCTCCGCGCCTCGAGCGGCGTGAATGCGGTGATCGGCTATGCGTTCGCCCCGTCGAGCACGCAGACGCAAGCCAACTTGCGCGTCGGTATCACCCACAACTTCTGAACTTCTGATTGAACCTGTGCCGGGCCTCGGCCGCCGACACGCGTGTCGCGGCCGAGGTCAAATCAAACGAGAAACATCCAATGAAATTGCGATTCTCCGCTATTGCGTTGCTCATGGTCTTACCGCTTGCGAGCGCCTTTGCGAAGCCGCTGGTCGTCTGCACCGAAGCCAGCCCGGAAGGATTCGATCCGGTGCGTTACAGCACGCTGACCATCACGAATGCATCCGCTGATGTCATTTTCAACGGGCTCGTCACGTACGACGATGCGACCGGCACCGTGCAGCCGGCGCTCGCGCAGAGTTGGGACGTCAGTCAGTCCGGCACGGTCTACACGTTCCATCTGCGTCCCAAGGTCCATTTCCAGACGACCGATTACTTCAAGCCGACCCGGACATTCGACGCCGACGACGTGATCGCCACGTTCGACCGGATGCTGAATCCGGACAACGCATGGCGCAAGGCGTTGCCGACGGTGGTAATGCCGAACGTGCAGTCGATGCAGATCACGAAGCTGATCAAGTCGGTCGACAAGGTCGATCCGCTGACGGTGCGCATCGTCCTCAACCGTCCTGATGCGACCTTCCTGCCGATCCTCACGATGAGTTTCGCGTCGATCTATTCGAGCGAATATCTTGCGCAACTGCTGAAGACCAACGCGATTGCAGACCTGAACGCCAAACCGGTATCGACGGGCCCGTTCGTCCTGAAGAGCTATCGGCCGGACGCGACGATCCGCTACACGGTGAACCCGGACTACTGGGGACCGAAGCCCAAGGTCGACGGACTGATCTACGCGATCACGCCCGATCCGACCGTGCGCGCGCAACGGGTCAAGGCAGGCGAATGCGATATCGCGCTCGCACCGAAGCCGGACGATGTCGCGTCGGCGCGCAAGGACCCGTCGCTAAAAGTACTCGACGTGCCGGGTTTTATGACGGCGTTCGTCGCGCTCAATACGCAGCGTCACGGCCTCGATAATCCGGCGGTGCGCCGCGCGATCAATCTGGCCTTCGATCGCGATACGTACGTGAAGACGTTGTTCGGCACCAGCGCAGTCCCGGCGACGGATCCGTATCCCAGCGGCACGGAGGCGAAGACCGGCTATGCGTACGATCCCGCGCTCGCGAAAAAGCTGCTGGCCCAGGCGGGCATGGCGAATGGACTGAGCCTGACGATCTGGACCCGCTCGACTGGCAGCACGCTCAATCCGAATCCGAAGGTGGGCGCCGAACTGCTTCAGGCCGACCTCACCAAGGTAGGCATCGACGCGCGGATCAAGACGCTGGAGTGGGGCGAGCTGCTTCATGAAATCAAGCAGGGGCAATACGACCTGCTGTTCATGGGCTGGGCCGGCGACAACGGCGATCCGGACAACTTCCTGTCGCCGCTGTTCTCGTGCGACGCGGTGAAGGGCGGCACCAATTTCCAGCGTTATTGCGATGCGTCGCTGGATGCGTCGATCGCGAGCGGCAAGGCGACCAGTACCGCGTCGGTTCGCGCGCAGGACTACGACCGCGCCGAGAAGATCGCGCACGATCAGGCGCTCTGGATTCCGCTTGCGCATCCGCTGGTGGCCGCGATCACGCGTCCGAATGTCGATGGCTATCACGTCAGTCCGTTTGGCCGCGTGAACTTCGGGGCCGTGTCGATCCGCTAACCGCGTCCGGCAAACCTTCCGTGTCACGCTTTCACCGGATGACGGTCGTGCAGTTGCACGACCGTCAGTGGAGACTTGCGCGCGTTTTTCGCTGGAGACCGTCTGTGCTGAAATTCCTTGTCACCCGCCTGCTCGGACTGGTGCCGACGCTGCTGGGCGTCACGTTGCTGGCTTTCGTGCTGATTCACCTGCTTCCCGGCGATCCGGTCGATGTGATGATGGGCGAGCATGTCGCCGATCCCGCCGCACACGCGGCCGCCCTGCATCAGCTCGGACTCGACGAGCCGTTGGCGACGCAATATTTCCGTTATCTCCAGCGCCTGCTGCATGCCGACCTCGGACATTCGTTCAAGTCGGGCGATAGCGTGATCCATGATTTCGGCATGCGCTTTCCCGCGACGCTCGAGCTGTCGGTCTGCGCGATCGCGTTCGCGCTCGCGGTCGGGCTGGTTGCCGGGATTGCCGCGGCGCTCAGGCGCGGCTCATGGCTCGACCACGCGGTCATGAGCACGGCGCTGACTGGCTATTCGATGCCGATCTTCTGGTGGGGACTCGTTCTCATCATGCTGTTTTCGGTGAAGCTCGGATGGACGCCGGTGTCGGGGCGAATCGGCCTGGAGGTCGACCTGACGCCGGTCACGAATCTCATGCTGGTCGATTCCGTACTGTCGCGCGATCCGGCGACCATCGGATCGGTCTTGCGTCACCTGATCCTGCCCACCGTCGTACTCGGCACGATTCCGCTTGCGGTCGTTGCGCGGATGACACGTTCGTCGATTCTCGAAGTGTTGCGCGAGGACTATATCCGCACCGCGAAAGCCAAAGGCCTGACGCCCGTGCGCGTGATCGTCGTTCACGTGCTGCGTAACGCATTGATTCCGGTCGTCACCGTGGTCGGCATGCAGGTCGGCGGCCTGCTCGGCGGCGCGGTGCTAACGGAAACCCTGTTCTCGTGGCCAGGCATCGGCAAATGGCTGGTCGATGCCGTGAGCGCGCGCGATTACCCGGTGATACAGGGCGGCATCCTGCTCGGCGCGGTGCTGGTCGTCGCCGTCAATCTGTTGGTCGATGTTGCGTCCCGCCTGATCAATCCCCGTCTCGTCAATTCACGATAATGTCCGATACCACCGTCATCGCCTTGCGCACGGGCAAGCGTGCCCACTTCGCCGGCGGCCGCGCGTTGCTCGAACTGTGGCGGCTCTACTCGCGCAATCGCGCCGCGACAGCGGCGCTCGCCGTACTCGCCATGCTGGCGCTGCTCGCGCTGTGCGCGCCGTGGATCGCGCCACACAACCCCGTCGAACAGTTCAGGGATCACATCAAGATTCCGCCCGCGTGGTCGGACGGCGGCAGTCTGCAATTTCTGCTCGGCACCGACGAGGCAGGACGCGACATCCTCTCGCGCCTGATTTTCGGTGCGCGCATCAGCCTTGGGATCGGCCTTGCGTCGGTGACGCTCTCGCTGTTGCCGAGCATCGCGCTCGGTCTGTTCGCGGCGTATTACCCACGATGGCTCGACGCACCGCTGATGCGCATGATGGACGTGCTGCAAGCGCTGCCGTCGCTGCTGCTGGCGATCGCCGTGGTCGCGGTGCTCGGCCCCGGCCTTCAGAACACGGTGCTCGCGATCTCCGTCATCTGTCTGCCCGGTTATGTCCGGCTAGTGCGCATTGCCGCGCTGGCGGAAACGCAAAAAGAGTATGTCATCGCGGCGCGCGTCAGCGGTGAGGGCGCGTTGCGCATCATGTTTTCGCAGATCCTGCCGAACTGCGCCGCGCCGCTGATCGTTCACGCGACGCTCGGCTTTTCTGCTGCGATCCTCGACGCCGCCGCGCTCGGCTTTCTCGGCATCGGCGTGCAGCCGCCGCAGGCCGAATGGGGCAACATGCTCGCGTCCGCACGCGACTATATCGACAGCGCGTGGTGGATCGTGACGATGCCGGGCTTATCGATTCTGGTTACGGTGCTGTCCGTCAACCTGTTCGGCGATGGTTTGCGCGACGCGCTCGACCCGAAGCTCAAACCGGTGACACGCGCATGACCGACCTCTTGAGAATCAGGAATCTCGCGGTCCGGTTCGGCGACAGCCAGGCGGTCAATCACGTCGATTTCGATATCGCGGGTGGCGAGGTGGTGGCCGTGGTCGGCGAATCCGGCTCAGGCAAGAGCATCACGATGATGGCCGCAATGGGCCTGATCGATGCGCCCGGTGTCGTAACCGCCGACGAGATTACCGTAGGCGGCGTCGATCTGCTGCACGCGAAGCCGGCGATGCGGCGCAAGATCGTCGGCAAGGAGATCGCAATGATCTTCCAGGACGCGCTGACGAGCCTCAATCCGAGCCTGACGATCGGCTATCAGATCCGTGAAATCCTGGTCCAGCACACCAATCTGCGCGGCGCCGCGCTGGACGCACGGATTCTCGAACTGCTGGATCAGGTGCGCATCGCCGACGCGAAAAAACGTCGCGACGCCTATCCGCACGAACTGTCGGGCGGCATGAATCAGCGCGCGATGATCGCGATGGCGATCGCATGCAAGCCCAGGCTGCTGATCGCCGACGAACCCACCACCGCGCTCGACGTCACGGTGCAGGCGCAGGTGATGCGCCTGCTCGAAGAATTGCAGCGCGAGTACCGGATGGGACTGGTGCTGATTTCACACGATCTTGCTGTCGTCGCGGAAATCGCGCATCGCGTCGCGGTCATGTACGCGGGCGAGGTGATCGAAACCGGGCCGGTGCTACGCACCTTCGAGATGCCGCGCCATCCGTACACGCGCGCGCTGCTCGGCGCGATTCCCGAGCGCGCGCGCGACGGACGGATGACGGCGCTGCCGGGCAACATGCCGTTACGGCGAGGCCCGTCGGGCGGCTGCCTGTTCGCGCCGCGATGCGCGGCGGCAACTGATGCGTGCCGCGTCGCTCATCCGGAACTGACGCATATCGACGCGGCCACCGAGGTCCGGTGCGTGCTCGGCACGCCGGCCGGAATGCCTCAACAAAGCAAGGAACATCATGCAGCAGCACGCTAATGGAAAAGCCGTGGTGATGGTGGCGGACCGTCTCACCCGGCACTATCGCGTTCGTCGCGGGATGGTCGGCACCAGCGTCGTCAAGGCATTGAACGGCGTGTCGTTCATGCTCGAACGCGGCAAGACGCTGGCCGTCGTCGGGGAATCCGGCTGCGGGAAATCGACGCTTGCACGCCAGCTTACGATGATAGAGCCGCCGACGTCGGGCAGTTTGCAGATTGGTGGCCACGATGCCGGTCTCGCCGACAGAAACACCTGGCGCAAGCTCCGTCAGCGCGTGCAACTGGTCTTCCAGAATCCGCTTGCATCGCTGAATCCGCGCAAGACGATCGGCCAGACCTTGACGGCGGCGATGTCGGCCAGCGGGATTTCCAGCGCAAGCGAACGTGCCGCCCGGCTCGCGCAGATCATGAGCCAGGTGGGTCTGCACATGGATTGCGCCGGTCTTTATCCGCACATGCTCTCAGGTGGGCAGCGGCAGCGCGTTGCCATTGGCCGCGCGCTTGTCGCCGAGCCGGACATCATCGTGGCGGACGAGCCGGTCTCGGCACTCGATGTTTCGATACAGGCGCAGATATTGAACCTCTTCATGGATCTGCAGCAGCAAGTGGGCGTCAGTTATGTCTTCATCTCCCACAATCTGACCGTGGTCGAACATATAGCCGACCAGGTCATGGTCATGTATCTCGGTAGCGTCATCGAGTTCGGCGACAAGTCGCGGATCTTCTCTGCACCGTGCCATCCTTATACCCGGGCATTGCTGGCAGCGACGCCAAAACTCGAACCTGCGGCCCGTCGCCAGAAAGTCGAGTTGCAGGGAGAGCTACCGTCTCCGATCAACCCGCCTTCGGGATGTGCATTCCACACTCGCTGCCCTCATGCAACACAGGAATGCGCCAAATCGATGCCGGAGTTGCGCAAATATGACGCGAGACTCGTGGCGTGCCATCGCGTCGGGGAAACCGGCATGAATTGAGCACCGGATAACTGCGCTGTCGCGATCTGTCTAGCGGTGGCGAGTGTCCGGCGACGGGGCCGCAACAGATCGATAAAGTCGGCGCGATGGGCGGATAAGCGGGTGAGCACGCTTCCAGATAGCCGTAGGGAACTCAGCGCTCGCGGCAGTGCACCTTTTCATTTTTGCAACGTTTTCGGCGCGTGCATCCATGACGCGGATGAGCACCGCCCTCACTCGCCCGCTGCAACAAACGCCGGACTGCCAGAGCGTCGAAGTCGACAGGTTGGGTACCGCCGTTTTCGCTCAGGAGCGTTACAGGATTGAAACGTTTGTGCCGGTATGGGGTATTGGAGAAACTGCCGCCGCGTCTGCCTCTAATGCCGGACTCGATGAAATCGGGGGTGGCCCGCTATTTGCATCGGCACGTTACAGACCATCAAGACGCTGCATCGAGCAAATTCAATAGAGCAGCACAAGCCGTAAAAAGGCAATACGCGAACCGGGGGGGAAACTATGTCCATACACGCCGGCTGCCGTCATGGCGGCTCAGCAATCCGTTTCTTATCGCCGCGTCAGACCACAGACGCAACAAACCCGTTCGATGACGCTCTGGATGAACTCGTCACCAGGCCGGCAACGCGTCATTCGCATTTCCTGCAGGGCGGGAAACGAAAATACGTCTCGCGTCCTCAGCGTGATCCTTGTCATTTAGTCTCTCGCGTCACGCGCGACGATTGAAAGGCTGCAACCGCGAGCGCTATCAGCGCGGCGTGATCGCGGTCGACATTGGCGGTGTGGTGCGCTCGGGGTATCAGGATAGTGCTGCGCAGGGTGCGTTATTTCGAGCGTGCGCCCCTCACCGACAGCGAATGAACGGTTGGTTTCTATCCTGCAATCAATTGCAACGGGGGAAACGATGGAATTCTTACTTGGCTTTGGAGTGGGAGGGTTCTTTGGCGCGTGCTTTGGTGTGCTGGTCGCAGCAATGCTTCGAGCAAGCAAAGACGACGCCCTGGAGACACGGTTCACGGAGCCGGACGGAGCAGCGCTGTGCAAAGCTGCAGATTCGCCAAATGACAGCCGGATGCCGTGCTGAGGACAGAATCGTCATCGGTTAGCGCCGTGAGCGCATTCACTCCTCGCATTTCACATCCTGCTTTCGCACAACGATAATCGCCGGGTATGTCCCCCGGTCGAGTTCCACGCGCGCGACCACGGCCATCGTCGCACTGTCGATGTCGTCGTACACGCTGACTTTTTCATGCCGAAGGCTTGTGATGCCGGTACAGGCAGACGTGCGACCCTCGTCGGAGACCCGGCATTGGATCGGGTTGTCTGCAAGGTAGCGATATTTGTCTCTGTCGGGGGTCGCAAGGTATTCACGAACGCTCTGTGCCGATCCACCGACGCCGGTGACATACCCAATGGCGCACTGCTGTTTGGGTGTCTCGCCGCCACCGGATGTTTCGGCTTTCGCGGCCGTGCTGGCGGCCGCGATGACCGCCGCGAGTATCGATGCAAGGAGGTATCTCATGGCGCAAATCACGGTTGTCGGATCGAAGTGCTGGATTGTAATGGCATCTTGCCCGTGAATTCGTCATGTTTCGGCGACGCGCCCTAACCTCGTTGATCCGCAAAGGCCTTATCGGATTTGTAGGTCGCAAGCACAAAGACGCTGTGGAGCGCAGGGTCAGAATCCCTTGGTCAGTTCGGTGCCGCCATAAAAGGAACGCGGCTGGCCGCTCGTCTTCTTCACGCCGGCATAGAATCCAATGTCGAACTTCTCGCCAATCTTGATGCCCGTTAGCACAAGGCCGCCTTGCGTGGCCCGATAGTCGGGGTCGCCGTGCTTGATCACTTCGACGCCGGCCCACGCATCGCCGAACGTTCGATGCAGAAAGCGGGCTCGGCCCCAATACGATGCCGGTCCGATCGTGTAAGAACCAATCCCGTTAAAAGCCCAATCCTGACCGAAACGCTGCTCACCCTGCAAACCAAGCGCGAGCCCCCATTGGCTGCCGTCGGCACGCGCGTTAGCACCGGGCGGCGTCACGCGGTTATCGCGAAACCGCGGACCGGTCGATGCTTCAACCCATCCGCCTTGCCAGGCGGCCTGCGCGCCCATGGCTGCCTCGACTGCCTGTCCCCTGACCTTGACGGTCGTTCCGTTCGTGCCGTACTGATAGTAATAGTCGCTGATCGCGAGCCGCTGGGTCAGGAAGCGACTGGAAAAAAATGGTGCCGTGCCGCCGAGGTATTCGTTGCGTTCACCTTGCTCGGCGATCGATGCGCCGGCAAATATCAACGGCTGCCCTGCGAGCGCCGACAGGCTAAATGGCAGGGCGCAAGCGGCGATTGCGATCGCCAGCCGGCGAGGTATTGCTCGATTGATCGGCGTGATTTTCGTCATCTTCGTTCCCGAGATTATGCAGCGTCAGCGAATGACGCGACGTGACGTTGTATAGATGCATTTGCCCAGTCGGTGTATCCAGACTTCCGCTCGAACTCAATGAGACGCGCTGCGTCGTTTCGCTGCCCGCCCGGCGCTGGCGCAGAAATACCTCAAGGCTCGTGTCGAGTTCGCCATTGCTGAGGATCCACCACATGTCGCCGGTATCGCGTACCGCCGACACCACGGCAACGGGTACCGGATGAGCGTCGCGTGACCGGATCAAGAATCCCGGCGCCCAACAAGTACCCGCACCCAGCACACTCGTACTGGTGGGGGTGCCGCGCGCAAGACGCGTCAACAGGGTTGTCCGCTGGTCGGTCACGCCTCCCTGTTCGAATTGCAGACTGCTGCCGAACAGGAACGTCTCAAGTGGGCGACTCAGGTCTGCCGAAGCCCAGCTAAAGCGCAATCCGATCGTTCGATCAGAATTGGCGATGCCGTGATCGCCTCCGACGAACGTAACACTCGCCTTTGTACGTATGACGAGGTTCGGCAGGTGGATCTCGACCTCAGGGCTGCTTTCAGGCGACAACTGGGCGGGAATTTCTCCGTGGTAAAGCGCGCCGCTTGCCGAAAGGTCTTCCGACAGACCCGGAAACGACCTGCCGTCCAGCGTCAGCATCATTGGTATATGCAATGGGAAACGATATTCGGTGCGCCGGTTCTGCGCCCGATGATGACTGAACCATGCAATGACACTCGCGGTTGTGATCGTGGCACACGCCCATACAGCGTTCGCGATGCCAGCACCCACCGGTAACGTGCCGTGAACCATCCGGTAGAGGCCGACCGGAATGCTCGATGCGGTCAGTCCTGCAACGATCAGCGACGGCGATAGCCAGAGCCAGGCGCGGCCTGCAAGTGACAATTCCTTGCTGGTGACCGAGAAGCCGATCTTCCTGCGAAACAGGCCAGCGGTCGTTAACATGAATGCAAAGAATCGCACCATGCCGTACTGCTCGCTCAGAAACAGCGCGCCGTAGCCCCGTGCCAGTTCCGTGTACATCAGCGAAGAAAGCGCGTAGTACGCCAGGAAATAGGTCAGAAATTCGCTCATCGGCGCGCTGATTGGCAAGATGCCAAAGAAGAATACCGCGGGCGAAGTCATGAAGAAGACGAGCTTTTGCCATCCCTCGAAGTAAATGAGCATCGACGCGAGGTAGTTCAGTCGCTGCGCCAACGTCAGCCCAGGGCTGGAAAGAATGCGCTCGCGCCGTAGCACCTGCATACCGCCCATGCCCCAACGAATCCGCTGTTGCAGGTAGGTGTCGATGCTATGCGGGGCCAGGCCGAATGCAAGCGATTCCGGCTGGTACACGGAGCGATATCCCTGCTTGTGCAGCTTGATCGACGTGTGGATATCTTCTGTGACCGTCTCGGTCGCAAAGCCGCCGATCGCTTCCAACGCACTGCGGCGTAGCACCGCGCAGCTACCGCAGAAGAAGGTTGCATTCCACGTATCCTTGCCGCGCTGGATAACCTTGAAGAAGAGCGACTGCTCGTTCCAGACGCGACGCCCTCCCATGCGATGGTTGAATGAATCGACGTTGTAGAAGTCTTGCGGCGTCTGTACGAACGCTACTGTCGGATCGGCAAAGTAGCCCAGCGTCTTGTCGAGGAAATCCTTGCGTGCCGCATGGTCCGCGTCGAAGATCGCGATGAATTCGCCGTTGCTGTGTTTGAGGGCGTTGTTCAGATTGCCAGCCTTCGCGTGACTGTTTTCACTTCGCGCAAGGTAGTCGCAGCCGAGTTCGCGTGCCAGCACCAGCATTTCTTCGCGATGGCCGTCGTCGAGCAACCAGGTCCGGTGCGGATACCCGATATTTTGCGCTGCCTGCAACGTGCGGCGAACCAGTTCGACCGACTCGTTATACGTCGGCACGAACACGTCGACGGTAGCACCGCGTATCGGGGTTGGCACCGACCGTGCGGCTAACCGATAGGTCATCAAAAGGTACAGCAAGCCTGTGACGAAACCGAATAGTTCTGCGCCGTAGAGCGGGATCGAGAAAAGCGGTAGATGCCAGTTGATAGCTGTCAGGCGCCAACTGAAGTACCACAGTCCGCAGATCACGTAAGCAATCGCTATGACGGTGATATGGATCGGCGGTTTTTCAAGGGTCAAATCTTTCATGTGATGCCCTCCATCGTGTCGGGTTCGACATCATTCCCAGCAGGAGAGAAAACCAAACGTCATTTAGTGCAACAGCGGCTCCGCTGGATGACCGGTAATGCGCCACGTCACATAGGCCACGAAACGGCCTCCAGCGCGGCTGCCACGATCGCCATTCCGTGGGACGAGTGGCTCTTGAATTTGAGGGCGAGATCTTGAAAGAAGAACGGATGGGTGAGGACCAGCGCTAAGGCCTTGAGGAGCAAGCAGCCATTAACCGTGGTCACAAGCCCGACAGCCCGGGGCTGCCCGTCGGCGACGAAGACGGCGCTCTGGTATCGCCCCGGCATTCATCAGTCGATATGAAGTATAGGCTGAGTGTGCCGGCGCCGGCGAATGTGACTGCCTCGCTAATGCTGCGCAAGCTCGGCAGCTATCCACGTCAAAATGGTCTGGCCGTTGCTCTGCGTGAGCTGGGCTGGGCCGCATCGAGCGAACGTTGTTCATACTGGACTGGCCGCAAAGCGTGGAACTGATGCGCTACTGCTGTGAACGGGTCGAGAAGGGGCGCTTACCGACGCGCCCCGTATCGGTTGTTTCCCGATGTTGACACGCAATATATGTCTTCGTATATTTCATCGCATCCAATAACCCTGTCGGTTTCGGGCGCTACAGACGCGCGTTGGCTCGCTAAGTAAACGCTTATTCGCCCGCTCTACAGCATGACCAGGGGGCACGGACACGCACAGGCTTCGATCGAAATATTCGGAATTCACATGGACAAGCTGCGTCGCGGGAAGGCAACTGTGGTTGTGGTCGGCGCGGGCATCAACGGGGCTGCGGCCGCGTTCTATCTCGCACAGCGGGGGATTACCGATGTGATCGTGCTTGACCGCGCGTTTCCCGGTGCCGGCGCGTCGAGCCGTGGCATGGGTTTGCTGCGTCAGTACCACGCTAACGAGCCTGAGGCTGCGCTGGCGATCCGCAGCCTTGCCGTGTTTCGCCACTGGGACAGTCTCGTCGGCGGCACGTGCGGCTTCGTGCAGTCGGGCTTTTTGTGGCTCGACAACGCTAGCGTGGCGGGCGAAGTGCGCGCCAACGTCTCGATGGTGAACCGGCTCGGCGGACGCGCGCGCGTCGTCGACAGCCAGGAACTGCGCGCCCTTCAGCCTCATCTCGTCTGCGATGACACGCTGGCGTCGTGGGAGCCGGACGCCGGCTACGCGTATGGTGCCCTCGCGACCGACGCCTTGCACGCAGGCGCCCGCCGCGCAGGTGTAACACTGCTGACCCGCACGCCCGCGCTCGCGCTCGAAACCCGGAATGGCCGCATAAGCGGGGTCGCGACTCCGCAAGGCACGATTGCCACCGACACCGTCGTACTGGCAGCCGGTGCCTGGACAGCCCCCCTTGCCGCGACGGCGGGCGTCGCCTTACCCATCGTGCCGCGTCGGCTGACGATCGGCCGCGTATATCTGCCGCCGGCGGTTCAGCAGGCCGCCATGTTTCTGGACGCGACCTTCGATACCGCGTTCAAACCCGATGGCGCCCAAACTGCGCTGATCTCCATGCGTGACGATCGGTACGGTGCGCCGATCGATCCCGATTCGCTGGCCGACGACGTCGACCTGAAAGCCATTGACTGGGGCCTTGAGCGTATTGCCCGGCGTATTCCTGCGATGCGGGACGCGGTGGCGGCGCGCACCTGGACTGGTGTTGACGGCTTTACACCCGACTACAAGGGCATCTACGGAAGGGTTGACGGCTGCAGCGGCCTGATCGTGTGCGCCGGTGCGAGCGAAAAGGGCTTCAAGGTCGCGTCCGCTGTCGGTATGGGCATTGCCGAGCTGATCGACACCGGTGCCTGTCCATTTCTTGAACTCGATGCCTTCTCCGCCCGCCGCTTCGACGGGTGGGACACGCGCGCGCAGCCGTCCACGCAGGTGTCCGTGACCGATCTGATCTAGTTATCCGTTGTTCTCATCGACCTTCAAAAGGGAAATCGCTGTGACCATTGCTCCTCGTGTTTTACGCGCTGCTGCGGCGGCGCTGTTGCTGGGTACTGCGTGCATGACCGCGGCAAATGCCGCCCCCGGCGACTTCAAGCCCGTCACGCCTGGCGTGCTGACGATTGCCACCGAAGTCGGCAATCCGGGCTGGATGAACGGCACCGATCCGGAAAACATCAGCGGCGGCGTCGAATGGGAGATGGCGCGCGCCATGGCGAAGCAGTGGGGCATCGATAAGGTCGTGTTCCGCAACGTGTCGGTCCTCGATTCAGTCAACCGCGCGCAGGCGGTCTCGAGTTACAGCGCGAGTCTCGCGCCTTATACCGGCGTCGCACTGTGCTTTCTCGTGATCACGATTCCACTGACCCGCTTCACCGACCATCTGAATAGCCGCTACCGCAAGGCCGTGCTGGCGAAGGATTGACCATGAGTCTCATCAACGTAGTGGACGTCAAGAAGCAATACGCGACGAATCTCGTGCTGAACGGGCTCAGCATTTCGATCGACGAACATCAGATCGCCTGTCTGATTGGCGGATCGGGCAGTGGCAAGTCCACGCTGCTGCGATGCATCAACGGCCTCGAGGAGATCGATTCCGGTGAAATCTGGTTCGATGGGGAAGTGATCTCGGGCCTCGGCGTCGACTTCGATCTCGTGCGCAGGAACATCGGCATGGTGTTCCAGAGCTACAACCTGTTTCCCCATCTGACGGTACTGGAGAACGTCGGCTTTGCGACGCGGCACGTGCTGCATGTATCGAAGGCGGAAGCGAATCAGCGCGCGATGGCGCTACTCGCCCGTGTCGGGCTCGACAAGAAAGCGGACTGCTATCCCGACCGCTTGTCGGGCGGCCAGCAGCAGCGTGTCGCAATTGCCCGCGCGCTGGCGATGGAACCGAAGATGCTGCTGCTCGACGAGATCACGTCGGCGCTCGATCCGGAACTGGTCGGCGAAGTACTGAACCTGATGACCGACCTCGCGCGCGCCGGCATGACGATGGTCATCGCCACGCATGAGATGGCGTTCGCGCGCGAGGTCTCGTCGCGCATCTATTTCCTCGATGGCGGCAATGTGCATGAAGAGGGTCCGCCCGACGAGATTTTCAGAAATCCCCAGCGCGAACGCACGAAGGCGTTTCTGCAGCGCAACCGGAGCGCGTCCGCGCCGTAGTGCGATGGGCTGGCGTGGTGGCGCCAGCCTGCAACGTCCATTCAGCAGCAAGTTCGGCGGTTTCGCGGTCGAAGGGATGTATGCATTCGGCGGTGTGGCGGGCGCATTCGGGCAACAGAGCACGATCGCCGGCGGCGCATCGTATAGCAACGGGCCGGTTTATCTGACAGCTGCGTATCTGTATGCACGGAATCCGGCCGCTCAGTTCGTCGACGGCAATTTCGGCTCAAACAATCTGATCAATCCGGCTGAATCAGGGCCATTCGGTTTCGTCGGGGTACCGGCCAACGAACAGATCATCGGCGCGACCGGTGCGTACACGTTCGGCACCGCGACGCTGGGCTTCGCATACACGAATACGAAATTCGGCGACGCCAACGGCACCGACGCTTCCGTACGCTTTGACAGCTACCAGGTGTGGGGCCGCTATTACTTTACGAACGCCGTTTCGGTGGCGGGCGGCTATACGTTCTCTCAGGGCGATGTCGGTTATCTTGCGACCGGCAACCGGCCGCATTACAGCCAGATCAACCTGTTCACAAACTATATGTTCTCGAAGCGCACCGATGTGTACCTGAAGCTCCTTTACCAGTACACGGGAGGGGGCGTGCCGGCACACGTGATCGGCACCTCGAGCAGTTCCGCACAACTGGTGGCGCGGCTGGGGCTGCGGCATCAGTTCTGAACTGCGCCGGCACGCTCACGGAAGACGCCGCTTGACGCGCCATGTTTCGCGGGCGGCATCGAGGGACAGCAGCAGCCACCGTTTCGTGCCCACCCGATGGCGTTTCTGCGTGGTGTAGCCGTCTACTGTTAACGCGAGTTCGTCGGGCGCACGTCGATGACACGTCGCGTGCGCACCCGAACCGTCGGCGAATTCAACGATGGCAACGGCCACCTGCTGCGGATCGGGAAGGCGTGCGATGCGGAGCGCGCACCCTGGGTACAGGTGCGAGTCGGCCACATGGATCTGGATCGAAACGGACATGAGCGTGGTTTCCAGTGGGGAATGCGCGGGGCGTCGGGGGAACGGCCCGCGCGGTGCGAACCGCGTCCTGTATAAGAGCAGCGCTCCGCAAAATTAACGATACATTGTATAATCCACGATGAAATATATGATAACCGTTTCGTCGATGCGTTCCAGCTCGGCGTATCGCTCTGGAGCAGCATGAAGGAACAAACGAATGGCCTGCCATTGGTCGTCAGCGCCTATCTTTTCTGGGGGGTGTATCCGGTCTACCTGAAGGCCTTGAAGGCGGTCGGCCCATTCGAGATCATGGCGCACCGGGTACTGTGGGCGTCCATCGCGATGGCCGGTTACGTTCTTGTCTCCGGTCGGCGCGCGGCGATCGTACGCGCGATCAGGAATCCGCGTGTGCTGCTGCTCTGTACGGTGTCGGCCGCGCTGCTGTCGTCGAACTGGATCGTGTATGCGGGCGCAGTCAACTCCGGGCACCTCGGCGAGGCGAGTCTGGGCAACTTCATCAATCCATTGCTGAGCGTGCTGCTGGGGGCGCTGTTCTTCAAGGAGCGTCTGGCGCCGCTGCAACTGGCGGCATTCATGATCGCCGCGGCTGGCGTCGCCGTGCATGCGATGGCCTCGGGTAGCGCGCCCTGGATCGGCCTGTTTCTCGCATCGACCTTTGCGGTCTACGGCGCCTTGCGCAAGATGGTGAGCATCGGGGCGTTCGAAGGGCTCGCGCTCGAAACGGTGATGCTCGCGCCATTCGCGCTGGCGTATCTGTGCTGGCTGGACGCGTCGAATACAATGCGTTTCGGTCAGGAGCCGGCATCTGTGAATGCTATGCTCGTCAGCATCGGTCCAGTGAGCACGATTCCGCTGACATTATTCGCCGTCGGCGCGACGCGAATCCGGTTGACGACGCTCGGGCTGGTTCAGTTCATTTCGCCGTGTGCGCAGTTTTTTCTCGCGTTCTGCTGGTACAAGGAGCCGCTGAGCGGGCCACAGATGGCTGCATTCGGCATGATCTGGAGCGCGCTGGCGTTGTATGCCGGTCAGGCGATCTGGACCGGCCGCACGGCGCGAGAGGAACCGGCCATGCATTGATGTGTGAGCGAGGTCGGCAATGGCCTCACGTAGTGAGCCGCGTGTCCGCCGGGAGCTGAGGTCTTCGATTCCGTGAGAACGACCGCCGTCTGGTTGTGAAAACAAAAAACCACCTGTGTTGACTGTCCAATGAAACATCCGTCAAATCTGATTACTGCCGATGTCCGCACGAGGATTCGCAGCATGATCCTCGCTTCTGAAATCAGGCCGGGGCAACGGCTGGTCGAAGAAGAGCTGGCAACCCAACTCGAAGTCGGCCGGACGCCTGTGCGCGAAGCCCTGCTGCTGCTGCAGGGCGAAGGGTTGATCGCGCGCAATCGTGGATGGGAGGTGCAGGGCGTTGAACACCTTCAGGTGCGCACAATTTTCGAAAGCCGCGCGGCGATCGAGGCTGCGACGGCCCGCCTTGCCGCGCGCCGTGTGACGCAGGAAGATTGCGACGCACTGGAACGTCTCATCGACGCCATGGAGCACGCCGCGGGCGAGAACCGGCGCGAGCTCAACCGCATCAACACGGAGTTCCATCAGTTGATCGTGACCCTATCGGGGAATGACATCCTGATCGAATTCCACCAGCGCACGCAGTTCTATTACTGGGCGCTGCGCGTTCCAGTCCTGTTTTCGGATGCACAGCTGGTCGAAAGTAATCGGGAACATCGTGCCCTGCTGGCCGCACTGCGCGCAGGCGACGAAGATCTGGCCGAGCAGCTGGCACGCGCGCACGTTGAAAGAACGATGACGATCGTCGAGCCAGCCCTGCAACATTAATCTGCGCGAGGCGGTGCGATACCGTCTCATGCTTCCGGCCTTTTCGATGATGCCCCCGCAGGCGGCGCAGAATCGCCGGCGCGTCATCGCACATCTCGAGCACGTCGCGGTGTGCTTGCGGGTTCGCATTAACGCGCCTATCTCACCGCTGGGCCGCTCCTGACCAAAAGCGCGCCGCTGGGCGGCTTTGCGTCGTGACGCGCGCATCTGACTGCTTCTCTACCCGCACCCGCTTTTTCGTCAATCAGTATCGCCAAACGCACATGGGTTTTCCCTAGTCAATCGAGTATTTTTTAACATATACGATGCGGTATATTATGTTGGTGGCGACGCTTCGAACGTTAGGCGTAACAGACCAGAGTCGGGCCGGTGTTTGTCATATCGTCGCTAGCGTTCCCACCGCGCGGCATCCCATGCGCGGGTTTTCTTTTCGCGGTTTCCAGACTGTTTTATTCACCACCTCAAAAAGGATTCGACGATGCTGTATTACTTTGCGTACTGCACATGGCTCAACGACCCGGAAATCCGCCGTTACTGGCCGCAATGCAAGGCAATCACGAAGGGTTACGCGGCCAATCACCGTCTACAGTTCCACGCGGCGAGCGACCGTGCGGACCGCGGCTGGTGTCATCTGAACGGCGTGTCGGATGCGTTCGGCGAAAACGCGCTCGGCGTCGTGTTCCAGCACGAACCGGAGCAGTTCAACCAGGACTACGACGACTTCGAACGGTTTTTTCTCACGGTCCGCGGTGATGACGGAAAGGTCTACGATTGCTGGACTTATCGACTGACTGATCCGGGTATCGAGATGCGTCCGCCGAATTTCTACTGGGAGCACATTCCGGCTGGTCTGAAGGCATGGGAATTCCCGAGCAACTACATCGCAAAGGTCCAGGCGCGCTTCGATGCGGCGGCCGAATGCCCGCGAGCGGACCGTGCCAATCCGTCGGCGATTCCGGGGAAAACTGCTGATAGTCGCTAAGCGATAACGTCTTCATACGTTGACTCAACGTGCCGACAGGGGCAACTACCATGAGAAAAACCATTCCGTCCTTGCGGCACCTGATGCTGCTTGCTGCCGTGACCGTGTCATCGATTGCGATGGCGCCGCATCTGGCGTTTGCGGCAACCGATATGCAAGCTGCTGTACCCGCAGACGTCAGGGCGCGCGGCGTCCTGCGGATCGGTTCACAGCAGACGTTTCCGCCGGTTGAGTTCCGCGAAGCGGGCAGAAGCGACGTCACTGGCGTGAGCCGCGATCTGTTCGAAGAGGTCGGCAGACGTCTCAATCTGAAAGTGGAGTACGTGCAGGCCGAATATGCCGCCCTGATTCCCGGGCTCGATGCCGGACGCTTCGACATTGCGTCCGGCGGCATCAGTGATACGGAGGAGCGCGAGCAGAAAGTTGATTTCGTGAACTACATGTTTTCAGGTGGGAGCATTCTGGTCTTGAGCGAAAACAAGACTCCGCTCTCGACGATCGATGACTTCTGCGGCCGTAGCGTTGTCACGATGCTCGGAGGACGCGTGATCATGTCTGCGGTAGAGGCAGCATCTGCCCGGTGCGTCAGCGCCGGCAAGCCACCGATTCGCGCCGAGCAGTTGCCGACGGCGCCCGATGCGAGGGCGCAGGTGGATCTGAAGCGCGTCGACGGCTATATCGGCGACTTGCCCGCCCTTGTCTACATGAGTTCGCAGTTTCCTGGCCGGTATCGGATTGTCGGTGGCAATTATCGGCTAACGCCCTATATCACGTCGTGGGGCTTCAACAAGAGCAACCCGGCGCTGCGCGATGCGGTCCGCAAGGCGATGCAAAGCATGCTTGACGACGGAACCTATCAGAAGCTGCTCGGCAAGTGGGGTCTGTCCGGCGCGGCCCTGCCCGAGATTTCCGTCAACCTGCCGGCTGGCAAGCGCAAATGACGGGCCCCTTCCTTGCGCGCAGGAGCGGCCCATGGCGGCGCTTGCCCGACCTGCCAGTTCGTTACCCACCTTTCCAGACCAGGATCGGCAGCATGAACGCAAATTCCCTCACATCGCGGACTTCCGCCTCCGGGCCGACGCGCCGCGTCGTGCATCGACGGCCCTATGGATCGTGGTTCCTTGCCGCAATCGTGCTCATGGCGGTGCTGGGCATGTTCCAGGCGGCTGTCAGTACGCGCGTAATTGACGTCCATGTCTTCCTGGACTATCTGTTCAGCCGGCAGATTCTGATCGGCGCCGGTAGTTCGCTGTTGCTCGGTACATCAGCGCTCGTGCTGGCAGGCGCAGTGGGACTCATCGCCGCGCTGATGCGGGTAAGCAGCAACCCCGTCCTGTCGACGCTCGCGTCAGTCTACGTGTACCTCTTTCGCGGCACTCCAATGCTGATCCAGTTGATCTTCTGGTTCAACGCCTTTCCGACGATGTTTCCGCATTTGCATATCGTCGTACCGCTTACCGGGGCGGTGCTGTACGACACGCCGATGACCAGTCTCATCACACCGTGGATGGCGGCGCTGATCGCCCTCAGTCTTGCGGAGGGTGCCTATATGGCCGAGATCATCCGTGGCGGATTCCGTGCGGTCGATGCCGGCCAGCGCGATGCGGCTCGCGCGATCGGCATGCGCAACCGCGACGTCGTGAGCAAAGTCGTTATTCCGCAGGCCGCACGCATCATCCTGCCGGCAGCGGGCAACCAGTACATCCTGCTGCTCAAGTCGACCTCGCTTGCGTCGGCGATCGGTTATCTCGAACTGCTGCGCGTCACGACCGATATTTATTCGGCCAATTTCCGCGTCGTCGAACTGCTGTCGGTGGCAGCCTTCTGGTTCCTCGTCATGACAGCTGCCGCCACCGCGCTGCAGATGCTGCTCGAACGCCTCTACCCGCACAGGTAAGCCATGAACAATCGTCCTGGATGCAACGCGGTGGATCTTGTCGGTGTCACCAAATACCGGGGTGCGCACGCCGTGCTGCGCGATGTTCATGTCCACGTTCCGCACGGGCAGATCGTTGCGGTGCTCGGACCGTCCGGTGCAGGCAAGTCTACCTTGCTGCGTTGCGTGAACCATCTGGAGACCATCGACGGCGGCAAGATTTTCGTCGACGGCGAGCTGATCGGTTACCGCGAAAAGAACGGCGTGCTGTATGAGCTCGCCGATCAGGAGATCAGCCGGCAGAGGCAAGGCATCGGCATGGTTTTCCAGAGCTTCAACCTGTTTCGCCACCTGAAGGTGCTTGAAAACGTGATGTCCGGGCCAGTCAGCGTGCTCGGCAAGACCCGCCGCGAGGCTGAGGATACCGCACGGATGCTGCTGCGGCGCGTCGGGCTGGAGGACAAGGCGCACGACGCGTACCCGAATCAGCTCTCGGGCGGTCAGCAGCAGCGCGTCGCGATTGCCCGCGCGCTCGCCATGGAGCCTCGCGTGATGCTGCTCGACGAGCCGACCAGTGCGCTGGATCCCGAACTGGCGCAGGAGGTGATTTCGGTGATTCGTCAACTGGCCGACGACGACATCACGATGCTGATCGCCATGCACGAGATGGCGCTCGCACGCGAGTTTGCCGACCGCGTGATCTTCATGGTCAACGGCGAGGTCGTCGAAGATGCGCCGCCGGCCGTGTTCTTTAGCGCGCCGCGCCATGAGCGCAGCAAGCAGTTTCTGGCGCGCCATGCCGGGGAGGCAGCGCATGCCGCCCCGATCGACAATGCAGTTCACTGAAATCAAAGGACCAACAAGTGGCTTCTCCGTTCAACACACTTCACCATGTTTGCGTCGTCGTGCACGACCTCGACAAGACCGTCGGGTATTACGAGAGTCTTGGCGTCGGGCCGTGGTTCGACTATCCGAAGGCCGGTAAATATGTCGAATTCGATGTGCCGAACAAGGCGGCGTCCGATGCGATGCGATACAAGTGCGTGGATCTCGCCAATTTCCAGTTACAGCTGTGCGAGCCGTCCGAGCTTGATTCGCCGCAACGACGCTTCCTGAACGAATACGGCGAGGGCGTCTACCACCTTGGCTTCGAGGTTGTCGATTGCGACGCCGCGGAATCGGCCGGCAAATCGCTTGGCCTTGACGTAATGGCGCGCGGGCGCCGGGTCGACAGGTCGGGCTTCACATACTTTGATACGCGAGCCGACGCAGGCGTGGTGCTGGAAATTCGCAAGACGGTTGACGGGTTCGCATGACGGGCATGCGCCTCAGTGCGCGCCCATGCCCGGGTCGAATCTCAGACCCCGGAGCCGATGGGAGCCAGCCCTGTAGGTCGCGCTCCCGTTGGCCTATGCTATCCGAGGCGTGCAGCGGCCAGGACTTCCCGCTTGGTTTCGAGGATGTGCTGCTCGAGCAGTGTCACGACCTCGTCAACGGCGCGCCGCTTGCACGCGTCGACAATCTGATAGTGGTCACGCTGCACGTCTTCCTTTTGCGTATCCAGCGACATCCGCAGATGCGGATAGCGGTTCGTCGTGCTCAGGCAATACTCCTCGATCATCTTCCTGAGCCGCTCATTATTCGACGGCGCGCACAATGCCAGATGGAATTGCCGGTTGCACTCGGCCCATTCTGCGGGTGTCGTGGCGATGTCGTATGAGGCGAGGATGCGTTTCATCAGATCGATATCGGCGGACACCATGTTCGGCACCGCGAGCTTGGCCGCATAACTTTCGAGTGCGGCGCGGATGTCGAGCAATTCGCAAATCTCGCTCGTCGACATCGCGATCACCACTGCGCCGCGATTGAGTTGATAGCTTACCAATCCTTCCGCTTCGAGCTGCCGCAACGCCTCCCGCACGGGAATCCGGCTCGCGCCGAAGCGCTCCGCCAGATTTTCCTGGCGCAGCTGCGTGCCCGGCGGGAGCGTCCCCCGCAGGATTTCATCGCGCAGTTGATCCCGAATGGATTGCGGCAGCGACCGCTGATCTGCCTTGGCCTGCACTGTCGTCATGAGCAAAAGCCGGTCGTGTGCCGACCGACGAAAAAGGTTGTCGTCAAAATTGTTGGCTGCTAGGATTGTATCCAATCGATGTAGAGATGGATAAATTGTAGTCGAATATGAATCCGATAGACCCTCAGTCAAAGGTTGGTAAAGCCATGCTCGAAGCACCCAGAAACGAACCAATCTTAGCGTATTCACCCGGATCGTCAGAACGTGCGGAGCTTGTCCGCGCGCTTGAGCAGCAATCCGCCGATGTGGTGCAGATCCCAGTAGTCGCGGGTGGCAAGCGCCTGACCGGCGGCGCGACGCAACCGGTGGTGTGTCCCCACGATCACGCACATACGCTCGCGCACGTGCATCAGGCCAGCGGCGACGATGTAGCCACTGCCATCAAAGCCGCCGCTGACGCGCAACGTGATTGGTCGCAGTGGTCTTTCGAGGATCGGGCTGCGGTGTTTCTGAAGGCTGCCGACTTGCTCGCGGGCCCGTGGCGCCAGAAGCTGAACGCCGCGACGATGCTCGGCCAGAGCAAAACAGCCTATCAGGCTGAGATCGATTCCGCGTGCGAACTGATCGACTTCCTGCGCTGGAACGTCGCATTTGCGCGTGATCTGCAGCAGAACCAGCCGGTGTCGCCGGCCGGCATGCGCAACGCGCTCGAATATCGTCCGCTGGAAGGCTTCGTGTACGCGGTCACGCCGTTCAACTTCACCGCAATCGGCGGCAACCTGGCGTGCGCGCCAGCGTTGATGGGCAACAGCGTGCTGTGGAAGCCGGCCGCGACGGCCGCGCTCAGCAATTACTTCGTGTTCGAGTTGCTCGAAGCAGCGGGTCTGCCGCCCGGCGTGATCAACTTCGTGCCGGGCGAAGCGCAGACGGTTTCATCCATCGCGCTAGGTTCGTCCGAGTTTGCCGGACTGCATTTCACCGGCTCGACGGCGGTGTTCGATTCGCTCTGGCGCGCGACGGCCGAGCGTCTGCCGACGTATCGTAGTTATCCGCGGCTCGTGGGCGAGACCGGCGGCAAGGATTTCGTGCTCGCGCATCCGTCGGCGGATGTGGCCGCGCTCAGTACCGCCTTGCTGCGCGGCGCGTTCGAATACCAGGGGCAAAAGTGCAGTGCGGCCTCGCGTGCTTATGTGCCGGCGTCGCTATGGCCTGCAGTCAAGGCACGCCTCGTCGACGACCTCGCCACCGTGAAGATGGGCGACGTCGCGGACCTGAGCAATTTCATGGGCGCGGTGATCGATCGTAAGGCATATGAACGGATTGCCGGTTATATCGGCCAGGCACAGGAAGCGGGCGGCGCCACGATCGTCGCGGGCGGCGGTTCGGACGATCGCACTGGGTACTTCATCCAGCCGACCGTGATCGAAGTCGACGACCCGCAGTTCGTGACGATGCGCGAAGAGATCTTCGGGCCGGTGCTGTCGGTGTACGTCTATCCGGACGCGCAATGGGCCGACGTGCTCAAGCTGGTCGATTCGACTTCGCCCTACGCACTGACCGGCGCCGTGTTCGCGCAGGAACGCACTGCGGTGGTCGAGGCGAGCGCGGCACTGCGCTTCGCGGCAGGCAACTTCTATATCAACGACAAACCGACCGGCGCGGTGGTCGGTCAGCAGCCGTTCGGTGGCGCGCGCCGCAGCGGTACCAACGACAAGGCCGGCTCCGCGCTGAATCTGCTGCGCTGGGTGTCGCCGCGCACGATCAAGGAAACCTATGTGCCGGCCCATCACTATGCCTACCCGCACATGAGCTGAAGAAGCGTCAATGTACGCGGCGCCGCCATCGAAAGCGCCGCGTGGCCGATGAGCAAGAAGCAGTGTCTGCAACGGCGGGACGGACGCCACGTGGGATGCACGCGGTGGGGGACGTTTCGCGTCATTCCACAAAGAAAGAGGAGCATCAGATGGGCATGGGCATGAAACACATCGCGCTGGCCGCGGCCGCCGGCGCGCTCGGTTTGACCAGCGTAAGCGCCTTCGCGCAGGCGCAGGACGTGAAGATCGGCTTTGCCGCACCGCTGACCGGCGGCCAGGCGCACTACGGCGCGGACTTCCGCAGCGGCGTGACGCTGGCGATCGAAGACTTCAATGCCACCAGACCGGTGATCGGCGGCAAGCCGGTGCACTTCGTGCTCGATGCGGCTGACGACCAGGCCGACCCGCGCACCGGCACGACGGTCGCGCAGAAGCTCGTCGATGACGGCGTCGCCGCTGTGATCGGCCACTTCAACTCCGGCACCAGCATTCCGGCGGCGCCGATCTACGCGAAGGCCGGCATCCCCGAACTCGCGACCGCCACCGCACCGGCCTACACCGCGCAAGGCCTGCCGACGACCTTCCGTCTGGTCACGTCCGACTCGCAACAGGGCGGCGTGCTCGGCGAATACGCGGTGAAGGATCTGAAGTTCAAGCGATTCGCCATCGTCGACGACCGCACTGCATACGGTCAGGGCGTCGCAGAAGAATTCGCCAAGGCGGTCAAGGCGGCAGGCGGCACCGTCGTCGCGCAAGAGTTTACCAACGACAAAGCCGTCGATTTCCGCGCAATCCTGACCCACATCAAGCAGTCGGATGCAGACGCGATTTTCTATGGCGGCGCGGACACGCAAGCCGCGCCGTTCCTCAAGCAGATGCGTACGCTGGCGATCAAGAGCACGCTGATCGGCCCGGACATGATCCACTCCGACGAACTGCTGAAGATCGCCGGGCCGGCGGCTGAAGGTGCGCTGGCGTCGTCGGGCGGCAGTCCGCTGGACAAGATGCCGGGCGGCAAGTCGTATGTGGAGCGCTACAAGAAGCGCTTCGGCAACGAAGTCGAACTGTATTCGCCGTACGCGTACGACGGCACGATGGCCGTGCTCAACGCAATGAAGAAGGCCGACTCGGTCGATCCGCACAAGTATCTGCCGGTGCTGAAGGTAACGCAGATGAAGGGCGTGACGACCAACGAACTCGCGTACGACGATCGTGGCGATCTGAAGTACGGCGGTGTGACGGTTTACAAGGTGAGCAACGGCAAATGGACGGCGCTGCAAACCGTCGGCACGAAATAACGTGTAGCTGACCCGGTACAGGTGGGCCTGGTCCCAGGCCGCGGCGCGGGCGAAGATCGCCACTCCTCTTTCTTCTGTTGCGCGCCGATTTCGCGAGTCTCATGGTTGCACATGAGACTCGTTTTTTTAAGAATTGTCGTCATGGATGCGGTAGCGTCCATGTATGTGTCGTCCCTTACGATCCACGAATAGACAGCTCTGGCCGCTGCCTCGAGGTCTTCCTCCAAGTGACCGCCTTCGTGACGAAACGACACTCTGTACCGCGGGGTTTGGGGCCAACTTAGGAATACCACGCTCTTCCGACTGGCGAGGCCGGTCGGGGCATGCGGCTATTCTTCCACAAAGACCCTATAAGATTTATGTCCGACTAGTCCCTCGGCTTTTGTGAACTGCCGCAACGACACCCCTGCGAGTAACAAACGCACTATTCCCCCAGCGGCAACAGTGCCAAAAGCAGGCGCCGCAACTCCAGACATTCGGTCGGCGTCAGCCTCGCAGTGAGAATGCGCTCGACCTCCTCGACACGTGGACGCAACGTCGCAAGCTGCTTCTTGCCGGCGGGAGTAAGGAACAGCACATAGCTACGTTTGTCGACGGGATCGTCCGAGCGTTCGATCAAATCATTGCGAACCATGCGCGCGACGAGATCGGCGATTGTCGAACGGTCCACGTCGAGTTCATCGCCGAGTTGTCGTTGATTGACGCCGGGCGTTTTCTGCAAGATTTCGAGCGCCGCGTACTGGACGCTCGTGATCTCGGCGGAGACTTCGCTGAGCCATACCGCTATGTGGCGCTGCTGGGCGCGGCGTACCAGGCTACCCGTGAATTTGGAAAGCGTTTCGGGGTTGTCGTGTTTGGTCGGCAATTTCTAAGCGTGTAGCGAAGATGTGTTCGTTCGGAAAATGGGCCGCAAAAACGCATTCAATTCGGCGTAGGCATCCAGCGGAAGTACATGCGCGACGTACTGGTCCGGACGGACCACGACGAGCGCGCCCCGTTCCCGCTCGATGCCACGCTCGTCGAAGATATCAGTCGCTGCGTCGCTCGTAAACGCTTTCTCGTAGTCAATTAGGCCGTAGCGTCCCTTGCGCGGCAGCAACAACGCATGCAGATCTTCGAGTCGTACTTCGCGATGAGGCTGCTGCAACACTGCGCGAAGATCGAAGACGCTATCCGCATCGGCATTTTCTGGCGTGATGAGACGCAAGACCGAATCGGGCGACTTGGCGAGATGTTCGCACAGTGCATTTAGCGCACTTCCGCTTGCGTCCGAAAAAGCGTACAGGCGCCAGCGACCATCGGCGCGTGCCGCGTGGCCGAGTTGCATCGGCTTCGCATCGGCGAGACGAACGACGGGCGACGAATGAAAGCGCGTGCCGATGGTGAAGCCGCTCGCGAGCGATTGAGATGTCGATTCGCCCGTCAACGCGCCCGGCCGATATCGCGTCGCGACGCCCGCCGTATATCGGCCCGCACGAACGAAATAGTCCTGCAGTTCCGTTGGATCGACACCGCCTGCTTCGGGGCAATTGGGATCTTTCGGCGGCGCGGCCATCATCGCGGACCATTCCTTGTCGAAGTCGATCAGCTCTTGCGCGATGGGCTGGCGTTCATCGGAATACGTGCGCAAGAGGTCGACGTCGCTAAGCCCTTGCAGCACTGCGCCGAGCTTCCAGCCGAGATTGAAGCCGTCCTGCATCGAAACGTTCATGCCCTGACCCGCTTTCGCGCTATGCGTATGACAGGCATCGCCGGCGATGAACACGCGTGGCTCGCGAGATGTTCCGTCGGCGGCGATTGCGTCGTCGAAGCGATCGGTCAAACGCTGTCCCACTTCATAAACCGAGAACCACGCGACCTCTTTCGCGTCGAGCGAATAGGGATGCAGAATTCGTTGCGCGGTCTGAATGATGCGCTCGACCGTGATCTGCTTGATGGTGTCGCGGTTCTCAGGCGTGACTTCGCCAAGATCGACGTAAAAGCGCACGAGATAGCCGCCTTCGCGCGGAATGATGAGCAGATTGCCCTTGCTCGCAGACTGAATCGCAGCCTTCAGCCGGATGTCCGGAAAGTTGGTGACGGCGAGCGCATCCATCACGCCCCACGCATGATTGGCGGCATCGCCGCGCAGCGTTTGTCCGATGGCCGTGCGCACGCGACTGCGCGCGCCATCGCAGCCCACGACATAGCGCGCACGCACGACGACCTTTTCATCGAGTCGCGCTGCGTCCGTGCGGCGTAGCGTGACTCGCACCGGATACTCGCCCTCGCTATCGCGTTGCACGTTCACGACTTCGAGATCGTAATCCGGCTCAAGCCGTTGCGCGGAACGACGCATCACATCGAGCAGATAGTCCTGCACGCGCGCCTGATTAACGATGACGTGCGGGAACTCCGACATGCCTGTTTCGGTATCTTGAACACGTCCGGTACGCTTGATCGCGCCACGATCGTTTGCATCGGGTCGCCAGAAGACCGTCTCGTTGACCCAATAGGCTTCGCGCAACAAGCGGTGGCTCAGGCCGAATGCATTGAACATCTCGACCGTGCGGCACGCGACGCCATCCGCTTGCCCCATCAGCAACGGTCCCGAGCGACGCTCGACGATACGCGTCGTGATCGACGGAAATTGCGACAACTGAGCCGCAAGCACGAGCCCGGCCGGACCGCTTCCGACGATGAGCACATCGACCGTATCGGGCATTTCGACGCGAGGCGCGCCATCGGCAGCTGGCTCGATCATCGGATCCCCGACCCGGAAACCGTTGAGATGAAATTGCATGATGTCTTCCTCCAATCAGTCTTGACCACCTTGGTGACGAATATACTCCGTACACCAACTATTTAAAAGCACTTCATGTCGTCACGGATGTTTACCCTGATCTCAGGATGCGCTTTGCGAATCGCCGTCTATCGGGATCATTTGCCCCGAAATGGAACGCCCGGCATCGGATGCCAGAAAAACAGCGAGCGCCGCGATGTCCGCCGGATCGACAAAATGCTTGATGGACTGATTGGCGAGCGCAGCCGCCTCTTCCTGCGCGACGGTGCGGCCGCTGGCTGATGCGCGTCCCGCCAGCACCTGCTGAATACGCGGACCTTCCACGGCACCCGGCAGGATCGCATTGACTCGTATGCCGAATTCGCCCAGCTCACGTGACAAGGTCTTTGCGAATCCGATGAGCCCCCATTTGGTCGTTGCGTAGGGACTGCGGTTCGGGTAACCGAAGCGGCCGGCGAGCGACGACATGATGAGAATCACGCCCGCGCCCGATTGCTTCAGGAAAGGGATGGCCTGTTGCGTGACCATGAATGTGCCTGTGAGGTTCAGACGAAGTACAGCTTCCCACGCGTCCGGATCCATCTCCGCGACACTCGCGGTCGGTCCAGCAATGCCCGCGTTGTTGATCAGGACGTCCAATCCGCCTAGAGCGGACGCGGCGTCCGCGACCATGCGCGAAGCCGCCGCGCGATCGGCGATGTCGCACACTGATGTCCTGACGCCCGGCAATTGCGCCTGCATCTGTTGAAGCGCCGCTTCGTCGATGTCGCAGACAAAGACGCTCGCGCCCGCCGATACGAATGCTTCCGCGATGGCGCGCCCTATCCCGCCTGCACCCGCCGTCACCAGCACGCGCCAGCCTTTTGATGTGGTCATGAAACCCTCTTTTCTGACTTGGGTCATGCTCGCCGCTCAGTCGCAGGCGGCACGTATAAACTCGGGCAAGGGGACGGCCTTCAGCCGTCCATCGTCCTGTTTGATACACAACGCGCGTGTCGCGCGCCCCTCGCAAATCAGCGTATCGTTGCGGATGACTCGATGGCTTTGGATAAAGACTTTGCCTCGCCATTCCTCAATGCGGGTATGCACCTCCAGACTTTCGCCGTAGGTCGCCGAGGTGTGAAAGCGAGTGTGGACCTCTAGCAGCGGCGCACCGATGCAATGGGGTAGCGTTTGCATATCTCGCCATGGTGGCAGGCCGCACTGTATAAAATAATCGTGCGAAGCGGCGTCCATCCAGCGCGAGAAGTTCGGAAAAAAGACGATTCCGGCCGGGTCGCAATCGCCGAATTGCACGTCGACACGATAGACAGTTTCTTTACTCACGGGCCTATGCTCCAGTTTCCAGTCCGACCATTGTGCGTGTATTGCACCCGCAACACTGTCACTGCGGCGACAGTTTGCATTGACCGCCGGGCGAGCGGCTCTGGGAGCAGGGAATGACCAGACAAAAGCGGATGGTCACTGTTTCGCTTACGCTCGATGAACTACTCGCACGGTCGCCGTGGTTCGAAAGGCTGGACGAACCCGTGAAGTCTCGCGTGCGCGCTGACGCGTCGGAGCGCGCCGTCGCCGCAGGTCAGACCCTCGGGCACCACGGCGAACGACAACATATGTGGTTCGGCATGCTCGAGGGCCTCATCAAGTGGTCGATCACCGCGCGCGACGGACAGACGGTGACTTTAGGCGGGCAGTCGGTAGGCAGTTGGTTCGGAGAAGGCACGCTGATTCGCAACGCGCCGCGCGAGTCCGATCTCATCGCGTTGCGCGACAGCCGCGTCGCGCAGATTCCACGCACAACGTTCAATTGGCTTCGCGAGCATCAGCCGTCGTTCAACGAATTTCTGCTGTTTCAGGTCAACGAGCGTCTGCACTGGTTCATGGGCGCCGTCGCCGCGCACGGATTGCTCGATACCGACAGTCTTGTCGCACGGGCGCTGGTGGGCATGGTGCAACCATTGTCCAATCCGAGCGGCGTGGAGCATCTGCCGATGTCTCAGGAAGAACTCGCCAACCTGGCCGTCGTGTCGCGTCAAACGTGCAATAAGGCGATGACCCGCTTCAAGAATGCCGGCCTCGTGCGCACCGAGTACGGCGGCATCGTCGTGCTGGATTTACCTGGGCTTCACGCCTTGGCACGCTAGCGCCGCGTATCTTTCTTCGCGAATCGTTGCCGACGGCGTTCGCGCATTGCTTGGTGTTTACGCTGACTCCAACTGTCGCGCGATCGACAGTCGTGGAAGCGGTCGCTCGAAATAATGCGTGTCATACAAGACCAGGAGACACGCATGATTCCCGCTCGTCCGCTGCCCGCCGCAGCTGCGCTCGTCGAGAGCCCGACCAACCACATAGTCGAAGACGCCGTCTTTCGTAAGATCAGTTGGCGCGTCATGCCGCTCGTTTTGATCGCGTATGTCTTCGCATTCCTCGATCGAATCAATATCGGATACGCGCAGTTGCAGATGAAGCAAGACCTTGCTTTCTCTGACGCTGTGTATGGACTCGGTGCGGGCATCTTCTTCGTCACCTATCTGTTGTTCGAGGTGCCTAGCAATCTGCTGCTCGAAAAGATAGGCGCGCGACTAACCTTCCTGAGGATCATGGTGCTGTGGGGCTTAACGTCCGCGGCGACCGCCTTCGTCACGGCACCGTGGCAGTTCTATGCCATCCGGTTGCTGCTGGGCATATTCGAAGCAGGCTTCTTCCCTGGCATCATTCTGTATCTGACGTACTGGTACCCGAGCCAGCGGCGCGGCCGTGTGACGGGCCTGTTCCTGTTCGGCATGCCGATCACGGGCGTTCTGGGCGGCCCACTGTCGGGAACGATCATGAGCGGCATGGAGGGCCTTGGCGGCATGCATGGATGGCAGTGGCTCTTCCTCGTAGAAGGCTTGCCGACCGTTCTGCTGGGGTTCCTGCTGTATCGCATGCTTCCGAACGGGCCGGCCCGCGCGTCCTGGCTGAACGACGCCGAGAAAGTGCTGGTGCAGTCGGTCCTGAATGCCGACCACCGAGGCGAGGCGAAGGCTGGGCGTCATGGCAGGCTCGTCACGGCGCTGGCGGACCCGAAGACCTACGTGCTTGCCTTCGTCTACTTCTGCTGCGCTTGCGCCGTCTACACGCTCACGTTCTGGCTGCCGACCATGATCAAAGGCCTCGGCATCGCCCCGATCGCGACGATCGGCTGGTACACGGCAGTGCCCTATTTCTTCGGTGCACTTGGCGTTCTCGTCATCAGCCGCAGTTCGGACCGTTTCAAGGAGCGTCGCTGGCATGTCGGGGGAACCCTGGTCCTCGGCGCGGTGGCTCTGGCCTCGACTTCCTTTCTTGGCACCGCGGTCGTCCCGGTGATGGCCCTGCTGTGTGTTGCCTCGTTCTTCATCTTTGGCGGCGGCTCGCTGTTCTGGTCGATTCCCCCGACCTACCTTGGCCGCGACGCAGCCGCAGCCGGTATCGCGGTGATCAGCTCACTGGGCATCCTTGGCGGCTTCGTCAGCCCGACGCTGATCGGCTGGATCAAGGGCGCGACAGGCAGCATCCAGATGGGTCTGCTGGGCTTGATCGCACTTGTCATTGGCGGCGGCCTGACGATCCTGCTGGGCCTCCCAAAGAGCGCGATCCGCGTGGGCCCGGGCGATGGCGCGAGCACGCACTGATCGAGCAGCCATAGTCAATCCTGTCCTTTAGACCCATTTCTTCTCTGGAGAAGACCAGCATGAGCAAGCCCAAAGTCATCGTGACGGTTGCCCCGACGGGCGGCATGGCCAACAAGAAAATGAACCCGAACCTGCCGACACAGCCGCAGGAGATCGCCGACGACACCTACCGCTGCTACAACGCCGGTGCCAGTGTCGTGGCAGTGCATGCACGGCGTCCCGACGACGAGGCCACCTGTGATCCTGCAATCTATAGCCACATCAACCGGCTGATTCGCGACAAGTGCGACATCATTCTGAACAACTCCACCGGCGGCGGCATTAACGGCGACATGGTTCGCGAACTCGACAACGGCCTGTGGGAAATCCAGTGGGAAGAACGCCTGAAAGGCATGCAGGGTGACGGCGTCGAGATGTGCACGCTCGATGCACAGACCGTGATCGCAAGTTTCAACGGCAAGGAGATTCTGGTGGCGACGCCGCCCTCGCGAATCCGGCAGATTGCCGAGATGATGAGCGAGCGCGGGATCAAGCCGGAATGGGAGGTGTTTGGTCTTGCCGACATCGTTCAGGATGTTCAGCGGGCCATCAACGAGGGCCTCGACGATGCCCCGCACTTTATCAATATCGTCATCGGTGCCAATGCCTTCCAGGGCGCCTTGCCTTACACGCCTCGCCTGTTGCAGACAATGGTCGACCACCTGCCCCGCAACACCGTCTTCAACGTCAGCGCCATCGGCGCGGCGCAGCTGCCCGCCGCGATGAACTCGCTGTTACTGGGGGGCCACGTGCGCGTCGGGCTCGAAGACAACCTGTACTACAAGCAGGGCGAGTTGGCCACCAACGTGCAACTGGTCGAGCGGCTCGTTCGCCTGGTACGGGAGATGGGTTACGAGCCGGCCACGCCGGCTGAGGCACGGGAGATCATCGGACTGCGGCCGTTGCGCGAATCAATCAACGCTGCCTGCCTGGAGAGTTAGACCATGACAAAGCGAGCCGTCAACATCGCCATCGTCGGCACCGGCGTCATCGGCGCAGGCTGGGCGACACACTTCCTGGCTCATGGTTTCGCGGTCACGGCGACGGACCCCGCCGACGGGGCCGAGTCGCGCCTGCGCAACTGGATCGACAACTGTTGGCCTGTAGTTGAGAGACTCGGGCTGGCGAATGGCGCCTCGCGAGAAAACCTGACTTTCACGACTGATGTGGGCGTGGCGGTACGCAATGCGGACTTCATTCAGGAAAGCGGCCCCGAGCGGCTGGATGTCAAACACTCGTTAATCGCGAGCATCGAATCTGCGGCAAGGGCAGACGCGATCATCGCGTCGTCGTCGTCGGGGCTGGCAATCAGCGAGATTCAGGCAGGCGCGAAGCATCCGGAACGAATTGTCCTTGGTCATCCATTCAATCCGTCCCACATCATCCCGTTGGTAGAGGTCGGTGGCGGCAGCCTCACATGGCCCGAAAACATAGTGAGAACGATGGCGTTCTATTCGTCAACGGGCAAGAAGGTCATCAGGATCAACAAAGAAGTCAAAGGTCATATCGCCAACCGTCTGCAGGTGGCGATATGGCAAGAAGCCATTAGTCTGGTACAGCGCGGGGTCGCCTCTGTGGAGGACATCGACGCGGCGATCTCCTACGGCCCGGGCCTGCGCTGGGCGCTGCTCGGTCCGTTTCTCAACCTTCACGCTTCTGGAGGCTCCGGTGGCATCACGCATGTGCTGCAGCATCTGGGCTCGGCCCAGCGCGAGTGGGCCAGAGACCTGGGCACGTATCCCGAGACAGACGACTACATCGAGTCAATTGCGAAAGGCGTCGATACGGAACTGCAGTCGTACGATTTTCCAGAAATGCTTCGCCAGCGCGATCAATTGCTGATTCAACTACTGGAGGCGAAGCGAAATCTTTCTCAGATTCCGTAGGTGAACGATACCTGAAGCCGAGTGGAGTTTCGACTTAGGTCTCGGGCCGAAGTGGCACACGTTGAAACTGCCATTCTTGCGACAGAAAAGATGCCACTCGGCTCCGGTTTGCGATGCGAGGGACGATGAAAGCCTCGTCCCTTGCGTCAAGGCGTTGCTCGGTGCGATATAACTCATTCACCGAAACCTGAACTTGTCCGATTCCGCATTCCCGAGAGACGCAAGCCGATCCACTATCGTCAATCAGGCATCCCCTGGCCGAACGACAGCTTGCTGAGCACAGCGGCCGTTCTCTTAGCTAGTTCGGCGACGGGTGCTCGGCCGTTGCCGACGTTCATGTATCGGCGTGCGTGGGGCGGCTACAAGGTGCTTTCCGGACTTTCGCTCCTCAGTAGCCGCGAACAATCCTCACCTTCGCCACATCGACGATCCATTCTGACGACCATCACCCAACAACTGTTGTTGATGCTTTTACTTAACCTTGCGCCGGCGTTTAGTGGCGCTTTTACACCGCCGCTAACAGCAGGGTTATGTGCGATAGCCTGGATCGGCCCGATCGAGTTTGCGCAGCAGCGCGGGCCAGGCGAGGCCCCCACCGGCGCCCCTGCGTCGCGGATAGACTCGGATTCCGGCGATACGCCTCTGAAAGCAACGGGACGTTTGACCTCTGGTTTCACGCGTGGCGTGATTGCGTAGGGGGCGACGTGAGACGGGGCGATTTCCCCCCGCGCGGTCTGTCCTGGCGTACATCGTCGAATCTGCGTCCCGTCATTCTTCGACATTGTGACAAGCCGAGTTGCACAAAGGGGTTCGCCGGCGCGTATGGCGCGAAGTATCGATCCATCACGCCGATGAACGCATTCAGGCTATGTCCGGCGAATGAATGGGAACGTAGGCGTTTCATGTCCCACTAGCCCGCCTCGCGCCCTCATCCAAACCGAACACAATAAACAGGCGGCAAATGCGCTGAAATCAAATGCCAGCTTTCGCCGCCGTCGTCGGACGTCCATAGCGCGCCAGTGGTCGACCCCATCGCCAGGCGCGTGCCGGAGTCATCTACAGCGAGCCCGTGCCGATACACGAGGTCATACGCCCTTGCAGGCGGCAACCCGTTCGAGAAACGCTCGAACGTGCGGCCGCCGTCGCGTGTGCGCGTGACGACGAACTGGCCGTCCACCGGGATCCGGCACTGGTCTTTCACGGCCGGCACGAACCACGCGGTGTCCGGCTCGCGCGGATGCACGGCAACCGCGAAGCCGAAGCTCGATGGCTGCGCTTCGATCCGCTGCCAGTGCGCCGCGCCATCGGTCGAGCGGAAGATCGCGCAGTGATGCTGCGTCCACAGCACATCCGGGTTTGCCGCGCATTGCACGACGCGGTGCGGGTCTTGCACGTTGGCATCGCCGCGCCGCTCCGGCGGCATGTAGTCGGCCTCCATGCCCTCGGCATTCACGCGCCAGGTCGCGCCGCCGTCGGCGGTTTGCCAGACGCCGCCGCACGACACGCCGATCGTCACGTGCCGGCTGTCGCGCGGATCGACCATCACGGAATGGATGCCCGGCGCGTCGTAGCCGCCTCCGAACCATTCGCGGCGCTCCGGGCGATCCCACAGCGCACGGTTGAGCACCCATGTGTCGCCGCCATCGTCGGAACGGAAGAGCCCGCCGGGAATCGTGCCGGCCCACAAGACGCCCGGCTCGTCCGGGCCGCCGGTTTCGAGCGACCAGACTTGCTGAAGCGTCCAGGGAGGAGGCGGCGGGCTGGGCGCGGCGGCGCTCGCATTGTCCGCGCTGGTGTTTGCACTCGCGTTCGTGCTCGTGCTCGCGTTCATGCCGTCACCGGCACGCGTCTCGTCGGCAGGCTGCGGCGGGTAGACGGGGACCGCGCACTCTTCCCAATCCGCGATGCCCGCGCGCCGGCGATGCAGCTTCACGCCGAAGTGGCCGAGATTGAGCGCGGCATACAGCGATCCGTCACGCGGATCAGGCAGCACCATGCTCACCGGCTCGCCGACGAAATACGGCTCACCGAGCGTCCAGCCGCTCTCGTCATCGGCTTGCAGAACGAACAGTCCCTTGCGAGTTGCGACAAGCAATCGATCGCTCATGTCGAGTGTCTCCTGTCGACCAAAGTTGGCGCTTCAGCTGTCGGCTGGAGTTAGTGCTTCAGCACTTACTCCGGCCCCATGCAGAGCACTTACTCCGATCCAATGCAAAGCTCAAATACCGATGGAACCCCCTTATCCGCCCGACAGTGCCTGTACGACGTAAACCCGGCTTTCCTCGCCGAGCGCATCGGACAGATGTTGTCGGTCGCGCACCGGCCGGCCGTCGACAAACACGGCGAGATGCCGCCGCAGCGAGCCCTGATCGTCAAGGATGTAGCCGCGCAGTCGAGGTTGCGCGGCGAAGACGGCCTCTAGCGCTTCGCCGAACGTGCGCGCGTCGATCTCGCGCTCGGGCGTTGCGATATGCCGCTGAATCGAAGCAGCGAAGAAGATGTGCGCCATGGCGGGGTAGCGACGCGGGAATGGCCGTGTTCGTTGATTCTATAGTTTAGGCGATCCGCCGTGTGCTTCGGGGCATCGCCATACACCAGACGATAGGTTGCGATACATTGCGAAGCGGCATGCTTCGCCGCCCTTTACATATCGACAAGACGAGGCCGACCCGATGACCGTCACAATCCGCAAGATCAAAGCGCGCGACGAAAAGCGCTGGCGCCGCTGGTCAGCCGAACGTCCGCAACGTAGCGTCCAGCCGACCTACCGCGGCCGACACATGAACGTCGGCAATGGCCGATGACGCGACTGCCGTAATCCGTGCACGAATGTCCGTTGATTGGGGCGGAGCCGACGTTCGAAGGTCCATGTGAAAGCGTGGGCCAACGCCCGTAGATGGCCGATCGGTGTCCTTTTCGACGCTGGCTAAGCATTACCGACTGCGCGGCAGCGGAATTTGCAAAGGCGCGTATGCTGCGCGGCGTCGCGTCTCCGGGCGCTGCGATCATTTGATCGCTGACGCAGTAGGCAGCATCGTCAAGGCTTCGTGGCCAGCGACATCGATTGACTGGCCGAACCGCCGCGTCTGCGTGTTAATCAGCTGCTGCCGCTGCGTGCTCTATCGCGGTTATATCGATCTTCTTCATTTTCATCATCGCGTCCATCGCACGCCTTGCGGCATCACGATCGGGCTCGTTGACGAGTTCGAGCAGCCGCTTGGGCGTGATCTGCCACGAAAAGCCCCAGCGGTCCTTGCACCAGCCGCAAGGCGCTTCCTCTCCGCCATTGCCGATAATGGCGTTCCAATATCGGTCGGTCTCTTCCTGGCTATCCGTCTGGACCATGAAACTTACCGCCTCATTCGCCTTGAAATTGGGCCCGCCGTTCAATCCTACGAAGCGCCGGCCGAGCACGGTGAACTCGACCGTCAGCTCCGGACCCTGCCCAATGCCCGGTATAGGGGATACATGGCCTGCATCGACACGGCTGTCGGGAAAGGTGGCGGCGTAAAACTCCGCCGCCTCGCGCGCTCTACCTTGATCGAACCACAAGCATGTTACGAACTCAGCCATCGCAATCTCCTTTCAGAAACACGCGCCGTCAACTGGCTTTGAGGGCAGCATCCTAACGCTCACGCCATCGAGACAGTTGGCATTGACTGTCGATAATAGCCTGGCTGTAGAGTTCGAAATGCGCGAAAGCTCGAATCCCAAAACATCGGCGAAACAGGTGGTGGATCGCGACTAGCCGCAATCGGCCCTTAGCGGCCGTTCGCGTAAACCTCAGTCCGGCATCCCGTTATGGTCCCCGAGCGGTCTAGCCGGCCAGCCCACCCAGCGGTCCACGCGGGTAAGTTCGTACGCCTCGTTGAGGGGGTAACGAATACGATTATCGTCGCGCGGACGTTCACCGATCACCATCAGCCTGACTTCGTTCTTCGTATTGTTGATGAAGGTATGGCATATTCCAGTGCCTGCCGGAAACGCGACGGAATCGCCTTCAGCAATGGGATGAAGCACGCCGTCGATCCATACGTCGGGCTTGCCTTCGAGCACGTACACAAACTCCTGCTCGGTACTTTCGGCATGCGGATATGACGTCCTCCGGCCGGGCAGAAGCCTCACATGATGAATGCCAATACGCGTAATGCCGAGTGCGGCGGAAAGCGGCGCGTCTAGCGCCATTGGCTCGGTATCGCCGCGATAGGAACGTGCATCCGGTTCTTCCAGTTCAGTCCAGTGTTTGATGAAATCTGGTCGGCTCATTGGTTGTTCTCCTTTCGGACGAACTTCGATGATAGCGGTTTACAGAAAGGACAAAACGTCTTCGAATCCTGGCGAATGTCCGCAACGGCCGAACACCCGCTTGCTTTTGCGAATCGACGAACGGCTGTTGTACCTTGGAAGCCGCCGCCGAGGTCTCGCCGGGTTGACGGGCCGAAGTGGGTCGATACCGGTAGTTCGCGAATCCCGACCCCAACCGGCCTTCTCAATGGCACTCGTGACATCACCTCCGAATCGTCGATGTCGTCGGTCGCCTCAGTCGGCTCGCGCGTTTGCCGACAAATGGTTCCAACCTATAATTATTCGTGTCGGACATCAATCCGATGGGCCTTGACTGAGGGAGTCGCTGCCAGCACGAAACCGGCGGAGGTGGGTATGCGCTTCGAAGCATTTTCGTTTGGTTCCATCCGCATTGACGGGGTCACCTATCAGCATGACGTGGTGATCGACCACGGGCAGATTCGCAAACGCACGAAGAAACCCTCCAAGCCGTTCCGCGAGGCCTTCGGGCACACACCGCTGTCCGCGCAGGAGGACATACCCTGGAAGTGCCGCCGGCTCGTGATTGGCACCGGCACCGGGGCGTTACCGGTGATGGAAGAGGTGAAGCACGAGGCGCAGCGTCGGCAAGTCGAATTGGTTATCCTGCCGACAGCGGAAGCTATCGCCAAACTCAAGGAGCACCCTGACCAGACCAATGCGATCCTGCATGTCACGTGCTAGACCGCGCATTGGCGCGGGTTTCCGGGTTCGAGTGCGTATTGAATCCTGGTCGGGTGGTGGCGACTGTAGGCGAAATATGCGCTGCCAAAACGGGTTGTCGTTTGTCGCGACAGCGTCAGTTTCGGCTTTCCCGGCTGCGACGGCGGCTATCGGGTCCTAATGACGGACCGCTCCCGAGCAACACCAACGTAGGGCCGGACCCGGCTAGCAACGTTGCTGACCTACGGGCGTTCAAATTTCGGGTTGGCCGGAGCGAAACGGCGCTGAGTGGCAATACGGCTCAATTCCTGAGAAACCTGCTGGCGACCGGCACATTCCTTATCAAACCGTGGACAGACGTGCGTATCGGGCGCTCGACAGCTACACCGCTACGCGGTTGCGTCGGTGGTTACGCAACAAGTACAAGCTTAGGCGTCGCAGAGGCGGGAGCTATCCATCCCAGCATCTCTACGGGCACTTCGGTCTCGTTCGCTTAACGGGTCCCTGGCTGTAACTTGCCGTGTACGAAGGCGTGATGTCCTGTCCGACAGCCGGATGCGGGCGATCTGCATGTCCGGTTCGATGAGCGGGATGTGGAAACGGGGTTAGGGTGACGTTACTCGGGCACCGCCAGACGAAAGAGGCGGCAACAGACAAACCGAACCTACAGATACCGAGCCACATCGCTCGTCACCGGCTCCCATCTTCCTCTATCGGCCGACTGTCCGACGGATTACCGCATGACATGCAGCATTGCAATGCTTCAGCGGTGGATTGTGTCAGACAGGGGCAGAGCGGAATGCCGTCCCTGCTACGAGCGCGGCTCACTACGGCGGCAGGTTTTTGTGAACCCACATCGTAGTCCGTCAGCAATTTCGCCCGAGGGATTGAAAACGCGGGTCGACTAAGCCGTCTTAGAGAACGGACCCAATGCGCCGCGCCCTTTCCGACAGGCACTGCCGGACTATACATAAACACTAGCTACGCAAACGTTCGGCGCTGAAAAGAGGTCGCTCTGAAAGAGCGTCTGTTCGGCGGGACCGACGGAAGTCGGCGAGTCGCGTTTCCACCCACAATCTTCTACCGGTTCGACTAACCCTGGACCGGTAGCCCTGAATTGGAGGAACCTATTCATGGACCATCCCTCATCCGAAGATGTACTGAGCCGGTTTCAGACCTATGAATCGCCGCCAGCCGAATTTGATCCGCAACTTTCGGATGCCAGGCAACTTCGACGGCATGGATTCCCGCGCCGGCCGGACGCGAAGACGGAACCGCAGTTGATGCGGCTCTGGCAGCGGGCTTTTACCCGTGCACCACAGCTGCACATGGTCAAGGCTGAACTTGCGATAGACCCGATCATGAGCCGACGCGATCGTCGACGCGACCCGAAGTCGGACTTCAGCCCGTCCGGCTGGGGTGGCATTGTAGTGTCAACGGCGTCGCAAGGCTTTTCCCCCTACGAGCCAGCTAATACGGTGTTCGCAGAATGGGTCGTGCCGGAGATCTTTCCCGTTCCCGGCGACCCTTCTACTCCTTTGACGGTTGGCTTCTGGGTCGGTCTGGACGGCTCCGACCCGACGTCATACGAGCTATTGCAGGCGGGCACGGCAGCCACGATCACCGGCAACAGCGTGAACTACTGGGCATGGACAGAGTGGTACACAAGCCAGTACAAAGACCCGGCGGTGCAGGTCACCAATTTCGCGATTCAGCCGGGCGACCTGGTGTCCTTCCTCGTTTGTGCACCCGAGCCGGGTCAAGGCTTCGTCTCGATGATGAACTACAGGACCCAGCAAGCCACCAGTGTCGGCATTACTGCGCGGCCCGGCATCACCTCAGTCGGCACCCGAGCGGAGTGGATCGTAGAAGGGATCTCAGCCGATCTTCCAGACTTCTCTCCGGCGGTGTTTACTAACATTAGCGCTGGCACCCAGCACCATAGTTTCAATTTGTCGACCGGCGGTTCGCTTACTAATATCGCGGGCAGCGGCGGCAACTCGCTGACGCAGGCGTATATCGCCTCGCCGACCACCGCGTTGGTGCTCTGGGAAGGTAGCGCCTGAATCACGGGTGCCTTGGCCGGGCGCTTACGATCGTTGATGTAGCCGGATGAATTGAACTGCGTGATATACGGCCGGACTTTCTTCAACACTTCGTAAGCGGCCTGATAGTCACCAGGATTGGCGCTGTTCGGGTCCTTGTGCATGTACTGAAGGACTGCCGGGAAAACATCGGCGGCCGAGTCGAGGAACGACACGCCACAGCATTTGACCTTCGACAGATTAGCCGTGTCGAACAGCAGCGACCAGCTATCGACAGGCGCATCGCCGCCGAGCGCTTTCTTGACCGCCTGCACGTTATAGCCAATGCCGTCGGTGCCCCACGCCCAACCGCCCCGCGCTAGCAAGAGAACTTGCGATGTGCGGACAGGCAGACGCATTGCAGGCATTTGACCGCTTACCGAACGGTCCATCGCATGCAACACTGGCTCGCGAAAAGAGAACGGGGACTAAGGCAGAAGCGATGCGATTTCGTCAGTTCGCACCGCAATGGCTGCGGGTGCTGCAATGACGTCGTGCCGCCGGACGGAGCGACGCGACAACACGGTATCGATGGACAGGGGACGGGATGGCGAAGCGCATGCGAGCGCATGCCATGAAGCATGGCTCGCATCGAACTGCGCGACGGGAGAGTCTTACTGACCGCCCATAACAGGCTCTTGCGGCGACGCATTCTCCACATTGGCGTTACGGCCGGTTTGCGACGAGCCGCTCGCGGAAGGTCCATAGCCGGTGGTGCCGGCTTGAGCCGTGGCATTTTGCGCGGCAACGCGTGCTTCGGCGGCCTGAATGTCCGCAGGGTAGGTGGCGTCGGTTGACGCGGCAGGGTTGTAGCCTGCTTGCTCGAGTTGGCGCAATTGAGCCTTGACTTCCGCACGCGTGACCGGTTGATCCGATTGCGCGAACGAAGCGACTGGGGCTGCGATAACGACCGCCAGCGCCACTGCTTTGATCAGCGATTTCATGATGCGTCCCTCCGAGAACTGTTTTGTCCAGCGCCGCACAACACGTGTTCGGCGACCGATGAACAAATTCTAGGAAGCGGCAAATCCAGGAGAAACCCCCGCTCACGTAATTCAGTCTTGCAGGAAATAGCAAGTCGGAATTGTAAGGACGCGCGCTCTAAAGCATGAGGAACGAGCTCAAACGCCGCTGCGTACGCTGATCCGATACTGGGTCACCTGCCGATACGCATTGCCGGCCCGCACGACGACCTGTTCCTGTTCCGCCATGTTGACCTGATTCGGAAACCCGCCTGCTTCAAGGCAAAGGCCGGCGTGAGGTTGATAGGCAATACCGCCGCGCCCTGGATCGTCACGCAGCCAATTGCCCGTATAGAACTGTAAGCCGCGCTGATCGGTCGAGACGGTGAGTTCGCGCCCGCTGCCGGGGTCGTATGCGCAGGCGACCGGGCGCACCAGCGAAGCGCCGGACAATGCAACGCCGGTTGCATCCGCCGTGTCGCGCAGCACGTAACAATGATCGAAGCCGCCCGCCCGCGCGAGCTGCGCGTGCGGCCAGTCCAGCCGCGCGCCGATCGGCGCGCTTTGCCGGAAGTCGAACGCGTTGCCCGCTACGTCGGCGAGCTTGCAAGGAATCAGTGCCGCATCGACTTCAAAAAACGTGTCGGCATCGATCGACAACACGTGGCCGCGAATGTCGGAACCCGGCCGACCTGACAGGTTGAAGTAAGGATGGCTTGTCAAATTGAGCGGCGTCGGTGCATCGGTGACGGCTTCATAGGCGATCGTCAACGCGCCGTCGTCGTCGAGCGTATAGCGCACCTGAACCGTTACGTTGCCCGGAAAACCGGCATCGCCCTCCGGCGATTCGAGCTGCATCACGAGCGAGCCGTTGTCTTCGCTGACGTCCCATAGCGCGCGATGAAAACCCTGCGTGCCGCCATGCAACAGGTTGTTCCCTTCGTTGCGATCCAGCGTGTATTCGATACCGTCGAGCGCGAAGCGCGCATCGGCAATACGGTTCGCCCACCGGCCGATCAGTCCGCCCATGTAGGTGGTCGCGGCGACATATTCGGTTGGCGTGTCGTGCCCGAGCAGGATATCGGCGAGCCGTCCGGCGCGGTCCGGGGCATGCCACGAGACCAGCGTCGCGCCCAGGTCGCTGATGGCGACCTTCATGCCGTGGGTGTTGCGCAGCGTGAAGAGCCGGACAGGATCGCCACCGGGCAATACGCCCCACGGCTCGGAAGAAATTGGTGCGATGCTGATCATATCGTCGGTCGAGATAAAAGAGAAAAGCCGGTTCAGCCGGGTGCCGCCGCCGAATTCGCGCGCTCCTGATACTCGCGCGGCGTACAGCCCAGTTCCCGGCGAAATACCGCGTACATGTATTGCAGCGACGTGAAGCCGCAACGGATTGCGACCTCCGCGCTCGACGCGTCGCGCTTGGCCAGCAGCGCCTTCGCGACATCGAGTTTGTGGCGCAGGATCTCCTGATGCACGGTGCACCGCAGTTCGCGCCGGAAATACTCTTCGAGCGACGAGCGCGATACGCCGACGTAATCGGCCACCTGTTCGGTGCGAATCCCCTGGCATGCGTACTGGCGGATGAAGTGCCGCGCACGCATCACATACGGGCTCGCGAGCGGCTGGTGTTGGGTCGATTCGAGCACGTTGATGCCGACCGGCGGCACGAGAATGCGGCGCCCCGGAAAGCGCGCGCCGCGCAGCATCCGATGCAGCAGGTGAGCGGCGGTGCGGCCCATTTCTTCGGTGCCCTGAATCACTGAAGAAAGCGGAATGCGGGTCAGCGTGCGCGTGAGCGGATCGTTGTCGATGCCGATGATCGCCACTTCCTCGGGCACCGGAATGCCGGCGATCAGGCACGCTTGCAGCAGATGCCGCGCGCGTGCGTCGGTCACTGCGACGATGCCGACCGGCTTCGGCAGTTGGCGCAGCCACGCGGTGAGTTGCTCGGTCGCCTGATTCCATGACGGCGCGCTGGTCGACAGGCCGCGATAGATTTCGCTGTCGATTTGCTGTGCGCTGTGGCCGTCCGCACGGCGCAGATGAGCGAATGCCAATTCGCGTTGCTGGGCCCAGCGGTTCTCCTGTGCCTGCGGCAGGCTATACAAAGCGAAGTGTTCGAGGCCCACGCCGATCAGATGCGTATAAGCGAGCGAGACGAGCTTCGCATTGTCGGTCGCGATATAGGGTAAGTCCGGAGGATAGTGAGCCGGATCTTCGAACGATGAACCGACCGCGACGACCGGCAGCGGACAGTCGCGCAGCGCTTCGCCCACGGCGGGATCGTCGAAATCCGCGATGATGCCGTCGCCGTCGAAACGTTCGATGCCCGCCAGCCGGCAACGAAAATCTTCCTCGAGGAACAGGTCCCAGGCCACGCGCGTCGACAGCAGGTAATTGCCGATGCCCGTGATGATCTCGCGGTCATACACCTTGTTCGCGTTGAACAGCAGCGCGATCCGATGGGTCGTCTGTGGCGTTTGAGGGCGGGTCATGGCAGTGGCGGCGTGCGGGTCGTCAGGAACCGCTGCGCCATCGTCTCCTGTTGGGTGGGCGTGAACGCCGCACGGTTTTTAAGCGTCTGGCTATTCTAGGCCCTGAAGATCGCGTCGGTGTGGACCAAACGCATGGGCGGTAAGAAACATCAAGCCCGCTGCGCAATTTCGCAATTGCCGGTACATGTCTCTAGCGTCAGCATGGCGTCACCTTGTCGACCCGCGCATGGAGTTGCACGGGTTGCAATGCAGCATAAACAGGAGACGCTGATGCCCTACTTCGAACACATCCCCCCAGTTCGCTACGAAGGTCCGCAATCGGATAACCCGTTTGCGTATCGCCATTACGACAAGAACAAGCGTGTACTCGGCAAGACGCTCGAAGAACATCTGCGTATCGCCGTCTGCTATTGGCACACGTTCGTCTGGCCCGGTGTCGACATCTTCGGACAGGGAACGTTTCAGCGTCCATGGCAGCAAGCCGGCGACGCGATGGAGCGGGCCCAGCAAAAAGCCGATTCGGCCTTCGAATTCTTCACGAAGCTCGGCACGCCTTACTACACCTTTCACGATACCGATGTAGCGCCAGAAGGAGCGAGCCTGCAGGAATACAGCGAGAACTTCGCGCGTATGACCGACTATCTGGCGCGCAAGCAGCAGGACACCGGTATCAAACTGCTGTGGGGCACGGCCAATCTGTTTTCGCATCCGCGTTATGCGGCGGGCGCGGCCACCAGCCCAAATCCTGAGATTTTTGCGTTTGCGGCGACCCAGGTTCGCCACGCGCTCGATGCGACGCAACGGCTCGGCGGCGAAAACTATGTGCTGTGGGGGGGCCGCGAAGGTTACGATACGCTGCTCAATACCGACCTCGTGCGCGAACGCGACCAGCTCGCCCGTTTTCTGCATATGGTGGTCGAGCATACGCACAAGATCGGCTTCAAAGGCGCCTTGCTGATCGAACCGAAACCGCAGGAGCCGACCAAGCATCAATACGACTACGACGTGGCGACCGTGCACGGTTTTCTGCTGCAATACGGCTTGCAGAACGACATCCGCGTGAATATCGAAGCCAATCACGCGACGCTCGCCGGCCACTCGTTTCATCACGAGATCGCCACTGCGTATGCGCTCGGCATTTTCGGCAGTGTCGACGCGAATCGCGGCGATCCGCAGAACGGCTGGGATACCGATCAGTTTCCGAACAGCGTCGAGGAACTGACGCTGGCTTTTCACGAGATCCTCAAGCATGGCGGCTTTACGACTGGCGGCATGAACTTCGATGCCAAAGTGCGGCGGCAGAGCACCGATGCCGAGGATCTGTTTTACGGCCATATCGGCGCGATCGACAATCTGGCGCTCGCGGTGGAGCGTGCCGCAGCGCTGATCGAAAGCGATCGTCTCGAACAGTTCAAGCGTCAGCGCTATGCGGGCTGGGACACGGAGTTCGGCCGCAAGATCCTGTCGGGCGACCATTCGCTGTCGACGCTGGCCGCGGATGCGCTGTCCCGCGGCCTGAATCCGCAGCATGCAAGCGGCCAGCAGGAGCGGCTGGAAAACGTGGTGAATCAGGCGATTTATGGCGTGCGCTGAAGCACCACGCATGCAGTGAAGGCCGCGCAAAGACGGCGGGTAAGACATTAAAAAAATCGCGCGGCCACGCTGACCGCGCGAACAAAAGGAAGCTTTGGGTTGTCGCTTGTCCGGCCATGTGGCTCGCAGCACAGGCCGTCCAATCCGGTATTCCGGCTATATCAGAAGAGGAGTGAGACATGAAATTCGCAACGCGCCGTACCGTTCTGAGTTCGTTCATATGTGGAGCGATGCTCGCCAGCCTGTCGCTTGTGGCGCCGCTCGCGCATGCAAGCAAGGAGCATCCGGAAATTGGCTTCTGTATCGACGATCTGCGCGTCGAGCGCTGGTCGCGCGATCGTGACTACTTCGTCTCGGCCGCGGAAAAGCTCGGCGCGAAAGTGTCGGTGCAATCGGCCGACGCCAGCGAGGCGCGGCAGATCTCGCAGATCGAAAACCTGATTTCGCGCGGCGTCGATGTGATCGTCATCGTGCCGTTCAATTCGAAGACGCTCGGCAACGTCGTCGCCGAAGCGAAGAAAGCGGGCATCAAGATCGTCTCGTATGACCGGCTGATTCTGGATGCCGATGTCGATGCCTATATCTCGTTCGATAACGAAAAAGTGGGAGAACTGCAGGCGCAGGGTGTTTACAACGCGCAACCGAAGGGCAACTACTTCCTGCTCGGCGGCGCGCCGACCGACAACAACGCAAAGATGCTGCGCGAAGGGCAGTTGAAAGTGTTGAAGCCCGCTATCGATAAGGGCGACATTAAGGTGGTCGGCCAGCAGTGGGTGCCTGAGTGGAGCGCGTCGACGGCGTTGCGTATCGTCGAGGATGCGCTGACGGCGAACAACAACAAGATCGATGCGATCGTCGCGTCGAACGACGGCACCGCGGGCGGCGCGATCCAGGCGCTGGCGGCGCAGCATATGGCGGGCAAAGTGCCGGTGTCGGGCCAGGACGCGGACCTCGCGGCAGTGAAGCGCGTCATCGCCGGCACGCAGACGATGACCGTGTACAAGCCGCTGAAGCTGATCGCGGGCGAAGCCGCGAAGCTCTCGGTCGCGCTTGCGAAGGGCGAAAAGCCGGCCTATAACGCGCAATACGACAACGGCAAGAAGAAGGTCGACACGGTATTGCTGCAACCGACCTTGCTGACCAAGGGCAATGTCGATCTCGTCGTCAAGGATGGTTTCTACACCCAGGCTCAGCTCGCGAGCCAATGAGCGTAACGCGTGCGTGGCGGATCTCGATGCGCGTGACGCGCATCGGTGCCGCCGTGCGCCTTTGCAGCGAGGCATAGCGAATGACGCAACCTTTACTGACGATGCGCAGCATCGTCAAAGCGTTCTCCGGCGTAAAGGCGCTCGACGGCATCGACCTGACGGTCGCGCCCGGCGAGTGCATCGGCTTGTGCGGCGAGAACGGCGCGGGCAAATCGACGCTGATGAAAGTGTTGTCCGGCGTGTACCCGTACGGCACCTGGGACGGCGAAATCATCTGGGAGGGCGAGCCGCTGAAGGCCGCCAGCGTGCGCGATACCGAGCGGGCCGGCATCATCATCATTCACCAGGAGCTGATGCTGGTGCCGGAATTGTCGGTAGCGGAGAACATTTTCCTCGGCAACGAAATCACGCTGCCTGGCGGCCGGATGAATTATGCGGCGATGTATCAGCGCGCCGATGAGTTGCTGCGTGAACTCGCTATCGGCGGCATCAATGTCGCGCAGCCGGTGATGAACTACGGCGGCGGGCATCAGCAACTGATCGAAATCGCCAAGGCACTGAACAAGCGCGCGAAGCTGCTGATTCTCGATGAACCGTCGTCGTCGCTGACGGCATCGGAGACACGCATCCTGCTCGACATCGTGCGCGATCTGAAACGGCGCGGCGTGGCCTGCGTGTATATCTCGCACAAGCTCGACGAAGTGGAAGCCGTGTGCGACACGATCAGCGTGATTCGCGACGGCCGGCATGTCGCGACTGAGCCGATGCGCGCGCTGACGACCGAGCGCATCATCGCGATGATGGTGGGCCGCGAAATCAAGAATCTGTTTCCGCGCGAGCCGCATCCGATCGGTGAGGTCATATTCGAAGCGCGCCACGTCACCTGTTTCGATGTCACCAATCCGCGTCGCAAGCGCGTGAACGACGTGTCGTTTGCGCTGCGGCGCGGCGAGATTCTGGGCGTCGCCGGTCTGGTCGGCGCTGGGCGCACGGAGTTGATGCAGGCGATTTTCGGCGCGTATCCGGGGGCGAGCGAAGCGACAGTGGTGATGGAGGGTAAGCCGTTGAAAATTCGTGCACCCATCGATGCGATTAGCGCGGGCATCGGCATGGTGCCCGAGGACCGCAAGCGGCATGGCATCGTGCCGAATCTGAGCGTCGGCCACAACATCACGCTCGCGGTGTTGCAACGCTTTGCGAGCGGTGGCCGTATCGATTCCGCCGCCGAACTCGATACGATTCATACGGAGATGAAGCGGCTCTCGGTGCGCGCCGCGCATCCGATGCTGTCGATCGCGAGCCTGTCGGGCGGCAATCAGCAGAAAGCCGTGTTGACGCGCATGCTGCTCACCGACCCCAAGGTGCTGATCCTCGACGAACCGACTCGCGGCGTCGACGTCGGCGCGAAATATGAAATTTATAAACTGATCTTCCAGCTTGCACAGCGCGGCGTGTCGATCGTGATGGTGTCGTCCGAATTGCCTGAAGTGCTCGGTATCAGCGATCGCGTGCTGGTGATCGGCGAAGGTGAATTGCGCGGCGATTTCATCAACGAGGGCCTCACGCAGGAGGACATTCTCAGCGCCGCAATCCGTCCCGTGCAGCGATCCCCAAACCCAACCGCACCAACCGAAGCGAGTGCCGCATGACTCCCGATGTCACTTCACAACGCGCCGACAGTGCCGCGCCGCGAGGCGCATTCGGCGGTCCGCAGCGCATTCAGCAATTGTTCGCGCGCTACAAGATTCTCGCGTTGCTGATCGCGGTGGCCGCGATCTGGATGTTCTTTTCGATTCTCACGCACGGTGCGTTCGTCACGCCCCGCAATCTGTCGAATCTGCTGCGGCAGATGTCGATTACCGGCATGCTCGCGTGCGGCATGGTGTTCGTGATCATCGCCGGCGAGATCGATTTGTCGGTCGGGTCGTTGCTGGGTCTGCTCGGCGGCGTGGCGGCGATTCTCGACGTCAACCGTCACTGGCCGATCGGCGTCACGCTGCCCGTGGTGATGCTGCTCGGCGTAGTCATGGGCATGTTCAACGGATGGTGGTCGACCTACCGGCGCGTGCCGTCGTTCATCGTCGGCCTGGGCGGCATGCTGGCTTATCGCGGCATTCTGCTCGGCGTGACCGGCGGTTCGACCATCGCACCGGTCTCCGATAATTTCGTCTTCGTCGGCCAGGGGTATTTGCCGCGGCTTGCGGGCGATACGCTCGCCGTCGTGCTGTTTCTGCTGCTGACCTTTATCACCGTGCGGCAACGGCGCAACCGCGAGCGCTATCAGTTGACGGTCGTGCCTGTCTGGCAGGACGTCGTGAAGGTTGTCGGCGCAGGCGTGATTCTGGCGGCGTTCGTCGCCACGCTGGATCGCTATGGCGGCATACCGGTGCCGGTATTGTTACTGCTCGCATTGCTCGGCGTCTTCACGTGGATCGCGACGCAGACCGTATTCGGCCGCCGCATCTATGCCGTGGGTTCGAATCTCGAAGCGACGCGGTTATCCGGCGTGAACACCAACCGCGTGAAGCTGGCGATCTTCGCGCTGATGGGGTTGATGTGCGCGTTCGGCGGCATCGTCAACACGGCGCGGCTCGCGGCCGGCTCGCCGTCGGCGGGTTCGATGGGCGAGCTGGATGCGATCGCGGCGTGCTTTATCGGCGGAACGTCGATGCGCGGCGGCTCCGGCACGGTCTACGGGGCGTTGATCGGCGCGCTGGTGATGGCGAGCCTCGACAACGGCATGTCGATGCTCGACGTCGACGCGTACTGGCAGATGATCGTGAAGGGCAGCATTCTGGTGCTCGCCGTGTGGATCGATGTCGTGTCGGGCTCGAACCGGCGTTGAACTTGCTGATAGAAGGCAAAAACAGAATCTGCTTCGAATTTACCGGGCTCGACCGTCCGTAGGGGCGCCAGAAACAAGCGAACTTCTGGAAAGTCGTGCCCGTATCACTTCAGGGTGCCTGCCTGATACGCGTAGGCAACCCATGTCATGAGCAAAATGAGCACTAGCGATGCAACTAGCGCCAAGGCTACGTTTTTCAAACGGCCTTTCTCTGTTGATTGACGAAAGATAAAGACCGATAGCGTTCCCCACGCAAGCGGCATTCCCAGATATACAAGTGTCGAGCCTATCCGAAACATCGCAGGACATGACTCTCGGCATATATCGACGCGCATGGCGATCTCTACCGCATGAGGAATCAGGTCTAGCGAAAGACCTACTAGACATCCAATTAGGAATGCGGCGAGCGACCCTATCACTTAATTTCCCAGAATAGAATTGACTTTGATTTTCTGAGGTCGGAATAGACGGGAATCCACGGATCGTTGACGTGAAGGGTAAAGCGCGAAAAGTTTTCCAAGGTTCCCAGCACCCCATTGTTCGTTAACCGCGAACCGTTCCATAGATCAATGTGTCCGCCGCTTGCATTGGCGTCACTCTCGCCTGCGCGGGACCAGTATCGGGAAAACTGGATGATACCCGTTCGGCCTCTAACCTTGCTCTCCCAATCTGCACCGGTAATATGCTCTGCTTTGGGCAGACCGGCGAATGGGCGCAGGTTTAGCCATTCGCCTAGTTCGTCGGCCCGCGTTGCGGTGGCCTTGCCATCAAGCAGGATTCGTCCAATCGTTGGCGCACCGGAAAGTGGCTTCACCAGCTTTTGCGAAAACGATTTCATTTCGATCCCTACCTGGTGGAACGTTACGCTCATGCGAATGGCGCACTGGTTTGTGTATGCCGGGTTATCGTATGGGTTACCAGTCGGATAGTTGTCCCACAGTTCCTGGAAGGTAAGCACCTTCAATTGCACTTCCTTGATGGAACCGGGCGTTGAGTTTGTTCGAACAACGGTTTTTTTATTGGGCATGCTTCAAACTCCTGCTTGTCGTGCGAGGGCTTCATCGCCCCAATGAACGGTGTACTCGCCGGCTGAATCAGAGACGACACGGGGCAATCTGCCGTTCGCTTCAGTACGTCCGTTGAACGTGCGACCGTCCGCCGTTTCGATGAAGTACGGATAGCCGTCAAAGGTCGTACCGGTCGCAACAGCCCAGACCTGTTCGTCGAAACTTCCCGGCTGCTGGAACGATTCACGGGACGAATCCGCAACAGTCGTGTTGCCGACGCCACCCGTATCGTCAATGACCATCCAGCTACGGCCATAGACCGGAGTGATGCGCGGGGGCGACGAGCACTTGCAGAGCACCTTATCGCCGCCTAATGCCTGGTATCGACCCAAGGTGGCATCGAATATGCGGCGGTTGTCGCGACATCCGGCAGCCGCAACGATCTCAGCGGCACTCTTGCACCGGTCGCACCACGCCATATGTCCAAGAAACGTCATTCGTCTGTGGCGTGCGTCAGGACCTTCAATCGTGCAGTTAGCGAGTCCATCTATGACGTGGCTATTTTCTCCACTGTCGAGCGGGTCCCCTTCAACAACGCTATAGAAAATCGCCATTGGGTCAGGCTCCCGCAAGTCGCGCTAAAGCGTCGTCAGATCCGTGAACCGGAACGAAGCTCACGGCATGGTTCTCGCGATCGGGGCTATCGGTAATCACGTCGTCGTTATCGAGCAGACTCCCAACGACAGCAAGTGGCCGGAAAGCTGGCCTGTTGGGCAGTTCAATGCCCGTGACGATTTGTGCCCGCGTACCGTTTTCGTACTCGATGAAATCACCGACGCCGGCGGCGTTACGATGAATCTCTCCTCGCTCAGTCAGTGAACCGATCGTGACGAACAGATAGGTTGTTTCGCTCGGTGCGTTATCTTTCATGCGCCAGTCTCCTTCAGGGTTGAACAAACGTGTAAAAGGAGCTTGGTTTTGGCTGTTGCCGCTGTGAATCAGATGTGTCTGAAAAATGTGTGGGGCGTTGATGTCAGGTCAACCCAAGGCAATCGCCCCGCGTTGGCAGTCCGGTTTATTTTGCCGAGCACCCGAAGCCGCACACACCGGATGATTTGCGTGCGCACTGCTGTATTCGGCTGCGCATGCCGAGTGGACGCATTTATCACTGGGAGTTCGAGCGACGCGGCGAGGCGATTGGCGTGGATGTGCAAGGCATGCTGACACTGGATGAATCGACGCTAGTGATGGAGGCGGCGCGCGAGGGATTCGGGCTGGCTTATATGAGCGAGTGGAACGTGGCTGGCGACCTGGAAGCGGGACGTTGCAGCGCGTGCTGGAGGACTGGACGCCGGCGTTCGCTGGGCTTTGTCTTTACTTTCCGGTGCGACGTCATGTGCCCGCGGGGCTGCGGGTGTTGATTGCAATGATTCGGGGGCGGGGGTGATCTGGTGTGGTGCTGATCAAAACGCCCACTAGGCCAGTTGCACTGCAGCGTGCCGCCACGCGGCGAATGACATTTAATGAAACGACACACGGCTTGCGCACGGCGCTTTGATCACGCCGCTCCACCAGCCCGCCCCCGCCTGGCTTAAACGCGCGAGTTTCAGTCGGACGCACACTCGCGCGTCTTATTATTGTTCCGAAGAAGTGGAAGTGGAAGTGGAAGTGGAAGTGGAAGTGGAAGTGGAAGTGGAAGTGGAAGTGGAAGTGGAAGTGGCGCGGCGCCCGCCTGCGCCCTTGCAGCCTCCCGCCCTCATGCACGCTCAACGAGTCATGTCATGTTAAAGCGCAGAACCTTCCTGCTCGGTGGCGCCGGCGCTGTCGGCGCGCTGCTGGTCGGCTGGTCGGTGCTGCCGCCGCGCCAGCGCCTGACCACGTCCACGCCGTTACCGGCCGAAGGCGCGCAGGCGGCGCTGAACGGCTGGGTCAAGATCGCCGCCGACAACAGCGTGACGATCATGATGAGCAAAGCGGAAATGGGGCAGGGTATCCACACCGGCCTCGCCATGCTGCTCGCCGAAGAACTGGACGCCGACTGGCCGCAGGTGCGGGTGGAGAGTTCGCCGATCGACAAGATCTATAACAGCGTGCAGAACATCGTCGACGATCTGCCGTTTCGTCCGGACGACGACAGCACCGTCAAACACGTCGCGGTCTGGCTGACGAGCAAACTCGTGCGTGAAGGCGGCACGATGATGACGGGCGGCTCGTCGAGTATCAACGACCTGTGGACGCCGATGCGCGAAGCGGGCGCGTCGGCTCGCGTGATGCTGATCGGCGCGGCAGCCGCGCAATGGCAGGTGCCGGCCAGCGAATGCCGTGCGGAAGCGGGCCACGTGCTGCACGGCTCGGGCCGCAAGGCGAGCTTCGGCGAACTGTCGGCGTCGGCGGCGCAGCAACCGTTGCCACGCAAGGTCGCACTGAAAAATCCCTCCGACTTCAAGCTGATCGGCAAACCAGTGCGGCGCATCGAGGCCGCATCGAAAATCGACGGCACGGCGCGCTTCGGCATTGACGCGCTGCCCGACGGCCTTCTGTACGCCAGCGTCGTCATGTGCCCCACGTTAGGCGGCACCGTATCGCATTTCGATGCGTCGGCTGCGATAAAAATGCCGGGCGTCGTCAAGGCGTTCTCGCTGAAGCCATACAACGGCGGTAGTGGCGGCGTCGCGGTGATCGCAGACAATCCGTTCCGCGCGATGAACGCAGTCGATGCTGTCGCGGTGGAGTGGTATCACGGCGACGCGGCCACCTTTTCCACCGCCGACCTGAACCGCCGTCTTGCGCAAGCGTTGGAAGACGGCGACGGCTACGCCTACTACCACCGCGGCGACGTGGATGCCGCTTTGCACGGCGCCGCGCGAACCGTCACCGCCGAGTACTACGCGCCATATCTAGCGCATGGCGCGGTCGAACCGATCAATTGCACTGTTCAACTCGCGGACGGTGCGGCCACCGTCTGGGTCTCGACGCAAATGCCGGCCCTCGCGCGTCACCACGTCGCGAAAGTGCTGGACCTCGACGCCGACAAAGTCGATATGCACACGCAACTGCTCGGCGGCGGCTTCGGGCGCCGTCTGGAGCTCGATTTCATTTCGCAGGCTGCGGCGATTGCGCGTGAGGGCGGCGGTGGCCATCCGGTGCAAACCATCTGGTCGCGCGCGCAGGACTTCACGCACGATTTCTATCGCCCGGCTTGCCTCGCGCGCTTCAAGGCGGGTCTCGACGGCGCGGGCAAGCTGGTCGCGTGGCATAGCACGTCGGCGAGTCAGGCGATCGTGCCGGAATCGCTCGCGCGTTACTACGGCGTGCCGCGTATTCCACTCGACAAGACCACGTGCGAAGGCGCCTTCGATCAACCGTATGAATGGCCCACGGCACGCGTGGCCCACGAGATCGTGGAGTTGCCGGTGCCGGTCGGATTCTGGCGGTCGGTTGGCCATTCGCACCAGGCGTTTTTCACCGAGAGTTTCACCGACGAACTGGCCGCGGCCACAGGCCACGATCCGATTGCGTTCCGCGCGGCGCTGCTCACGCAGCATCCGCGGCATCTGGCCGTGCTGCGGCGCGTGGCGGCCTTGTCCGATTGGGGACGTCCGCTGAAGCACACCGCCGACGGCGCCCCGCGAGCGCGCGGCGTCGCGCTGCACGAGGCGTTCGGCAGCGTCGTCGCGCAAGTGGCGGAGGTGTCGCTCGGGCCGGACAAACGGATTCGCGTGCATCGCGTGATCTGCGTGATCGATTGCGGAATGCCGGTGAATCCGAACCTGATCCGTCAGCAGATGGAGAGCGCGATCGTGTTCGGTCTCTCGGCCGCGTTGCAGGATGAAATCACGATCGTCAACGGCCAGGTGCAGCAGAAGAACTTTCTCGACTTCCCGGTGGTGCGGATGAACGATTGTCCGGTGATCGAAACCGACATCATGCCGAGCCAGCTGCATCCGCAAGGCGTCGGCGAACCGGGCGTGCCGCCGATCGCGCCGGCAGTCGCCAACGCGGTGTTCGCGCTCACCGGCCAGCGGCTGCGAGCGTTGCCTTTGAAGCCCGCTTGAAGCGCACTTGAAGCGCACGAGCATGTACTCGGAAAAACACGGAGAACAGCATGGGATCGCTGAACATCAACGGCCGGGCGGTGGCCGTGCAAGCCGAACCGGATATGCCGCTTCTGTGGGTGCTGCGCTGCGAACTCGGCATGACCGGTACGAAGTTCGGCTGCGGCGTGGGCATTTGCGGCGCGTGCACGATCCATCTGGACGGCAAGGCGTCCCTCGCCTGCCAGACGCCGATGTCGAGCTTGCACACGCAGAAGGTGACAACGATTGAAGGCGTGCAAGGCGCCGAGGCGCAGGCACTGAAGGCGGCGTGGCTCGATCTTGACGTGGTGCAGTGCGGCTATTGCCAAAGCGCGCAACTGATGGCGGCCTGTGCGCTCCTCAAGCAGAAGCCCGATCCCACCGACGCCGACATCGACGCGGCGATGTCGAACATCGTTTGCCGTTGCGGCACGTATCCGCGTGTGCGGGCCGCGATTCACCAGGCAGCGGCGAAACGGCGACCAGCCTAGGGCCGCCGCGCTAGCGCGGGCCGTCGTCAGAAGCGATCGAGGCGCCGATCAAGGCGTTTTGGTTTTGACGACTGCGGTTGGCACTGCCTTGGCGGGCGTTGCAGCAGCCGGCGCTGTCTGCGGATTGGTGTCCCAGCCGCCGCCGAGCGCGAGGAACAGATTGACCTGATCGATCGCCACCTGGCCTTCCGCCGCCGCCACCTGAGACTTCGTCGACGTCAGCGTGCGCGTTGCGTCGAGATCCGAGATGAACGACTCGCGTCCGGCGAGATACAGCCGGTGCGTTTCATCTGCCGACTGCGTGGCCGACTTCAGTGCGGCACGCAATGCATCGGCGCGGTTGTAGTCGGCGGCGTAGGTGGCGAGGCTGGTTTCGGTCTCGCGCAAAGCGGTCAGCACCACGCCGTCGAATTTCGCCAACGCCACATTGCTCGACGCTTGCGCTTCGCGCACGCGACCGCGCGCACCGTTCGTCGGGAAGGTCCAGCCGATCAGCGGACCGAAGCCCCAGCGCGCGGTCGGCGACGTGCCGAGGTCTTCGAGAACCCCCGTCAAACCGGCCGAGGCACCGATGCTCACCGTCGGATACAACGCGCCGGTCGCGACACCGATCCGCGCCGTCGAAGCCGCCAGTTGACGCTCGGCCTCGCGCACGTCCGGACGGCGCTTGAGCAGCGCGGCGCCGTCGCCGATCGGAATCGGTTGACGGATTGCCGGCAGCTTGTTGCAGGCCAGCACCGCCGGCGGCAAATCGGACGGTGCGCGTGCGAGCAGCGCGGCCAGCCGGTATTGCGCGATCTTACGGCGCGCCGTATAGCGCGGAATATCCGCGGCGAGGGTATCGACCTGCGTCTGGCCGCGCGTCACATCGGTCTGATTGCCGCGGCCCGCGTCACGCAGACGGCGCGATACAGCCACGCGCTGCTTTTGCAGCGCCAGCGACTGCTGCGCGATCCTGAGTTCCTCGGCCGCCGAACATTGTTCGACATAGGAGCGCACCACGTCCGCGACCACCGTGATTCGCGCGAGATCGCCGGCCGCCTGCACGGACTCGGTGTCCGCTTGCGCCGCCTCGACACCGCGCCGCAGCTTGCCGAACAGATCGATTTCGTACGAGATGCTGATGCCGATGTCGCCTTCATTGACGACCGGCAGTTTCTTCGTGAGCAGAAACTGCTCGGCCGATTCCTGCGCGCGCTCGATCGCCGCCGAAGACTTGCCGGAGAAACCGCCCTGCGCTTGCGCGACGCCCAACGCTTCGCGCGAGCGCGCCAGATTCGCCGCGGCCACCCGCAAGTCGGTGTTCGATTGCAGCGCTTCGTCGACGAGGCTGTTCAGCACCGGATCGTCATAAAGCTTCCACCACACGGCGGGCACATTCTGCCGCGACGTCAACGCGGAATCGGCGCCTTCGAGCGGCGCATTGGCGAGCGGCGCGTTGACCAGCGCCTGCTTCGGCAGCGAGTAATCGGGGCCGACATTAATGCAGCCGTTGAGCGCAACGGTCAAAGGCAACAGCGGCAATAAGGGCAGGGCGCGCGGCAGCTTCATTGCGAGGCGCCCGAGATGACAGCGGTGGACGCCGGCAGTGCGGCAGAGGCAGCCGGAACAGCGGGCGCAGACGAAGCCGCCGGGGCATCCACGGCGCCGGATGTGCGCGCCGTGTCGGAAATCCGGCGTGGCTTGCCGCCCGGCGACAGATCGCGCACCGACACCGTCGCGGTACGTCCGGCGATCATGCGGAAGTCGGCGGGAATTTCGTCGAGCGCGACGCGCACCGGAATCCGTTGTGCGAGCCGCACCCAGCTGAACGCCGGGTTCACGTTCGGCAGCAGGTTCGAGCCTTGCGTGCGGTCGCGGTCCTCGATCGCGGCGACGATGCTCTGCACATGACCGCGCAGCACGTTCGGCTCGCCCATCACCTTGATATCGACCTGCTGGCCGATGTCGATGCCGCGCAGCTTGGTTTCCTCGAAGTAGCCATCGACGCGGAACGAATGCATATCGACCACCGCCAGCACCGGCCGGCCCGCCGCGACGAACTCGCCGGTGCGCGGCGCGCGGTCGTTCAGATAACCGTCGACCGGACTCACGATGGTGGTGCGTTGCAGATTGAGCCGGGCCGTATCGATCGCGACGTTCGCATCGGCGAGCGCGGCTTCGGCCTGCTCGACGCGTGAACGGCTTTCTTCGGCGGCTTCCGCCGCGACCAGGTTGCCCAGCTTACGGTTGCGCGCATCTTCGCGGCGCGCCTGATCGAGTGTCGCGCGGCGTTGCTGCGCGGTGGCTTGGGCCTGACGCAACGCGAGCGTGTAACGCGCCTGGTCGATGACGAACAACACCTGGCCCTGCTTGACCTGCTGGTTGTCCGCTACGTCGACGGATGAAATCAGCCCCGAGATGTCCGGCGCGACCTGGATCACGTCGGCGCGCACGTGACCGTCGCGGGTCCACGGCGCGAACATGTAATAGCCGACCAGTTTCCACAGCACGAGGGCCGCGATCACGACGACGATCAGGGTCAGCAGAACTTGACCGACGGAGAACCAGGTTTTTTTCACGTTATTAGTCTGTGCGAAACGACGACGACAAGGCCCAGCACCAGCACGTAGATGCCGAGATCGAAGATGGAACGGTGCCAGACGAAGCGGTAAAAGCCGACGCGTGCGAGCGCCGTGCGGATGACCTGGTTGATCAGATAGGCGATCAACATCAGCACGAGCACGGCCGGCACGAACACGCCGAAGATGTCGATTTCACCGATCATCGCGAGGAGTGGGCAAAGGGTGAATGACGGAGCGGAACAGGTTGCTGGACGGGCGCATCAGGTGGCGGCCTCCGGTTCGGGCGGCGTGAGCGTGGTTAGCGTGGCCGGAAACAGCGATAGACGCAAGCCGACCAGCGCGTGCAGCGCGTCGCGCAACAGGCGTGCCGAAGTCTGCGAGGTCGCGCTCGGCGCGCCGGCATTGGCGAGCCCCTGGGCCGTGACGCGCGCCACGGCTGCGTCGATCGACGACATCAGGCTGGCGGGCACCGGTTGGCGCACGCGCTGATCGACGCAGGTTTCGAAGTGTTCGCGCACGCCGTCGAGCACGTGATCGATTGCGGCCGGCGCTTCGCCGCCGAGCTTGCGGGTCAGGCGGCGCAGGTCGAGCGCGTTGAAGGCGATGCGCAGATCGCGGAAGCTTTCGATCGACGGATGGCGATGGTCGTCGGTGGCGGCGAGGCGCGGGATCAATTGCATCAGACGGTCGAGCATGCGCGCGGCGAGATTGCGCGGATCGTCGATCGGCCGCGTGGAGGCGGTCAGCGCCACGTCGGCCCAGCTCGAACGCAACAGCCGCGCCGCCGCGAGTTCGGCGCCGAACGGACGCGTCACGCGGGTCCACAGGAATGCGTACAGCAGACCGGCCAGGCCCGCGAGGTTGCTGTTCATGAACACCAGGAAGTCGGCGTCGTAAGCATCCTGAATGCTGATGAAGGTGGCCGTGTTGACGGCGACCAGCATCGTGGCGAGATTGAATTGCGGGCGCGGAATCAGCGTGCCGACGAAGATGAACGGCGCGGCGAAGATGACCACCAGCATCGGAAAGTCATGCACGTGCGGCAGCACGGCGAACAGATAGAGGCCCGCGAACACCACGCTGGCCGCCGTCGACGTAAAGAACTTGAACACCATCGGTGCGGGTTCGTCGAGCGCGGCGAAGAAGCAGCATGCGATCGCTGCGAGCGTCACCGCGCCGGCGCCGTCCGCCCAGCCTGAACTAATCCACAAGCTGCACGCGAGGATGATCGCGCCGACGGCCGAGCCGGTCGAAAACAGCATGATGCCGCGGTCGAAGTAGCGCTCGGTGCCGCCCAGGCGCCAATGGCGAAAACGCGGCCGCCATGAACCTTCTTCGCGCGTGATGATGATGCGCAGCGTGCGGCAGTCCTGCCAGACATTGACCACCTGCTTCAGGCGCCACAACGCGCTCGACAGCAGCGCGCCGTCCCAGCTCGCCATTGCTGCCGGCGGCGGCTGCATCGCCGCGATCCGCGCTCGCAGCGCGTCGGCCACAGGGTCGGGGTGGTTACCCTTGCTGGCTGCGGGAAGCGGCGCATTGAACCACTTGATGACATCGGCGAGCAAGGCTTCAAGACCCTCGGGCCATGAATGCCGGCCGCTGTTGTAGAGCGCGATCAGCGGATCGGCCAGCGCCGACATGAGCGGCAGCAGCAATTGCATGCGTCCGCGCAGTTCGTGAGCGCGCGCCAGAATGTCCGGCCGCGTATGGTCGTAAGCGAGCTGGCTCAGCAGCAGTTCCAGCCCGTTGATGGTGGCCGCGAGACGCTGACGGGCCGCCGAAATCGCCGAGCCGGCAATGCGTCCCGACAGCGTTTCGGTCGCGTAGAACGCGGCGTCGCGAAACCACGCGTCGGTCCGCTCGATGATGGTGGGCGCGAGCCGGCTCGGAAACACCGCCCCGCCGACAATGCTCGCGCACACGATGCCAAGCGTGATCTCTTCAGTGCGGGTGATCGCCAGGTCGAACACGCCGCCCGGATTGGTCACCGAAGGCAAGGCGATCATCGGCAGGGTATAGCCCGCCAGCAGGAACACGTAGCTGCGCGCGGTGCGGTCGGAGATCGCCAGATACAGCAGCGTGCCCGTCCACAACGCGACCACGACGCTGAACAGATACGGCGATTCGACGAACGGCGGCACCACCAGAATCGCGCCCGCCGCGCCGATCGCGGTGCCGAGCGCGCGATAGAGCGCCTTCGATCGGGTCGCGCCGACAAACGGATTCGACACGATGTAGACCGTGGCCATCGCCCAGTACGGCCGCGGCAGTTCGAGCGCGAGACCGATGTAGAGCGCGAGCATGGCCGCGGCAAAGGTTTTGACCGAGAACAGCCAGTCGCGAATGGAGGGGTAGACCATAAAGCGTTACGCCGTATCCCTGGTATGGTGTGGCGCTGCGGAGTTTGCTCGGCCTTTGTTTAATGTGTGCTGACCGTGCGGCGTAAGGTGTCCAGGTTCGTCATGGGCGCCATTGTATTTCCAAAATATTCGTTAGCAAACTATTGAAATTACAGCCGCGCCGGCCACCACGCCCAGCCACGCTGCGAGCGGCGCAACTCGACCGCCGAAAGCGGTGCGACCTCGATGCGTGGAAACACTGCGGGCGACGCACCGAGCGCATGAACGACCGCGGCGCGGATCACCGTCGCATGCGTGACGCCGACGACATGACGCGCATCGTTTTGCGTTTTGTTTTGCGCGCTTTTTAGTGTGTTGCTCAGCGCGTCGAGCCATGCTCCGATCCGTTTCACGAGCTGACTGAACGACTCGCCGCCATGCGTGGCCGCGTCAGGATCGCGTGTCCATGCGGCGAGCTCTTGCGGCGCCGCGACGGCGAGATCCGCGAGGCGCCGGCCATGCCATTGTGCGTAGCCGATATCGTCCAGATCGCGCGCGACCGTTGCCGCGAGCCCTAACGCCGATGCTGTTTCGCGTGCGCAAAGGGCCGGGCTGACGAAGGCCGTTGTGTCGCGCGCGATCGACAGACGCTCACGCGCGGCGGTGGCTTCGGCGAGGCCGCGTTCGTCGAGTGGATCGTCGGCGGGGAAGCGGGCTGCGCGCATGGCCGCGGTCGACGCGTGGCTGATCAGTAACAGCCGGATGTCCATTCGGTTCCTTTCGATAGAGGCCGCGCCAAAGCCGGCCGCTGCGTGCAGGCTTTGCTTGGCCGAAGGGCAAAGTTTAGCGCGTAGAATACGGGACTGCGAAGCGCGGAAGCCGGTGAGAGCCCGACGCGGTCGCGCCACTGTAATCGGTGATTCACGAGCCGAAAGCCAGACCTGAGCTTCGCATCATTCCTCTTCAATCGACTATCGGGGCGCGTTACCCCCAGGAGATGTCCATCATGACCGATGCTGTTTTCGATCCGGCCACTCAGCCCGCCATTCAACCCACGCCGATACCGCTGCGTGAATTGCTGCCTTGGGCCGTGTTTGGCGGCTTGCTGCTGTTGCTCGCGCTTTATTTCGTCGGTGCGGAACAGGGCGCCACGTCGCTGATTCCTGGCATGTATGTGCATGAGTTCGTGCACGACGGCCGCCATCTGCTTGGCTTTCCCTGCCACTAACGGAGTCGAACATGGTTGGTAAGTTGCTGGTACGCGGGATGCTTGCAGGCATCGCCGCGGGACTGCTCACGTTCGGCTTCGCCAGATTCGTCGGCGAGCCGCAGGTCGAGCAGGCGATTTCGCTGGAGGACAAGGCGGAAGCGGCGAGCGGCGACGCACACGAACACGAACACGGCGAGTTGGTGAGTCGCGACACGCAAGCGGGCTTGGGCTTGCTGACCGGCGTGGTGACGTATGGCGCTGCATTCGGCGGATTGTTCTCGCTCGTGTTTGCTTATGCGTATGGCCGCGCTGGCGCGTTGAGTGCGCGCGCGTTGTCTGCATGGCTTGCGCTTGGCGCGTTCATTGCATTGGTGATCGTGCCGAACATCAAGTACCCGGCGAATCCGCCTTCGGTGGGCGACCCGGAAACGATCGGGACTCGAACGGGCTTGTTCTTCCTGATGATTGCCATTTCGCTGACCGCGATGGTGTTTTCGCTGAAGGTGCGGCGGCGCGCAGTGATGAAACTGGGCGCGTGGAATGGGTCGATTGTGGCGGGCGTGGTGTTTATCGTGATTATCGGCGCGGTGCAATTGTCGATGCCGACGGTCAACGAAGTACCGGTTGGTTTTCCGGCCATGCTGTTGTGGAAGTTTCGCGTCGCGGCGATTGGCATGCAGGTGATCATGTGGACGACGATCGGCTTGCTGTTCGGCGCGATGGTGGAGCGGAGCCGCTTGCTGGACGCGGCGGGCCGCGTGGCGAAGAAGTCGGCGTACCTTTGATGCGGGAGGCGCGGCCCCAGAGGCGGCCGCGCCGGCGCGCAGCGCGCAAGAGTTTATCTACATCAAGCACTTGGCGCGGTTGTGTGGATGTTATCCACAGGCTTGCGAACATTTTCTGTGGACAAGTCCACGGGTGATGGGGCAACGCCGCAGGGCACGCAGACAAAGGCGCCACGAAGGCGCCCTTACGCACGGGGCCTGGTTTCAGATCACGCCGAACTGATTGGACTCAATGGCCAGGCGTGGGGGCAGCTGTGTTGGCAGCTCCCACGTGCAGCGCGAAAGAACGCAACGGTATCAAGCACTTGTCGCGATTGTCAGGATGTTATCCACAGGCTTGCGAACAATTTCTGTGGACAAATGGGGGGATGTAATTCGACGCGCCGAGCACGGCGACGAACAGCTCGGCGTCGCGGATTTCGCCGGTCCTCCCGTCGATGACGGCTATCCTGTCGCCGGAGTAGTCGACGAACAGCTTCTCGCCAGGCGCGTGACGGTCCCCGCCGACACATCGCTGCATTCGTCGCCAAATGTCATCCACACGACAACTTCTGCCCGCACTTGCTCCTACACTGCCGCTACGACAACAACCAGGGAGACGATCGTGCGATACGCCAACAAGGTGGTATCGATCGACGAGGCACTTTCACACGTGCGATCCGGCACGCGACTGATGCTCGGTGAGTTCGTCGGCGCGGGCGAGGCCGCACGGTGCATCGAGGCCTTGCTCTGCAGCGGTGTGAACGAACTGACGTTGATCGCCAACACGCCCGGCCTGCGCGGCGGCTTCCTCAAGGCGAAGCTGTTCGCGTCGGGTCAACTGACCGAGTTCATCGGCACGCACGTCGGCACGACGGAGGAGTCGACGCATGCATACCTGACCGATGCGGTGCGGGTGACGGAGTTCTTCCCCATGGGCACGTGGGCCGAGAAGGTACGTGCCGGCGCGCTGGGGCTCGGCGGGGCGCTGGTGCCGGTAGGTATCGGCATCCTCGACCAGCCGGGGATGTTTCCCGCGCGCGATGCGCTCAAGCAGAAAATCACGATCGACGGCCGCGAGTTTTTCGTCGAGCCGCCACTGCGCGCGGATGTGTCGATCATCAAGGGCTGGCGGGCCGACACGTTCGGCAACGTGGAGTTTCGCGGCACTTCATTGCAGAACCAGCGCGACATCGCGATGGCGGGCCGTTACACGATCGTCGAAGTGAATGAGATCGTCGAGGTCGGGACGATCCCGCCAGAGCGGGTGGGTTGTCCCGGTGTCTTCGTCGACGCGGTGGTACAAGGGCTAACGCTCGAAGCGCAGCATGCGCTTTACAGACAGCATTGGACCAGGCTCGGACGGTTGCCCGACGCTATCGCCGTCGAAGCTCGTGCATAAAGCGCGCCCAGTCCCTGTCAAAGCCATAGAGGAGACCGTCATGCCGTCACAAGCCTTTCCCCAAAACCCTAAACAGCGCATTGCCGCACGCTGCGCGCAGGAATTGCGCGCGGGGGAAGTCGTCAACCTGGGTCTCGGCATTCCCACGCTGACGGCCAACTATCTGGATGCCGACGCCGGCGTGATCTTCCATACCGAAAACGGCGCGTTCGGCTTCGGCGGCCGACCACCTCTCGACGCCATCGACAGCGACGTCACCAACGCCGGCTGCGAGCCCATCACACTGCCGCCCGGCGCGGCCATCATGGACCTCGCCACGTCGCTTGGCGCAATGCGCAACGGCTATATCGACGTGACCATTCTCGGCGCGCTGGAGGTCGATGCACTCGGCAACCTCGCCAACTGGGCCTGTCAGCGCGGCGGAAAGTGGTGGCCGGGAATCGGCGGGGCAATGGACCTGTGCTACGGCACACCCAAAGTGATCGCAGCGCTTATGCATACCGACAAGCACGGCCGCTCGAAGATATTGCCGCGTTGCACGCTGCCACTCACCGGGCGTGGCTGTGTGAAGGTGATCGTTACCGAGCACGCCGTCTTCGATGTGACCAGCGAAGGTCTCGTTTTGCGCGAAATTCTTTCGCATGTGACACTCGCCGACATACGCGCCGTGACCGAGGCGCCGTTCACGGTGGCGCCCTCCTTACAGGGGCAGGTGACCCGAACGAAGACAGGAGGAAACGCGCAATGAGTGCCGCCAGAACCGCAGCGTGGTTCTTCGATTTCGTTTCGCCCTTCGCGTATCTGCAACTGGAGCAGTTTGAGCGGCTGCCGTCCACGCTGACCGTCGAGCTGCGCCCGGTTGTGCTGGGCGCGCTCTTGAAGCACTGGGGGCAAAAGGGGCCGGCTGAGATCCCGGCCAAGCGAATCTTCACCTATCGCTACGCACAATTTCGCGCAGAGCAGCTCGACATCCCGTACCGCATGCCGTCCGCGCATCCGTTCAACCCGATCAAGCCCCTCCGGCTCGCGATTGCGATGGGCGGCTCGCAGGACGCGGTGCGGCGCATCTTCCGCCATATCTGGCGCGACGGGCACGAGGTCGCGTCTCCCGAGGGGTTCGCCGCGCTGTGCGAGGCAGTGGGCTTTCCACAAGGCTTGACCGCCGTCGAGGAGCCTTCTGTGAAGGAGGCGCTGCGCGCGCACACCGACCAGGCGATTGCGCTCGGCGTGTTCGGCGTGCCGACTTTCGCGTTGGATGGGGAGCTGTTCTGGGGCGAGGACGCCACGGCTCTGTTCGCTCGGTGCCTCGAATCCGGCGCCTGGCTGACTTCGGCTGAGGTGCGACGCATCAGCGCGCTGCCGGTGGGAATCCAGCGTGGCTGAGAATCGCGGCGCCTACGTCGAGCCGGCACGACCCGGGATCAGCCGCGCACGACTGGCGCACATCGCTTCGTGGTCGATCGACCTGCCCGACGACGAAGCGGACTACGCGTGTGCCGGCATTGTTGAGAAGACCTTTGCGCGCGGCGTCTGCATCTGCCCCAAGAACACCGTGCTTGAAAGCTGGACCGGCGTGGTGACTGGGCTGATCAAGATCGGCACGGTGTCGCCCGAAGGACGCAGCGTCACCTTCACCGGCGTGCCGGCGGGCGGCTGGTTCGGCGAGGGAACCGTACTGAAGAACGAGCCGCGCCGATACGACATCGTGGCCTTGCGCGACACGCGCATGGCCTTCATGGAGCGGGCCACGTTCATGTGGCTCGTCGAGAACAGCGTGGCCTTCAACCGTTTTCTGGTGCGCCAGCTTAACGAGCGGCTCTCGCATTTCATGGCGCTGCTGGAGTATGACCGCCTCCTCGACGCCACGCCCCGGCTCGCGCGTTGCATCGCGTCGCTGTTCAACCCAGTGCTCTATCCCGGCGGCGGCGACCACCTGGACATCACGCAGGAAGAACTGGGCCTGCTGTCCGGCATCACGCGACAGGTTGCCAACCAGGCACTCAAGACGCTACAGAAGGACGGCATCGTGCGGCTGGAATATGGCGGCATAACCGTGGTGGACTTGGAGCGGCTGCGCAACTACGGCACATGAGGGCGTTGATAATCATGTAGATGTTGCTCAACGCCAGTGCGGTGAAGGCGCACTATCTGAATGCCCCCCAGAAACTGCTGCGAGCAGGCTGCTGGCGTTCGCCGAACTCTCTTATGGCTCATCCGTGCTCAAACACGGAAATCAGGGCATCGACGACCACACGCACCCGGGCGGTACGCGCGAGGTCCTCGTGCAATACAAGCCATGCTTCATACGCTGCCGCACGTTTGCGCTGCGGCCAGATCCGCACAAGTCCGGGATCGCGCTGCGCCAGGTAGGACGGCAATTCGCCGACGGCCAGCCCTGCGCGAATGAAGGTCGCCAGCATCAGACTTGAATCCAGCTCTGCAACGATACGACCTTGCGTCGTCGGCTCGCCCGCGAGCGTACTCTCCTGATTCTCCGTCACCCCGGTCTGATAGACCGCCAGGTCGTGGCCCGCAAAGGCCATCCCCGGTTGCGGCTCACCGCGGACCTCGAGATAGCGCCGGGTCGCATAGAGACCCACGTCCCACTCCCCCAGTTTCCGCACGATCAACTCTGCGTGCGTCGGACGTACGGTGCGGATAGCGATGTCCGCTTCGCGTCGCGCAAGGTCCAGGACGCGAGTCGTCGTGGTGAGAATGACGCTGACATCCGGATGACTGCCGCGCAGTCTCTCGATCGCGGGAATCACGAAATCCACAGCCAGCGCGTCGGTTGTCGTCACGCGGACTTCGCCGGAAACACGCTCGTCGGCCCGCTCGGTGCGACGCTCGAAGGACACGGCGAGGCGCTCCATCGGCTCAGCCACTTGCCGGGCCTCCTCACCGCTTTCAGTGAGCACATAGCCGGCGTTGGAGCGCAGGAACAGCCTGGCGGAAAGACGAGATTCGAGCGCGGCGAGTCGCCGCCCCACCGTGGTCTGGTCGACGCCTAGCGCGTGTGCGGCCCCTCGCAGCGTGCCAGCGCGGTAGATCGCCAGAAATACCCGGATGTCGTCCCAGTTCATTGCGCTCCCTGAAATGCAAATTTGCAGCCATGAGCTGCATTGTTATGCATTTTCACATCCATGTCGCCTCGCTAACATGCGTTCGCCGTGCCCGTTCGTCTCAGTCGAAGTAATTTCCAGCGCCATTGGATGGCGTTGGCGCCCTGGAGTCCTTTCTCATGCCACGAGTTACCCTCATTCTGATCGTCGCGATGCTGAGCGCCTTCGGCCTGATCGCATCCGACGTTTACCTGCCCGCGATGCCGGCAATGGCAGGCGAGTTCGGGATCGCTGACTGGCAGATGCCGCAGACTGTCTCCGCCTATCTGATCGTGCTGGCGGTCGCGCAACTCTTCTACGGCCCGCTCTCCGATCGCCGGGGCCGCAAGCCGGTACTGATCGGCGGCATTCTTCTCTACATCGCCGGCTCGATCGGTTGCGCCGTTACCAATGGCTTCATATCCTTTCTCGCCTGGCGCATGCTGGAAGCCCTCGGCGCTGCCGCCGGGCTGGTCATTGGACGTGCGATCATCGCCGACACCTGTGACAAACGAGCCTCGGCGAAGGTGTACAGCGTGGTCTATCCGCTTGTTTCACTGTCGCCTGCGCTTGCGCCGGCCATCGGCGGCTACCTCGCGGCAGGGTTCGGCTGGCGCGCGGATTTCCTCTTCGTGGCGGTCTTTGGAGCCACCGCGCTGCTGCTGGTACTGTCGCTGCTGAAGGAAACCCGCCCCGAAACGCAGAGCGCCGGCCATTCCTTTGCTGGATTCAGTCACGTGCTGCGGGACTGCGTCTTTCTTCGCTACACGCTGGTGGTCTGCGCGACCTACTGTGCCTGGTTTGTCTACCTGACCCAGTCGCCCTTTCTGTTCGAGCGTCTCGGCTTGCCGGAAACGGTCAGCGGTTGGCTCTATCTCCCGCTGACCTGCGGCATCATCATGGCGAACCTGGTCTCGAAACGGCTGCTCGATCGCTGGTCGTACGACAGCATTGTCGTTGGCGGGGTAAGCTTTTTCATGCTCGGCGGCGTCGCCTTTGTGCTGGTGACGAGCTTGCACGTTCCCGGCGCTGCGGCCATTGTGTTGCCCATGCTCCTTGTCAGTCTGTCCAACGGTTCATCGTTGTCGCTGGCTGTTTCGGGCGCAATTTCGAGTGAGCACGGACACGCAGCCACCGCCTCCGGTCTCGTCGGCTTCTTTCAGATCGGTAGCGCATCGCTCGCCTCAATGGGAATCAGCGCCGTGTTTGGCACCGGGAATGCCGTGCTGTCAGCATCCATTCTCGTTTTCTCCCTGGTTGCCGCCGCCGCGATTGTGCCGCAGTGGCTGACCGCACGGAGAGGGCTGCCCCATCGACAAACGATTTCATAGCGGCCATGGCAAGCGATGAGGCAGTGACTGGTCGTGAGCAGCCGCTCCGTGGAGAGCGGTAAGACGGAGACGCGTCGTGAAAGACGACTCCGTGCAGCACGGTGTGGCTCGCTGTTGCCTGCGGCTTTGCGGTTGCAAACCTCTACTACAACCAGTCAATGTTGCCTCTGATCGGCGCCAGTTTCGGGCGTGATGCCAGCGACCACAGAAAGGGCTATTGCTGGTGGAGTCGCCGAAGCAACTCGCGTCCGATGGATTTCGGCGTTTCGCTTCGCAACACCAGAGACGTCGTGACGGAGCCGAAGCGCGCGATTGAATCGACGATCGTCTCGAGTTCCGCGGGAGACGGTACGAGCACCTTCAGCAGAAAACAATCCTCGCCGGTCAGGCGCAATACCTCCAGAACATGCGGCATCTCCGAAAAGCATTTCAGGCATGGGCCAATGTGCTCGTGCGTGGTGCGCAGGCGAATCACCGCCATCAGATTGAGACCCAGCACGGACGGATCGATTCGCGCCGAGTAGCCGACGAGAACTCCCCGTTCCTCGAGCCGCTTGACGCGCTCCGAAGTCGCCGGTTGCGACAGGCCAATCATGCGGCCAAGCTCGGACATCGAAATTCGCCCGTCTTTCTGCATGACTTCGATGATCAACACGTCTGTCTGATCCAAAGGAAATCGCACTCTATCGTTCATCGTCCACCGCACTTTTAAAGTATCGACAAATACCCGGTTATACCGATAGTTTGCCATGTCAATTCATGAGCGGATCGGCGATGATCGTCTGCGTGTTTTCTAACTATCATCGGATGATTCATGACCTCAGAGATCATTGTCCTGCCCGGGATCGGCGGGTCGGGCAAAAGCCATTGGCAAACTCATTGGCAAACGCAAGACCCGGCGATGCGCCGCTTCCAGCCCTCCAGTTGGGACCAGCCGGACCTGGAAGACTGGATTGCCTCGCTCGACAGCGCCATCTCGGAAACGGACGAACCGCCCCTGTTAATCGCTCACAGCCTTGCTTGCCTGCTGGTTGCGCACTGGGCGGCGAGGACTGCGATACCGGTGCGCGGAGCATTCCTGGTGAGCGTCCCCGACCCTCGATCCGCCGTCTTCCCGGCCGAGGCCGCGGCGTTTGCCGACCCGCCGGAGGCAGCCTTGCCTTTCCCATCGCTCATCGTCGCCAGCGAAAACGATCCGTATGGAAGTCTCGAATACGCCAGGCGGCGCACCCAGCAATGGAATAGCACGCTGGTGGTTGCAGGCGCACTTGGCCATATCAACGGGGGTAGCGGAGCAGGTAACTGGCCTCAGGGCGCGGCGCTTTTCGAAGCCTTCCGGGCGGGGACCAGAAACCAGGTACCTAATGTGGTTCTGGCGCAGTAACGCGTTGAGGTAAAAATTTGGCAGACGGAAATTGATGAAGGCCCGATGCCCGACGCGACAAGACTGCTGTGCGCCGCTACTTCGAGAAAGCCTTCGACGCAGCAAACTCGTCGCGAGGCCGGCAAGCCGACAATGCGTATGCGAAGGCAGCATCGCCCGGTTATTGGCGCACGGCCGCGCGGCTCATCAGCCGCGCGCTCGACGACGAAGACCGGGAATCGGCGCGACCGATCGCGGCCTGGCTGCTGAACCGCCACGTTCCGGCCGGCTATAACAAGCTCGCCGACGTGCTGGAGGCCGTGTCCGGCTACGATGGCGAAACGCCCGGCGAACAGACTAGCGCGATAGTCGTTTCGCTGCGCTGGCGTGCTGCGCACGTGGGCGATCTGGTCGCACAGGTGCAGATGGACGCGGTCATTGACGAGCTGCGCAAGCCGGAGGTCATCGCGTCGTTGCGAGCCTGCGCGAAACAGCAGAATCCGGAGTTTGAGCCATGAACAGTTGCAGTTACGGTCGCGTCGCGCTGCACCGGATCGGCGGGCTTGGGTTGACGGCATGCCTGCTAATGGCCGCACCGGGATTCGCCGCTAGTGACCGGACGCTTGTGACGCAATGCGATCAGCCGCTCGCGCAACGACTCGCTGAAGCGGCCGTCACTGCGCCGTCGTCGGTGCAAAACGACGGCTCGCTGTATGGCATGCCGCGATGGAATGCAGCGACAGAAAAGCGCTATTTCGGCGTGCGCTTTCCCGGCTTGCTATCGTGTGCATACACCGTGAGTGCTATTTTTCAGGCTGCGTGCCATCCGATCGGCAGACTCGCGTCCGTGTCGGCGGTCGATGCCGCGCTGTCGAACTGGCGGAAGATCACGCTCGAGCGCGACCTGAAACCCGGTGATGTCGTGTTGGCACACCGATTCCGAAAGGATCAGCGCTGCTCCCTGGCAAGACAGTCTACGATGATGGTTTCGTCGACAATGACGATTGGAATATTGATGTGTCTGGCGATATGATCATTGGCCCGCTTCAACTGCCACTAACCAGTCCAAGGTTACTGCTGAACAAACAGCACAAACTGCTCGGCGTTGGCGATGCAACGCTGGCCCGTGAAACCCGCGTCGGACCGATAACCTACTCCGCTGGAGCAGCAGTCAAGTCTGCCGGACATGGCCTGCGCGAAAAATGGCCAAACACATGGATCTTCAGTCCGCATGGCAGCGCTGCGCACTATGCTGGGCATGCGGATATACCCGAAGGCACGTCAGTACTCCAGGCAGCGAGTGGCAATGTTGCCGCCATTCTGCCAAATCAGGCGGTGGGAGTCGTGTTATTCGAGTCGATCGTCAGCGAGGTTAAGACTCGCTAATATAGGCGAGCAGCTCACGGAAGTCGCACCTGCAGGCCTTCTCAGGTAGGGTTGAAAGCTCGCGCGCACTGGTCGCGGCATTGTGAGGTTCCGGGGTCGGTCGCGTAGATGGCATGATGAAGAAGTCGAAATCGCTTTATCACAGCCACCGTTTCCCCGCAGGCGTGGTCAGTTGCGCGGTGCGGACTGCCTCTGGGCTATTCTATTCGCTGCCGATGTAAGCAATCCTTCTCATTCTGTGCTTTGTTCGTCCTTCCATCTGCGCCTCATGACGTATTTGCCAAATCCCACTGAGCGGCAATTCACCTCTGTGAGACCGGCTCCAGATAGCAGCTAGACGCCGCGTTTTGTTGATTCGTTCGCAGTGCATTCACCATACAGGGAAATTTCGGTTGCCACTGCTTCGCGCAGCGCCGTCCAGCCTACCGGTATCGGTATGAACACGCTGTTATTGTTGTCCGATGAGACGCATAGCCTGATATGACTAACATTGCCGTCCATGTCGTATTGGACCCGAAGTATTCTCGTTGCCGATGCTGGACGCCAATTCACCTTCCGCAGAAAGTACGAGCGACCGTCTCCTCGCTCAAGCGGATCGATGACCAGATCGAAATTGGAGGTTAAGAACGAGTGGAGGTCGTCGCTTGTCATCTCGTTACCGCAGGATTCATATTCTCGGATAGTTCGAAACCGTTCATTATGGCAGAAGGTTGAACGAGCGAAGGCGGCCGAACTCCGTCCAATGCCGAACTTGCGTAGTCGACTCTCAACAGACCTTTAGATTTACCGAAGGCAGTCGTTCATAGCGCAGTTAAGAGCATGTTGCCGCATAGCGTCTAACCGTGTCCCACTTGAATTATCTAAACGAGCGCATTGCCCGGGCGAGGATGCTCGCGCTTGAAAGCCCTCAGCACTCTTCAGGTATCAGGTTCGATCACGGTAGCATTTAAACCAGCATGAGCAGTCGTCTTGTCACAGTTTAAAAGTGGGTAAACAATGCCTTCTTGACCCGCCAGAGGCGAGTTCATTTTAGATACCAACAGATCCAACGCAGTCTGTCATTTCCCCGGTGCGGAAGAAGGCTTCGACACCATGCGCTACTCGCGTCCCGAGGTCGAGCGCATCGCCCATGTCGCCTTCCAGGCCGCGCGCAAGCGCAACAAGCGTCTCACCAGTGTCGACAAGGCCAATGTGCTTGAAACCTCTCAGTTCTGGAGGGACATCGTGACCGAAGTCGGCAAGGAATACCCAGACGTGGAGCTTGACCACATGTACGTCGACAATGCGGCGATGCAATTCCGCTGCCATGATGTTGCGTTTCTCTCGCGCAGCCATATCCGTTCGATTCTTCTTCGACATCGAACCAGTCGATCGCGTCCACGCGCTGCGTCAGCGAACCGATGCCGGCATCATGCTCAGCCGGACGTTCCAGTTCCAAAGGTTCCAATTCCAGCTCGAGCGAACGCGCGCACTTCGCAACAATATTCATCAGCATTCTCCGTCAGGCGATCATCGAGCGATGATGGAGTGTAAGCACGCGTCCGATCCGGCGCACTCCGACTCTTGCTCTCCCATTCGCCGCGCTCCGCGAGCATCGCCGCCACGTCCGCCCGCCGCGCGGGCGTTTTAAGCACAGACAAACGCCCGGTTCGCAAATGCAAACTTCGCGAAACGCATCGTCAGGTTCATAGTAAGGTCCTATCAAACCCAATCAGCGTATTCGGAGACTTCGCATATGTCTGCCTCCCCCGAGAAACTCGAAGACTGGCTCAGCAAGGAGGCGGTGACCGAGGACGACATCACGGCCTTTCCGCTGGCGGCAATGGCCGCCACGCTCGATCGGACAGACAACGGCGATACGGTGCCGCCGTTGTGGCACTGGCTGTATTTTCTGCCGACGGCGCCCTTGTCCGAGGTCGGGCCGGACGGCCATCCCAGGCGCGGCGGCTTCCTGCCGCCTGTGCCGCTGCCGCGGCGCATGTGGGCCGGCGGCCGGCTGACCTTCCACGCGCCGCTCAAAGTCGGCGAGCGCGCCAAACGCACCTCCACCATCGCCGATATCGAAGACAAGACCGGTCGTTCGGGCCGTCTCGTGTTCGTTACCGTGCAGCACGCGATCGAGGCAAACGGCGAACTGAAGCTGGAAGAGGAGCACGACATCGTCTATCGCGACGCGCCGCAAGAGGGCGCTCGCCCGCCGCATCCGGCGCTCGCGCCGGAAGGCGAAACTTGGCGGCGCACCATCGACGCCGACGCGGTGATGCTGTTCCGCTACTCCGCGCTGACCTTCAACGGCCACCGAATTCACTATGACTACCCGTACGTCACGCAGGTGGAAGGCTATCCGGGGCTGATCGTTCACGGCCCGCTGATTGCAACCTTGCTGGTCGATCTGGTGCGCCGCGAGCGGCCCGATGCGACGCTGCAGAGTTTTGCGTTCAAGGCAGTGCGGCCGACCTTCGCCGGGCAGCCTTTTACGGTGTGCGGCAAACCCTCCGCCGACGGCAAGACCATCGACCTGTGGGCCAAGGATCACGAAGGCTATCTGACGATGAGCGCTACGGCCATGCTGGCGTGAGCGGTAAGAGATTCGACTCTGCGAACCGTGGTCAATCCTCTTTCCATAGCCCTAACTTTCCCAGGCTGGCCGCAAGACTGAGCCGGGCAGTCCGCCATTTCGACACGGCCAACACGCGCTGCTTCTGCGCGTCGGCGAGTGCCGTCTGCGCATTCAGCAGCTCGATGAACGTCCCCACGCCCTCCTTGTAGCGTCCGCGCGCGATGTCGAGCGAGCGCTGTGCGTCGTCAAGCAGGTCTTTTGAGATTGTTAAATTGATCGCATCAGCCTTCAGCTCCTGATAACTCCTCCAGACGTCGAGCGACACCTGCAGCTCGGTGTTACGCAGCTCCGCCTCCTGCGCGTCGGCCTGCGACTGCGCCTGGGCGATGCGATAGCCGGATGCGAAGCCCTCGAACAGTGGGATCGTCACCTGAATGCCGATCCTGCTGCTACGGCTTCTGGAAATCGGGAACGACTCGGCCTGCTGCTGGTAGGACGGGTTGTTCTGCGTGAAGCTGCCAACCGCTGAGATCGTCGGCCGGCCCTGCGCGCGGGTCGCGTCGACGTTCACGCGGGCTGCCGCGAGTTTTGGCTGGCGCACTTTTGCCTCGTCGATCAGTGCGTCGACGCCAGCAGAGATGGCTTGGTCGTCCGACACCGGTTCCGCTGTGAGGATCCGCACTGGCGCGTTCGCGTCGCGCCCCATCGAGACCGCGAGCACACCGGCCGCCGTGTGCGCATCGCCCTCGGCGCTGACGCGGTCGAGCACTGCACGGCGGTATGTCGTCTGCGCCTGCAACTGGTCGCTTAGCGTGCCGGCCCCGGCATCATGCTTCGCGCGCGCAGCGGCGAGGCTCTCGTGGGCGACGCTTTCCGTCTGGCGTGCCGCGTCGACGGACGCCAGTGCGTCGCGCACGGCGTAATAGGCCTGCGCCGTGTTGAAGAACACCGCCTGCAGCGCGTCGTCCTGCGCGACATTGGCGGCGGCGAGCAGCTCGCGCGCCTGCCGCAGACCGGCGCTGCGCTTGCCGAAGTCGAACAGCACCCAGCTGAGGTTCAACACCCCGTACTGGGTGGACGAACTTTGAGATCGGCTCTGTGACCCGAGGCCGATCGCGCTGTAGTCGTAGGATGTCGACCGCGTGTCGCGATTGATGCCCGCCGTAGCGTTCAGCGCCGGTAGATACGCGGCCTTGGCGACGCCGACGGCAGCCGCCTGCGCGCGCGCGTTCGCCCACGCTTGCCGTACCTGTGGATGTGAGCAGATCGCCTGGAGAATCGCGTCTTCCAACTCAAGTGGACGTTCGACGGGCTGGGGTACACACGATGCATTGCTGAGCAACGGCGAGGCAGGCGTGGCCGACGCGCCATCGTGCGTTCGAAACACGTCGAATGACTGGGCTTTGATGGGTGGCACAAACGCGAACGTTGCGACGGACACGGTGAGTAGTAAGCGACGTTTCATTGAGAAAGCCGCTCCTCGGATGAGTGCGTACGGGCGTTCGTGGACTGTTCGGGTATCAACGCTGGACGATCGAGGACTACCTTGCCGCCGTCCAGCATCACGACACGCGACGCGGACGCGATCGTCTCGGGGCGGTGCGCGATGATGACGCGCGTTATCCGTAGCGCGCCGACGGCTGCATTGACCTGCTGCTCGCGCTGCAGATCGAGGTGGCTCGTCGCTTCGTCGAGCACCAGGATCTTCGGCCGCTTGTAGAGTGCGCGCGCGAGCAGAACGCGTTGCTTCTGGCCACCCGACAGCACGGTTCCCATGTCACCGACGAACGTGTTGTAGCCCATCGGCATTGCCGCGATGTCGTCATGCACCGCGGCAAGTCGCGCGCATTCGGCAATCCATTGCGGATTGGAGTCGGGATCGAAGAAGCTGATGTTGTTGGCGATCGAACCTGCGAACAGCACGTCGTCCTGCATCACGGTGCCGATGAGCGCACGCAGCCGGTCGAGTCCGAGTCGGCCGAACTCGATGCCACCGATCCGGATTACGCCGCTCGTCGGTTCGAGTGCGCCGAGCAGCACGTTGACGAGCGTGGTCTTACCGCAGCCGGACGGCCCGACGATCGCGACCGATTCGCCCGCTTCGATCTTTAATGACACGCCATCGAGCACAGCCGGCTCGCCGTCGGCGTAGCGAAAACCGAGCACCTCCATTTCGATGCTGGCAGAAAGCTCGTTCATCTCACTGGGGACGTGCCGCAGGCTCGTGTCGGGTTCGGGCTGAGCAAACACGATGTCGGCGAGACGTTCGCCTTGCAACTGCAGCATCTTGACCTCGAAATACTTGTCGATCAGACTGCCGACGCGGCTGTCGAACTGGCCCTTGTACGCGTTGAACGCTATTAGCACACCCACCGTGAACTGGCCGTCCATCACCATCCGCGCGCCGAGCCAAACGATCAGCAGCCCTTCGACGCCGAACAGCAGGCCGTTCAACTGCTGGTACAGAAGCTGAAGCTTCTGCACGTGCAAACTGGCGTTGACCTGCTCGACAAGCAACGTGAGCCAGCTCGCGCGGCGCTCGGCCTGCCGATTGAACAGCTTGATCGTCTTCACGCCGCGCACCGTCTCGAGAAAATGGCTCTGCTGCTTCGCCGCGTGGACGATCTGCTCCTCGGTGGCGCGACGCAGCGGCTGGTACCAGAGCCAGCGCAGCAGCCCGTACAGCACCATCGCGCCGAGTGCGACGCAGCCGAGGATGCGGCTGTAGATGAACATCATCACGAGCGTGACGATCGTCATCAGGCCGTCGATTACGGCGCTCAGGAACGACGTCGTGAGCGTCTGCTGGATAGCGTCGATCGAGCCGAAACGGGACACGACATCGCCCAGATGCCTACGCTCGAAATACCGGACGGGCAGGCCGAGCAGGTGTGTGAACACGTTCGCGCGCCATTGCACGTTGAGCGTCGTGCCAAAGTACATCAGCGCCCACGTGCGAATTGCGTTCGTCGCCTGCTGCATGATCAGCAGCAGGCCGAAGCCGAGTGCAAGCACGGTGAGTAGATCGCGGTCGGCACTGACGATTACCTCGTCGATCACCCATTGCAGGAAAAACGGGGCAACGAGCGAGAACACTTCGAGCGCGAGTGCAAGGAGCAGAATCTGGCCGAGCGAGCGCGACAACCCGGAAACGGGACCCAGCAGCTCGCGCAGTTTGACGGCAGGCGCCGCTGTGCGCGGCTGGAAGCCACTCGTCGGCCAGAGTTCGAGCGCGACACCGGTAAATGAGCGCGAGATATCTTCGAGTGACAGCTTGCGCACGCCCTGCGCAGGATCGTGGATCAGCGCGCTCTTGCCGCTGACCTCCTTCAACACGACGAAGTGATTGAAGTTCCAATGCAGAATGCACGGTAGGCGCAACTGATCGAGCTGGTCGAGATCGAGTCTCAATGCACGGGTGCCGAGATCGAGCCGTTGCGCAATCTCGATCACCTGATTGAGTCCTGTGCCTTTGAGTGAGACGGGGAACCTGCCACGCAGCGTCGACAGATCGACGTGATGACCGTAATGGCCGGCGATCATCGCGAGGCACGCGAGGCCACATTCGGTCGCTTCGGTTTGCAGAATCAGCGGCAGCTTGCAGCCGACGCCGAATGAAAGTCGGTCGAGGAATGACATGTGCGAGTGCCGCGTCAGAGTTTGCCGGTGAGGCTGTACAGTGGTTCGAGCACCCATTCGTACAGGCGGCGGTGTTCCTGCAGAATGTCGGCCTGCAACGCCATGCTTGCCTGCAGTGGCTCCTGCTTGCCGTAGGCGGTGACGTGCTGCGACTGCAGCGCGACGGTGATACGGTAGAACGCGCCTTCGCCGCCTTGCAAACCGGTGGGCGCGCCGCTTGTCGCGAGCTCGGCCGCAGAAAGCGCGGTGCGAGCGATCGACACCACGGTCGCAGGGTACTGACCGAACTTCTGATAGGGAAACGCCTGGTAGCGGATCCGAACGGGATCGCCGACATGCACGAAACCGACGGCCGCGCTCGGCACGAACAGATGCGCCTGCCAGCGGGCATTGTCCGGCACGATGCTCGCGAGCGGGCGCGACGCGTCAGCGGTTTGACCGACTTCCGCAATCACTGCCGTCGCAACACCTGATCCGGGCGCGACAACTACGATCTGCCGCCTCGCCTCCCTCTCGATCAGGTTCTGGTTGACTTCGATCACGTGACGATCAATCTGCGCGAGTTGATTATGATGTTTGAGTTCAAGGCCGGAAAATTCGCTGTTCGCCTCCGCGAGGAGTTGCACGGTACTCGAGCGCTCGCGCTCAAGTCCGTTCAGCTTCGATTGCTGATCAAGCAAATCGGCCTCGCGCTGCTGTGCCTGATCCATCGAGATGTAGTCTTGTGCCAGCAGTCTCCGGTAACGTTTCGCGCCGTCAGCGGCGATGGACGTGCGCAGGCGCTGAGCAGCAAGCTGTTCGTCGATGCGACCGAGCGTGGCGCGTAGGCTGGCGATCCTGGTCCGTAGCGTATCGCGCTCGTCGCGCTGCAAAAGCCTCGTTTTGCCCATCTCCTGCTGCAGCGACGCCTTGCTTTGGCGCGCCTGCGCGATAAGCGCAGCTTGGGTCAGGCCTTCGGCTGAGCTCTGCAAATCGGTCGAAACCGTGTAGAGCGCCTGACCGCGCGTCACGCGCTGGCCTTCGACGACGTCCCGCTCGATCACGATGCCGGGTTGTTGAGCATAGACCTTGACGATCCCGGAATCGGGCATGACCACGCCGTCGACCGTAGTGCGACGAGTGTAGGTGCCGAAGACGAAGAACAGGATAACGGACACAGCAATACACAAAACGGCAACCGTTAGGAGTGTAAAAGACACGGGGCGTACAAGCACGATCTCACCGAGCGTGCATATACGGTGCGCCTGCTGTGCCTCAGGGCGAAATAGAGGGGCCATCAAATATGTGTAAGCGGGAGGTCGGATCCCAGGGCGCCGAGCTGGCCGTTCGCGTGGACGTACTCAACCGCATGGCGGTGCTCGCCCGCCCGCAGTCCGTCCACATTGCTTGAATTCATGATCACTGCGAGACCTCGACCTTCACATGTGATTTATGCAATAACGCCGTTACGGGCGGAAGAAATGTCTGAGTCGAGGCCTCGCTCGGCGTTGGCTGCGTCGACGAGGGTAGTCGCATGCGCTGTGCCTGTGAGCCCAAGGGACAGGAGGGCGAGTAGGAATGGTCGGGGCCATTGCCGGATTGCTTAGGCAGATGCCTGTGGGGGCCGTGGTTTTTTATTCAACTGATCGTAGATTGCCGGCTTGAGAATAAGGGAGTTAAATATTGATGTCAAAAGGGAGCCAGAAAGCGTTGAAAGCATTGGAATCAATCCCATCATTCCAATAAAAACTAAATGGTTCTCGCTCGGGACGAGACCTAACTTGATGAATAGGGAAACAAAAAAAATAAAGGGTGCGAAGAGTGAAGCAACAAAGCAATATCCGGAATACTTTCTGATTCGCGGAATGGAAAATTGCCTTGCGATTTCCACCATGGACTCGATTTCGCTCCGTGAAAGACCTTTTAGCTCGGGAATGAGCCATGTGAGCACAAACATAAATTGGATTTTCATGGCTATTGGAATATGGATTCAGGTATGCAAAGCGCCGTCAGTGACGGACCAATTCCAGGATGTCTTGCCCGCAGAGATCGCTGACGAGTTGGCGCAGCTTTTGCGTATCCAGCTCGGGAAGGCGGGCCGTCACGTTAGCCAAGGTGATCCCAGGGGACTCCACAATGCAGTGAATGAGCCGTTGGCTTTGCTCGCTCAGGTTGAGTTTTGTACCGTTGGCGAGGACGTAACCGTCGGGTAAGCCATTGTGACACGCATCTGTCGCCAAGCGCAGGCCGGTATGCTCATCAACGCTGCCGGCAGCCGCATTTCCGAACATCTCGATGGCCAATGGAGATTCGACACGCGTGGCACAAACGAACGTATCCATGAAGCGGATGTAGTTTTCCCGGTCGTTTAGAAGGGCACCAACATGCATGGCGATGTCGGCGATGGTGTCCTCATCGTGTTCCCAGTCGCGCAGCGATTTTCTTGCGGGTAGAAAGTCAGGCATCTGGTTCAGCGCCCAACTGAGATAGTCGATCATATAGGCAGGAAACGTGCCGAGCGCCAGGTGAAAGCTTCCCTCGCCCAGCGGCAGCGGATTGTGCCACCAGCCGCGGGGGACGTAGAGAACGTCCCCCTCCTCGAGAACAACGTCCAGATAGGGCTCGGTCGGGCAAGGGTACAGGTGTTCGTAATCCCGGCTCTGCTGCGAGTACAGTGGTAGCTCCAACGTCGGCTCGTACAAGATCCAGCGTTTGCGGCCGATCAATTGGATCGCGAAGACATCGCGGGTATCCCAATGGCAGCGGAACGAATCCTTGGTGCCGAATGCCGCATATGCGCTGCTGACCACCCGTCTGCCTGTGTAATCCGCGATACGTTTCGAGAAGGCGTGAACCTTGGGCTCGTTGCTGATCTTGTTCGCAATCAACGTCGCGCCTTTTTTCAGGAAATCGTAAATGGCAGGCTTGATCAGCCGGTGCCGCAAGGTTCCGACATCAAGATAGCTTTCGACGTACTCATTTTTGGGCCGGATGCCGTCGCAGGAAAGCTTGAAATCTTTGGACGCAACGTCGCTTCTTTCAAAAATCTCATTGACGTCTCGCCACGAGAAAACTCCGGTGGAGGCGGCAGCCTTCATCAGGAGTGGTTGCTGTTCCTGGTACTGCTCAATGAAGTCAGAGGACGAAACACTGAATCGAATACTCATAGAATTCGCTGTCGAGCTTGGCGTCGCCAGTGGCGGGCCAAGCTCCTTTCGGTTAAGGGCTAGAGGATTAGTGGTAGTCGCAGCCGGAGTAGTCGGTGCCGGCTTGGTCATCTCGTCCGAATGTGCCGCCGCTCGAGGCAAGACCAACGCTCACGGCGGCGCCCATACCGAAACCAACTACGCCACCGGGCAAGCCACCAATTGCCGCTCCCGCAATCAATCCCATCCATCCGGAAGCAACAGCCATAGCAATATCGCCAGACATGGTGGCTCCGGAAACAAGCTCCAATTCATTAATAGTCAGTTCCCTCATGGGATTGTTCTCCGCTGGTAATTTTGGGATTACATCTCGCTCAGTAAACCTAACAAACAGCTTTCATCATATCACGTGATCTTTAGTATTTGAAGCAAGCTTGCTGTGCTGGCGCGTGCAATCGAGTTGCTCCAGCGAAATTGGCAGTCGGAGGTCATTTGTTCGGGTTGCTGATCGTGCCTCGCGGAGGCGGCCAAACAGCCACGCTGTTCGAAAGAGATTGACCTCGTCGAGTTGCTCATGACTGCGAGATTCGGAGAAGCAGGTTTGAGCCCGCTCAGAGAGCCCATGCTGGTTGCCGGGAGTGTTGTCGGTGTGACGTTGCTCAGGGCCGACAGGCGCGGTCGTGCCGATGACCGCCAATGGATCTGATCGAGTGCGCGGCGTCGCCGCACGAAACGGTGCCCTCCGCCACATTGGCGGCTGCCGCGCTAGCCCGCAAAACAGAATCTGCTTCGAATTTACCGGGATTGACCGTTCGTAGGAGACGCCAGGAAAAGCGCACTTCTGGAAGGTCGTGCCCGTATCACTTCAGGGTGCCTGTCTGATACGCGTGGGCAATCCATGTCATGAGCAAAATGAGCACAAGCGATGCAATTAGCGCCAAGGCTACGTTTTTCAAACGGCCTTTCTCCGTTGATGGCCTCTTTTGAATTTTGAGTGGGTAGGTTTGGCGGGTCAAGGACGGGCGTAAGCCCGGCGTAGCGAATCCTTGAGGC
>NZ_JBYSWU010000079.1:0-21071 GCF_058781505.1 Paraburkholderia sp. FW306-2-2C-D06C | reverse complement strand
GTTTGTTTTGGAGCAACAGGTCTGCCCAAGTCAATTTCAGATGACATGACGGCCGTTTCCGGCCCGCCCGGTTGGCGGCAGCAGCCGACGCGTGTCGACCCCAAGCGGAAGTTCGCTCGCCCTCAGCCGACTTCACGTCCATGACCCAATCCCGACCTCGCGCTCATTTGAGCGCGTTCCGGAAAGCGGCTGTGCTGGACCATCGCGATATCTCAAAGCGCGAGTGCAGGAGCATCGTCGCGCAATGCCACGCGGTTCAAGGTGCCGAGGGGATCACCCGCTTCGAGCCCACGCTGCGCCTGTAATCAGCGACTCCATCGGAATACCGCCACACTTGTTACTCCCAACGTTCGATTTCCGGTGCCAAACTATCTCTCAGCCAACAACGAGCGATAGGCAGCGTATGGAATCGCGCTTCAGTCACGAGGCGCAAGAATTCGCCCAAATCAGGAGATTGCAAAAGCCATGAGTACATCAGCCGAGAACGGACGGAAAGGCGGACAGCCTGCCATGCACACACCACCGGTTGTCTCGCCGCAGGCGTGGGAGGCGGCCCGCGAGCAGCTGCTCGTGAAGGAAAAGGCCCAGACCCGCGCCCGTGACGCCCTCGCCGCCGAGCGCCGGCGAATGCCGTGGATGGCCGTGGAGACGGCGTATGCGTTCGAGGGGCCTGCGGGCAAGGCCAGCCTGCTCGACGTGTTCGACGGTCGGCGTCAACTGATTGTCTACCGCGCCTTCTTCGAGCCGGGAGTGTTTGGCTGGCCCGATCACGCCTGCCGGGGCTGCTCCATGGTGGCCGACCAGGTCGCCCACGTCGCGCACCTGAACGCCCGTGACACCACCCTCGTCTTCGTCTCGCGTGCGCCTCAGGCGGACATTGCGCGGCTGAAGGCGCGGATGGGCTGGGAGATGCCGTGGTTCACCCTCACGGACAGCTTCGACGCCGATTTCGGCGTGGACGAGTGGCACGGGACGAACGTGTTCTACCGCGACGGCGACCGGGTGTTCCGCACCTACTTCATCAACAACCGCGGCGACGAGCAGATGGGGGGCACCTGGAACTACCTCGACATCACGCCGCTGGGCCGGCAGGAGGTATGGGAGGACTCGCCCGAGGGCTATCCTCAGACACCGACCTACAAGTGGTGGAACTGGCACGACAGCTACGTCGCAGACGCAGCGCCCGACAAGAAGTGGGTCGAGGTGTCGGACGCCGGAGAGGCGGCGTTCCGGAGCCAACACGCTAGCACGAAGCCATGAAGGCCTGTTCCGGTAGATCCGACGGGCGGCGACGGTCGGTCTGAGGGTTCCGCGATCGGCCGTAGCGCGAAGGTCTGCCATGAAGAGCGGTCGCGAATGTCCGGAACTGACTGTTTGTCGCGGGTTTTCAAATCCAGTTAGACACTTTGTCATCATCTTGCTTGAAAAAGCCGGCGCAACGTGCCACCCGCACCGCCCCGTCTCCGTTATCGCGCCGATAGAGGCGTAAGCGCTCTCCGATTACTGACCGCGCCATCAAATGAATATGCCAGACGCACTGTTCCACGAGCCGCCTTCAAAAAACCTTGCGCACAATCCAAAAAACACTTTATATGCTTACTGCGGCCCGATATGCCGCTCTGGAAGAAAACCAATTAACAACTCAGGGCTGGGGAAAATCTGATGGCGAATACATTCGATTTACTTAGAAACAAGCGGGAGAAGCGCTATCAATGGATCATGATCGTGATTGGCGTCCTTCTGTGGATCGCCATTGCGCAGGCAATCTACAACCATTGGAATGACCCCAAGGCGGGCCACATCATCCGCCTCTACGCGGGATATGGCGTCGCGTTCGCGATCTTCTACTGGCTGGCAGCCGCGGCCTATCGCGCGTCCGCATTCGGCAACATGGTGCTGCTGGGCAGCGAGCAGTTCCCGGAGTTCCACGCGATGGTCGTCGAAGCGTCGCGGGAGATCGGCCTGTCCGCGCCGCCGAAGACCTTCATCTACAACTCGAACGGCATTTTTAACGCCTTCGCGCGGCGCCTGCTCGGCGGCCGCTATGTCTTCCTGACCGGCGCACTCGTCGAAGCGAATAGCGATGCCCAAGTGCGTTTCGTGATCGGTCATGAGCTGGGCCATCATGCGGCCGGGCACCTGAATCCGTGGATCAACGCGCTCAAGTTGCCGGCGCACGTCGTCCCATTTCTCGGCAAAGCTTACTCGCGCTCGCGGGAATACACATGCGACAGCATTGGCGCCTATCTATCAAAGGACGCCCACGCGTCGCGCGGCGCATTGCAGATGCTGGGTTGCGGCTGCCGACGCCTGAATGCATCGATGGATTCCAACGCATTCATGGCTCAGGAAAAGATGGTGCCGCCCATCTTCGGCTTCCTAACCGAAATCTGCCGGACCCACCCGCGGCTGACGCGGCGGGTCGCTGCAATCAATAGCAGCGTAGCAAACCACGCACACGGTGGCTTCGAAAGCGCCTCGCGGGAGCCGCAATTCAACGTCGGCAGCCACACGCTGGACTCGAAATGAAGAAACTGACAGCTCTTTCGCCATGGGCGGCCAGTGGGTCCTGAACGTGTTCTCACTCGAGAAAGGGAAACCCATCCACATGGGCTTGGACAACCGGGTTCGGCCGCCATTTGAGCCATGGCCATCGACATGATCCTTCCTTCGATGTTGACCTTCGCCACCGTGAACTTAAATTGCCGCCGGAGCCGGTGTGGCGAATGAGTCGGCGCAGCGACGGCTACAGATAAGTGCAACAATAAAAGGCCGTCAGCGCCCTTTAAAACTTATTCTGTGACATGGAGGCGAACATGTCGGCGATCGCGAGGAAACGGGTTGCGGCAACGGTGAACAAGATTCTCGAAGCAGGGCTGGCGCCGTGGTTTGCGTCGGCCCTGGCGAGCGCTGCGCTCACCATCGGCTTGGCGCAGGCGCAGCCGCCGTCGTTCGAGACCTTCGCCGTGCCGACCGGCAGTGCGCCGCATGACGTCGCACCGGCTCCGGACGGCGCCGTGTGGTACACCGCACAGGCGCAGGGCGCGGTCGGACGGCTGGACCCGCGTAGCGGCAGGATCGACAAGATTCCGCTCGGCGCCGGATCGGCGCCGCACGGCGTGATCGTGGGTCCCGATCGCGCGGCGTGGGTGACTGACGGCGGGCAGAACGCGATTGTGCGCATCGATCCGAAGACGCTCGCCGTCACGCGTTTTCCGCTGCCGAAGGACCGGCCAGACGCCAATCTGAACACCGCCGTGTTCGACAAACAAGGGCATCTGTGGTTTACCGGGCAAAGCGGCATCTATGGCGAACTGGATCCGCAGCGCGCCCGCATGCGAGTCTTCGATGCGCCGCGCGGGCCCGGGCCCTACGGCATCTGCGTGACCCCGGGCGGTAGCCTGTATTTCGCGTCACTGGCGGGGAATTATCTCGGTCGCATCGATCCCGGGAGTGGTGCGGCGCAGGTCATCGAGCCGCCAACGTCGAATCAGGGCGCCCGCCGCGTATGGTCCGATTCGAAGGGGCGTGTCTGGGTCAGCGAGTGGAACGCAGGAAAAGTCGGCGTATTCGATCCCGTGACGCATCAATGGCGCGAATGGCGACTGCCCGGCGACGATCCGCACGCGTACGCAATATTTGTAGACGACCAGGATATCGTCTGGCTCAGTGAATGGAGCGCCAACGCGCTAGTGCGCTTTGACCCGCGTGCCGAGCGGTTCGAAGTGTTTTCGCTGCCGCGCCCGCACGCGAACGTACGTGAGATGATGGGCCGCCCGGGCGAAGTCTGGCTGTCCGAATCCGGCACCGATCATCTGCTGCTCTACCGGTCCCGTGCAGCCGATGCGAGCGGGAATTGACGACACACTGTGCCGACACTGAAACTCCGAAGTCCGCTCCGCCCTGCGCGCAGGCCCAGCGCAAAAACGGCCTAGAGCAGCTGCAGAGTTTGCGGATCGGCTTCACCGCCGAAATACTTGCGCAGAGCTTCCACAAATACGTCGTTATCGCTCGTGGCGCGCGCGAACAGGCTGATCGACGATCGAAACTTCAGGTAATCCGGATATCCGAAAATTTCCTCTATGGAACGCTCTTTGACGAGGTTGACCAGTCGCGTCGATTCGCGGAGCCGTGGGCCGAGTAGCGGGTGGCGCAGATAGGCTTCGGCCTCGGCCAACGACGAGATCGCGAACCGCCGCGCCATTGCGCTTGCCCCGAGGCCCTGGATTTGCGGAAACACGAACCACATCCAGTGGTTTCGCTTGCGTCCATCCCTCAATTCATCGCATACCTGTGCGTACACCGGGTCTTGGGCGTCGACAAAGCGCTGAAGGTCATATAGATCGTCCATTTCGTATTCCGGTGATGCCGGCGTGGAAATCCACCCTCGAACCCCGACTCTCGCACCTGTTTCCCACCTCGTCCGCCGCCCGTCGCGGCAATGACCTGCTGCCCAATGCGGCATCGAGAGTTGCGTTTTTAACGATAGCGCATCGGCGGCCTTCGCGCTCCCGCAACATCGGCAGTGCGGTGCGATCGGCTGAGTTCGACCCGTTGCGGTCTGTCGACCCAATGCGACATTTCGGGCGGCTTTCAAGGTACAACGGCCGTTCATCGATTCGCGACGGTCAATTCGAAGCGAGGCGGCCGCCTGGCGAGGGAAACTGCGGAGGGATGGCTGTTTTGTGATGAGCGTCAGGCGCTGCTTTAAGCCGCTAAGCCCCGGGCTTCGTGAAGAATCCATTTCGCAAATGCCTGTAGTGGCCCTTCACTCAACTCGATCGGCTCAGGAAGAACGAGGCAGAAGTTTTTGGTAATCGCTTTGCCGTCCGGCCAAGGCGCGACCAAACGGCCTTGTTCAAGCTCTGCCCCGACGTAAAGACGCGGCACCAATGCAACACCCAAGCCGGCTAGCGCCGCCTCTATCAGCATGGAATGGAGATCGTAACGTGCGCCAACCGCCGAATTGGTCAGCGCGATGCCGACCTCTTGTGCATAAAGCTGCCACGCGTCCGGATTTTGTCTCCTGTGAAGGCGTGGCAGCTCATCTAGCGATATGTTCGCATCGGCGTCTGCGAGGAGCGCCGGACTACAGATGGGCACAAGCACCTCCTCCAGCAGGCGATGTAGACGCATACCCGCCCATGCTGGATGCTCAAAATGGATTGCTGCGTCGAAACCGCTACCAGCAAGAATGAAAGGTTCCATACGTTCTGCGATATGCACGGTAATGTTCGGATGCTTATTTTGAAAGTGTTTCAGCCGAGGGATAAGCCAACGGGTGGCAAAGGTCGGAATTGCGGCGATATCAATGCTCGCGCCCTCGATGGGCTGACCCATCAGATATAGGCTGTCCCGTTCCAGCCGATCCAGGCTCTCGCGAACCTGCACCGCGTATCGCGTGCCGTTGGGCGCAAGCCGAACCCGATTTCCAATGCGCTCGAACAGCGCGACACCCAAAAACGCCTCCAATCGACCAATCTGACGACTGATGGCGCCCTCGGTCAGCGCTAATTCCTCGGCCGCGCGGGCGAAGCTGCCGTGTCGAGCCGCGGCCTCAAAAGCCAGAAGCGCGGAATTGCTTGGAATCTTACGTCGCATTTGAGTCTCGCCGGTTGGTATGCATTCGACGCCAGCTTGAGTAAACGTCACTGAAGGCTGACTTTATATCGATATATACGCGGGAAATGTCAGATTAGCATTACGTTACTGCAATGAACATGAATCGTTTGCTGCAATATGCTCACCCGTCACGAAGGATAATCTGATGATCTACACCGTGGAATGCAGCTTCGCCGATCCCAACAGCGAAGCCGAATGGAACGACTTCTACAGCCTTGAAAAACTGCCCGCCCTCATCTCGGTCACTGGCTTCCACACGTCGCAGCGCTTCAAGTCGTTAAGCGATGGTTGCCCGGTTTACCTCGCCGTCCACACGATTGACAGTCTCGATGTCCTGACGGGAGAGGAATATCGCCAGAAAGGCGGTGGCAATTTTGCAAGGTGGCAGCAACACATCACCGACTGGCACCGAAATCTCTACAGCGATATCGGCCTTGCGCCGGCGGTCAATGCAGACGAACTCCTCGTGCTTTGCGCAGGCGGCCCCGAACCTCTGATCCAGATGGGCCTCACACCGTTGGCGATGCAAGCAGTTGCACTGGAGAAGTTTCCGGACCGCCGTTGGCTCGCAAGACTGCCTCGGCGAAACGCTCAGCTTGTCGAGAGCATGTCGGAAGGCGTCCACCTTTACTTGCCGATGACGGAACAACTGACGAGTTCCCGCACCGTTTCGATCGAACAGTAAAAATAGGTCCGCGATGCCCAATGTCACTTTCTATATTCCTACGGGGCAAATGCCGTCTGATGAGACGCTTGCCGAGCTTTCCAGCGACTGCATCAAACTCTGTACGAGTGTCCTTGGAGCTGCACTCAAAAACGTTCATGTCATCTATGTCGACGTTCGGCATGGGCACGGACATCCCGTCTTCGCGGAAGTCCAATATCGCCTTGAGACATTTCGCACGCCCCCGGTAATGAACCAGTTCATGGAAGCCCTGGACGACGCCATCGCGCGCCGCACTGGTCTCACGGCGCGCATCCGTTGTTTTGGGTATGCCGCATCGAACATTCACGCCCGAAATTAGAAAGTCTTCCGGAGAAGAATTGTGTCCACCTTTACCTTTCCAAGTCAGCGAGTCGGGGATTTCACGATCACCGCAATCAGCGACGGCTACCTCACCGCTAGCCTGGACTTCCTCTCGAACATCGACCCGTCCGAGGCCTCCAGAATGCAAAGTGATGCAGGGCAAAAGGAGCCTTCCGCCGTGCATATCAACTGCTATGTAGTACGCGGAGCGGGCCGCACGATTCTCATCGACGGTGGGGCTGGAGGCATCAAGCAATGGGGTGGCCGCCTGAGAACCAATTTATCGCTTGCTGGCGTCGAACCGTCCGAGATCGACACGATCCTGCTCACACACGCCCATCCCGACCATGTCGGAGGGCTAGTGGACACAGCCGGACAAATTACCTTTCCGAATGCGGAGCTTATTGCTCATCAGCGAGAGGTCGGATTTTGGCAGGACGACGGAAATCTAAGTCGCGCCAGCGAGCGTGCCCGCGGTAACTTCCTGATAGCGCGTCAAGTGTTCGACGGCTACCGCGACAGGCTTCGCACTTTCAATGAGGGAGAAGTGCTTCCCGGTATCCGAGCGATGTCGCTACCGGGACACACAGATGGACACTCCGGATATCTTCTCGAATCCCATGATCAGGGCCTGCTTGTTTGGGGAGATATTGTTCATTTTCCTCACATCCAGATTAAACGGCCAGACGTATCGATTGCGTTCGATCAAGACCCTTCCCTGGCAGCCACCACACGATCACGGCTCCTGGACCTGGTCAGTTCGGAGGGACTTTTGATCGCCGGTATGCATTTGGGGGAACTCGGCTTCGCGCGAATAAAACGAACGAGCGGGAGCTACGGTCTGCTTTATGAGACCGAAACATGAGGCCGCGAACAGAAGCAACCACATCTGATACCACTTCGGCACTCTGCACTGGAGCAACTACGAACACTGCGATGCCGTGACAACGGCCTTGGCCGCTTCGTGCTTTTTAAGGGACATTCTCACTGCACTAACGGAGCAGCCGCTTCGGCGGATGAAGGAGTGTTTGTCTTTGCCAATCGGATGGCCGGTTACGGGGGCGCAGTCGACGCGTGAACGTCCGACCGACAACGCATGTGAACGACCGCACCTGGCCGAACCCTGCCCGATGCCCTGCGCGCCTGAACTACCAAGCCGCCCATCGCGCGCCGACCCATAGGCGACAATGCCCCCGCCACGTAGCCGTCATTCAGGACCGCCGAAGTGGACATTAAGTGGTTCCCAGCCTGCATCACGTCACGTCTTCGAGAAAGTCCGTGATCGCATCACGACTCGGGGTAATGCCTTTCAGCTGAAGAACGGCGCCAGCATTGCCCCGATGATAAGTTCCATGCAGGCATACATGCAGAATGATCTCGCCTCGCTGCATACGCGTCGGCTTTCCGCTGGTGAAGACGAAATCGACAGGCTGCTCGAAATCGCTCTCCGCCAAACTATCCACGTAACACGCGTACCAGTCGTCGACCTTTCGCGCACTGCTCGCAAGCGCCTCGAGTTCCGGCATTCTCTCCGATCGCGGCGCCTGAAACGTGTGCGACTGTCCCTGCAGGTGATGCTGAAAGATTCTGTCGACCACATGTATATGGTCGAGGATGCGGAGCATGATCGACGCATCCTCACTGGTCAGCCGGTGGAAATTCTGGCTGACAACATCGTAGAGGCCGCGATCGGCCCATCGTTTGATGGCAACAAGTTTTGAGTAAGGCTGATAGATCATGAGACGTCTCCTCCCACCGTCCAGGTTACGACACGCGTTCGATCCAGGTTGGTTCCCCGGTTGCTATTCGATTCGCCAGATGCATAATACGAGTAACAGCTCGTATTTACCTACTCGCATTTGGAGCGCGAGAAATGACGCGAAAACCGCTCACGAAACCAAGGAAACACGCCTCTCAAGGGAGATCGCGCGCGACAGTCGATGCCCTGATTGAAGCGACAGCTCGCATTTTGGTCAGGGACGGTTTCGATAAAGCCAGCACCAACCGTATCGCAGAAAAAGCGGGCGTGAGCGTTGGCTCGCTCTACCAATATTTCCCCGGCAAAGAGGCGCTCGTTACCGCCGTCATGAAGCGCCATAGTCAGGAAGTCATGCAGGTCGTGCGTGGCGCGCTGGCAGAGGCCGCGGCACTCCCGATGGAGCAAGCGGTGCGCACGCTTGTCACCGCAGCGATCGAGGCGCATCGCATCGATCCCAAGTTACATCGCGTGCTTGCCGAGCAGATGCCACGCACAGGAAGGCTTGAAAACACGGAAGTCTTGAACGGAGAAACCTATGCCCTGTTCAGGGCCTACCTTGAGGCCCACTGCGATGAGTTTCGCACAGTAGACCTGGGGCTTGCGGCGTTTGTGTGCGTGACCTCAATAGAGGCGCTGACGCATACAGCGGTCGTGCACCATTCCGATAGCCTCTCGGACGAAGCGTTCGGAGCGCTCGTCGACGAGGCCACACGGCTCATAGTCCGGTATCTGCAGTAGTCGCCGTGGTTGACGAGTGAGCAGCGAGCACTCGCGGAGTGCTTCGAGTCCCAATAGACGGGTGGTCGGCCGGAATAGCGCGATCAGGTTGGAGCATGGCACACAATGCGACAAACGCGTCTTTCGAGTCCCGATCGCTTCACCGTCAGATGTAGAGGTCACGAGTGAATGTCTCTTTTCCGGCCGAAAGCCCACGCCATCGACTGACAGCTTTCGACCCACAAGGGACATTCGATGCCGCGCAAAGCAGATGCTCGCGCCTCGCTCGACTTAAGTGTGGATGACATGGAGCTTGCGACCGTTCCCGGCCGGCAAGCTCCATGAGCGTCGGAGTTCTCTACACAAGCCCCTGAGCGGTCATCGCCAACAATAGTCGTTCAGCGCCGATGCCGAAGCCGGCACCCTCTTGATATGCGCCTCCGCCAACTACTTGTTGTTGTGCTCCGAGTTCGGCACAACGCATTTCGAAACCCTGGCCGTTCAGGTAGTAGCTAAGGCCTCTTCGGGCCGAACCGTCCATTTCATAGCGAAGGCCAAGTGAATCGAAAAAGCCAATCGCAATCTCTTGGCTACGCATGACTGCGGATACCGGGTCACGGCACAGAAACTCAAATCCCAACTGGGAGAATTCCCTGTAGCGACCGGCTTGCGGTCGTTCATAGCGGTAGCATCGCGCGATATAAAACAACATTCGCTCTTGTTGGCGGCCCAGCAACTCGCTGCATCGCTCCTGGAAAAGTGCAGTCGCCTCTGGAATCAGGCAGCAAGCCCGTCCCTTCTTGTCGGGAAAGGCCCACATCTGGCCGATGATTTCGCTGCCGCCGGCCTTTTGAATGAATGTATCTTGTGACCACAGGGCAGGGACAATCGCTTCCTCCGCCCCAATGTCAATGAAGATAGCTCCGGAATCGGGTTTCCAGAGCGCGAATTTGCGCGGCTTCCTTGCCAACAATAAAACGAGTTCCGCGAATCATGGTCATGAAAATGCTCCTCGAAGTCGAAAAAAAAGGCGCCGTCGGCGCCTTGGTCCTTTTTGCATGGAGGGGAACTGCGATCCAGAATCTCCTGCTATGGACGTAACGAACCACGGCGCATCGGATGACGACCGTGATGGTGGTGAGGCTGAATTTGCGCGTTACGAAGTTCCATGATGTAGATATTGACACACAAGCTGATCGCTGTGCAATCACTGCAACTCATATCGATTGTCGGAAATTCTGGGCCCCTCCGAGGGTCGCTTCATGGCCGTTTTTTTGCCTTTGCCCGGTGATTAGATTTCCCTTGGAGCATTAAGCCGGGATCCGGTTGCACTATGGTGCATTACGATGACCACGCCGCGTTTTGCATGACGACTCGATACCCATCGGGATCCGCGAACGTTCGGCCCGACACATCCCAATAAGGGTTGAACGACGTAACGCGAACGAATCCATTGTCGACAAACCGCTCACATGCCGACTCCCACTCTTCTCGATCCGGAGCGTAAAACACCAGCAAATCCTCATGCGTCGGTGACGCCGCTACCGGGTGTTCGCGGCATTGGGTGAACTCGAAGTGATAGTCCTTCCCGGAACGTCCGAGTATTACGCCGTCGAACCCCTGATGGTCTTGAAATTTTGCCAGCACAACGAGGCTGAGCGCTGCGCAATACATGCTTTCTGCCCGCGAAAGGTCGCTGACAGGTCTGGCGATTCTGAGATGTGCGTGCATCGGGTTTTTATAAGGATCGTTGGCCAAGAGTGTCAGAACATCTGATCCTCAAGGATACGTCGAACGAAAGTTGTCGCCAATTCTCGCCGCCTTGCCGAGTGACCGGTTGTGGCCGCCCCCTGCCTGTCGCCTATCGGCGGCACGCGACCCGGAACGGTCCTTCGCATTTTCCAGAACGGACGTTCATGCGCTGCGGGTCAGCATCCACCCGAGCTTTCCGCTCGCCAAAGCTGTTCCGAAGAGGACGATCGCGCATCCAGCGATCATTACCGATGTGATCGTCTCTCCCAGGAACGCAGCGCCCCAGATCATTCCAAAGATAGGGATGAGAAACGTGACAGACGCAGCGTAGGCGGCACCGACACGATCAACCAGCCTGAAAAACAAGACGTACGCAAAGCCCGTACATACCACGCCCAGTGCTGCAACGCATGCCCACGTCGACGGCGCGACCGGGTGCTTCGGCCAGAAGAACAGCGCGAGCGGGACCAGCACGATTGAAGCAGACACTTGACTGCCGAAGGCCACAACAAATGTATTCATGCCCGCCAGATGACGTTTGGAATAGTTCACCGCAAATCCGTAGAACAGGGTCGCGACGAGTGCCGCGCCAATCGCGAGTGGAAGGGCGCTGGCACCTCCGATGAGGGTGTCCCACGCCAGAACCACGACGCCCGCAAGCCCGAACGACAAGCCGACAACTTGCCCCAGTCGCATCGATCCCCGGAAGCCAGCGGCCGCGATTAGAGCGGCCCAAAGCGGGGTCGTCGCGTTCAAGATCGAGTCAACGCCCGCGTTCACGTAGAGGGTCGAATATGCGAGCAGACAAAACGGTACGGCAGAGTTGGTCACGCCCACGACAAACAACGGCCACACCTTGGATCTAAATTGGCTACGTGCGCTCGCTGATCGAAGCACTGGCGCTAAAACGAGTGCCGCAATTGTGACGCGTAGCGCGATTAGAGGGATCGGCCCGAGTTCTGGTGCCGCCACACGCATAAAAAGAAACGATGCACCCCAGATAGCAGCCAGCGCGAACAGTTCGATAACGTTCATGATTGAATATGTAGATCCAGCGGTTGGATGGCGATTCGCGCTTGCACCTGTCGTCTCGGCGAGGCCACGAATGGGGGGTACACGAATGAATAGAGCGAAAATGCTTTGGCGCGATGGAGATCAGGCCCGTTAAAACTCGTCCCGGGTACGCAAACTTGCCTTGCGCAACGCACCGCAAATCCGGTGGCCCTGTGTCATTTGCTGCGTGCTTCGTGCTGGCGCCAAACATGCAGCGTTGCATAAGCCCGCCATGGCTGCCATCGTTGGGCGTGTTGGTTGAGCGCCGGAGCACTCGAATAGCCGAGTTGCTTCTTCAGCACTGCATCGCCGTCGGGGAAGGCATTGGGCCATGCCAACGAGCGCATAGCGATGTACTGGACCGTCCATTCCCCAATTCCCCGGATACGCCTTAGCGAAGCGAGCGTCTCTTCCAGCGGTGCCAACGGTTCCAGAGCAATTCGACCGGCTGATACTTCGTTCGCGACGGCAAGGATCGCTTCCGCCCGGATGCGTGTGATGCCGGCTTCCTGAAGTACGGCGACCGGGAGGCCGGCGAGCACCGTTGCGGAGGGAAATGTCGTCGTCAATCCGAAGGGCCCCGCGAGCTTCGTCCCAAAACGTTCTGCGATACGCGACAAAATAGCTCGCGCATTCGGAACGGAGATTTGCTGCCCGACAATTGCGCGCACCGCGACCTCGAAACCATCGAAGGTGCCCGGAACACGCATACCCGGTAGATCAGCGGCCAGATCGCCGAGATGCATGTCGATCAGATCCGGGCGAGCGGCAAGGTCGAACATACGTCGAACGCGCCCGAGAACGTGTGCAACGACCGGTGTCAGGGATATCGGAACCGTAACGTCGATTGCGTACCGTTGTGGCGCATGCGTTACGCTGATCCAGCCAACGATGTTCTGACTACCTCGCTTTAGCTCGATGACTCGGGTATAGCTATCGTCGCGAATGTCTTCCACGCCATTGATCTGCCGATGCGCGAAAAACGCAAGTACACCGGACCAGGAAAAGGGCGGTCTGTATCCAAGCGCAAAGGTAATCGTTTCTTGCGGGTGGGAGTCGATCTCCTTTCGGAATCGAAGCGGATTCAGACCGTACTGTTTCAGAAACAGGTCATTGAACCTTCTGACGCTTCCAAATCCTGCCGTCAATGCGACTGTGGTGACGGGCAAGCGCGTGTCAGTCAACAGGCGCTTTGCCAACAGCAACCTTTGTGTCTGCGCGAATTCAATCATCGATACGCCGTATTCGGCATCGAATATCCTGCGAAGGTGTCGGTCGGTTACACCAACACGCGCAGCAAGCTCTGCGAGACTTGCAGTGTTCAAAAAACCTTCTTCTATGAGCGCCGCGGCTGCTTGCGCCAGTCGGGCGGACACATCCAATAGTCCGTTGCCGGGCGCCAGCTCTGGCCGACAGCGCAGGCAAGGACGAAACCCGGCTTTTTCGGCCGTCGCCACGTTTGGGAAGAAGCGACAATTCTGCCGCTTTGGCGTTCGGACGGGACAGACCGGCCGACAGTAAATGCCTGTCGAAGAGACGCCGACAAAAAACCAACCATCGAAACGGCGATCTCGCGAAAGCAATGTCTGGTAGCAGGTATCAGGGTCGAGTTTCATACCCCAACTTTAAAGGAAACCAAACGATGATTCTGGCCAGATTCGGACGTGAGTATTCGTGCGTCTGTGAGACGGTTTCCTACACGAGGATGCATCGCCGGTTCCTTGGTCAAGCGAAAGGTCGGAGGCCACGGGCACTTGTCGACGATCTTGCTCAAGCGGATGAAGGACCGAAAGTTGCCGAACGCTGTCGCATGGCGAAGTCCCGCATGCCGCCTACAACTCTCCTTCCACCTTAACGCTCACGAGCGGCCGAATTTCGGCCGGAGCGGTTGCTTGGCGGGCAGCTAACTCGGCGCATCCCCGAACGGCCGCCTGCGGAAGAGTTCAAGGATCGAGGTCGACCCGAAGCGGTCTCACGGTTAGTCCCAGAGCGGCGGCCAGTCAATCGGAAACGTTGTGGGTCTCGAAGGATACCCCCTAATCTTTGCTCTCTTTGGCAAGGTCCACGATAACCTTATTGGTGCCAGCCGCATACAGGCGCTTGCCTTTGCGCGGGTAGTCGCAAACGTCGTGTTCCAGCCTCTGGCCGGCGACGATAAGAACGAGAGGGATGTGACCAGTATTCGACAATGTATGTGCAGCGCCGCCGCGTGCAAAACCCATGAAGTCCCCTGGTCCAACTTCGTGTACCTGATCGTCAATAATCGCCTCGCCCTTGCCTGAGAGGATGTAAAGACATTCATCTTCGTAAAGGTGGCGATTATATTCGGTGGACTCGTGCCCCGGCTGGAGCGTTACGAGGTGAAAACCGAACTGGGTGAGCCCGGTCATTTCGCTCAGCGACCTTTTAAGACGAACCGCTCGTTCATTCAATGGATGGACGGAGCGCTGGGGCTCCATTGCGTCGATTTCGGTTGCCTTCAACAGTTCGCGTGCTTGATTCGACACTATTCGCCTCGTCTCTAACGGGTATTGCTTTTGGTGAAAGTCCGCTTGGATTGAAAATCATCTAGCGGGCCTCCTGCCGCCGCACTGAGACGGACGACGACCGGCTCAGATCGACCCGGAACGGCCCTTCAGATTTCCCCACAGCGGATATTCGGAACGATGGGCCATAGCGATCGCTCTCGCGGTCGCGACGTTTCGGGGAAACGCAATCCGTCGCACAAAAGTGATCAGCTTCGATAGTAACAATCTCAACGGCACCGCCGAACGTTAGTCGAGAAATCGGCTACCCTCAAACTGGTGCAGGTCAACATGCATTTTTCCTCCGTCGATCAATGCGGCGATTTCCTGTCCAAACACCGGTGCGAATTTGAATCCGTGTCCCGACAAACCCGCGGCGACAATCAGCCCATCGACGCGCGGATCAACGCCCACGATCGGATTCCCATCGGGGGTATCGTCGAAAAATGACACCCTGCTGCCAACCGGCGACGCACCCGAGAGCCGGGAAAATCGCTGCGCGGCCCGTTCGCAATATCGCCGGCTCACGTCGCCGTCCATCTGGCGGCGAAGCCCGTCCGGATCGACCGGTCCACTGTCGTCCGGAGCGAGGGAGCCGATCATATAGACGCCAGGGCTATCCGGCCGCAGATAGAAACCGCGCCCCCTTTCGCTATACCCGGGCAGCCGCGCTTCCTCCACCTGCGCCTCGATCCTGCAGATGGCCACGCTTTGTCTCGATGCGGAAATCGGCAGATTGGCGTCGCAAGTCGCAGCAAGAGACGCCGCCCAAGGGCCTGCGGCATTGACCAGAATGGCGGCGTCGATCCGGCCGCGATCGGTTTCCACGCCGATCACCCGCCCATTGAGCGTGTGAATCCGGCACGCGGCCCGGCGCTCGTCGATGACCGCGCCGAACCGCTGCGCGCCCTGCGCGAAAGACCGCGCTGTCGCACGTGCATCGCAGTAGCCGGCATCCTGCTCGTATACGGCGCCAGCGAGACCGTCGACCTCGATGTCGACTACGCAGTCCCGCGGGCGTAACGGGTGGCCAGTACCGAGGCGAGACTCCATAGAAGCGCTGCCAGCAGTGACAGGCCGATAGCCAGATAGACCGCGACGCGAACCCCGCTGTCGAGTGGCTGGATCGCGCTCATCAGCGCGCCGAAGATCGCAACCCCGAATGCGGAACCCGTTTGCCGGCTTGCATTGAGCACGCCTGCCGCGACACCGGCTCGCGCCTTATCCACCGCAGCCATCAACGCGGCGGTCGCCGCTGGGGTAATCACGCCGGCACCGAAGCCGACGGCCGGAAAACAGAGTGCAATCCGCCAATACGGCGCATTGTCGGCCAGTGCAAGCAACCCGGCGAAACCCAGCGCGTACAGCAGGAAGCCGCCGCACACGAGCCTGTGTGCACCATACGCTCTGTTCAACGCGCCGGAGGCGAAGCTGCCGATTGTCACCATCACCGTCAAGGGCAGAAATGCGAGGCCGGTCTGCAACGACGGCCAGCCGCGCGCGGACTGAAAATAGAGGCTCAGCAGAAAGAACAATCCGTAGAACACCAGGCCCGAGATCATCGACGCAAACGCCGATGCAGAAAATAATGGACTCCGAAAGAAGCTCAGGGGCAGCATGGGTTGTCGGCGCCTGGCTTCGACCAGCACGAACGCAATCCACGCCGCGATGGCGGTCACGGCGCCGGCGCGGATGGCGAGCGCGTGCCACCCCAGCTTCGCCCCTTCGATCAGGACCGCCACCGATGCACCAAGCGCAACGATGGCGAGCACTTGCCCGGCCAGGTCCAACGGCCGCTCAGACGCGGCCGGACGCGCGGATTCGATGCGCGTGGTGAGCCAGGCGCCGATTAGCGCAATCGGCACGTTCACCAGAAAAATGCTTCGCCAGCCCAACAGATGAATCAGCAAGCCGCCGACAAGTGGCCCTGCCGCCATCGCGACGCCGCCGCATCCAGCCCACACGCCGATCGCACTGGCTCGCTGCTGCGCAACCGGAAAAGCACTATTGATGAGTGTCAGCGAACACGGCACCAGTAACGCTGCGCCTAAGCCTTGCAAGATCCGGGCCGCGATAAGAATCTGCAAATCCGGAGCGAATCCGCATAATGCCGACGCGCTGGCGAAAATCAGCAATCCGATGAGATAGACGGATTTTGCGCCGATTCGGTCGCCCAATACGCCGCCGCTCAGCAACAGGCTCGCAAATGTCAGCGTATAGGCGTTGACGACCCATTGCAGGCCGGTGATGTCCGATCCCAGACTCGCAGCGACGGGTTCCAGTGCGACATTGACAATAGATGTATCCAATATGACGATGACGTAGCTGAGACTCGTCGCCGTTAATACCCGCTTTTGACATTCATTTTCATTATTCAAGAGTCCAAGCCCCATTTGTCAGTTCCCTGTTGACTATAAACCGGTGCAAACCGAGAATGCTTCGGAGCGTATCGAAGTGTGTAGTCCAAGATTTTTCGCTAGCCAAAACGCATCAATTCCGGAAGCTGAAATAATGAGCCAGCACAATATTTCAACCGTTGCGCATCTCATCGCCGAGCCGGTTCGCGCCGTGATTCTGATCACGCTAGCCAACGGCAACGCCTTGTCGGCGAGCGCACTTGCCGAAGCGGCGGGCGTGACTGCGCAGACCGCCAGTTCACACCTTGCCAAGTTGCTCGACGGCGGCCTGCTGACCGTCGAAAGCAAGGGGCGGCATCGTTATTTCCGGCTTGCCGGCGCGCACATTTCGCACGCGCTCGAAAGCCTCGCGTCGATCGGCCCGGTCACGCCGGCCTGGCGGAACACGCCGAACCGCTCGGCCCGCGAGCTGCGCTTCGCGCGCTGCTGCTACGACCACCTCGCGGGTCAGATCGGCGTCGCCGTCACTCAAAGCATGCTCAAGCGAGGCTTCGTCATCGAGGCCGGCGATCGCCAGTACGCACTCACCGCGTGCGGCAGCGCGTGGCTGCAGCAACTCGGCGTCGACGCGGACGCCCAGACCATGGACCATACGGGGCATGCGCGGCAATGCCTCGACTGGACCGAGCGGCAGTACCACATTGCCGGGCCGTTGGGCGCCCGGCTAATGGACGCTTTTCTTGCATGGGACTGGATGCGCAAGTCGCCCGTCACGCGCTCGGTCACCATCACGGCCAAGGGATGGGAGGCGCTGGAAAAACACTTCGGCATCGTGCGTGATATCGGTGAAGCACCCGCCCTGCTGCCCAAAACTGAACATCGAGCAGACGAGCAACCCGCGTTCGCATGACACTGCCGCCGCGTGGCCGATGCGCGGCTATGCAGCTCGCGCGCGCGCCGCGGCGGCGGCGCTTTGTATCTCGGCGATTCGGCGCTCTAGATCTTCGCCGGTGGACCGCCACTCGGGAACGCCATCGATCAGACGCTTGTGCCAGGCCATCAGATTAGGATAGGCGTCGAACGGCGCGCGCGTGCGCGGAATGTGGCTAAACGGCGCGGCCAAATCGATATCGGCCAGCGTCAATGTGTGTCCGACCACGAACGGGCGGTCGCGCAGATGAGCGTCAAGCACCGCTGCATAGCGATGGATAGACTTCAGCGCATCGCCGACCAGCGCGGCATCTTCCGCATGTCCCTGAATCGGTTTGATGAAGCGCTCTTCAATCAGCATGGAGGGGCCGCGACGGAAATGCTCGGCGGCCCAAAACATCCATTTGAGGGTTTCGAAACGGGCGGGGCCAGCGGGCCACAGGGTGGAGCCGGCCTTCTCGGCTAGATAAATCATGATGGCCGAGGCCTCGAACAGCACCACATCGCCGTCGACGAAAGTCGGAATCGTCCCGTTAGGATTCAGCGCGAGGTACGCCGGCGTGCGATTTTCTCCGGCGAACAGATTGACGAAGATGAACTCCACGTCGAGCTGCACGTGCCGTGCTGTGGTCAGAACGCGCCGCGTATTGCTCGATCCCCGGTCGCCATAAAGCCTCATGCTGATCCCCCTGAAAACGCGCTGTGCACCGGCTCGAGCCGGCAGTTGGTGAGTCTTGTGGCAGGATGCTTTAGCTTGAACGCCACGCACCCGTTATTTCGTTAGCCTGACGAACCGACTGGTAGACCGCATTGACCATCGGCGCCGCGAGGTAGGAGGCGATGCCCGCAGTCCAGATACGTTCGGGCTCGCTCGCTTCGGGCAGCCAGACGCGAAGGTCCTGCGATACGCGCGGCGCCGTGACAGGCAACAGAGGGTCTGCCGTCAACGCGAGCGAATCGTGCGTTGCATGGAAGCGCTGCCTCTGAAAACCCGTCGCGCAGATCACGGCGTCGAAGCTGTCGAGTGCGCCGCTGCTCCACTCGACGCGCCACCGCTCATCCCGACGCAAGAGCTCGGGCACGGCCGGCATCACCTGCAATCGGCCTTCGTCCATGTAACGCAGCAGCTTCTCCGCCGTTTCGAGCGGCAATGCAAACAGATACCGGCCGACCGCGGTGGCGCAGTTGCCGAGCGCCTGGGTCCGTGTCTCGGGCGTGCCGCCGCGCAACAGCTGCTCGGCAAGGTCCATGTAGCGCACCAGGACGTTCTGCCAGTCGGTCGCGCCATGCCGGGCCAAACCGGCTTCTCGTGCGAGCCGTTCCGCTGCATAGGTGGAACGGTCGATCTGGCTGCGCAACGGCCGTCCGGCGACCGCCTCGGCCGACCGTGCAACCTGCCGCAGCAGACGCCGGTAAAGCAGTGGGCTCGATAAATCGAGCCGCGCAAATGCTGCTTCGTCGATCGCGACGGGACATTGTCGCGGCGTCGCGGTGCGTACGGCGGGCAACCGGCCCGATGGGGACGCCATCACCACGGAATGCCCCGCGCCGCACGCGAGCAGTGCCGCGTCGACCGCCGACAGCCGGCTGCCCACGACCAGAACGCGGGACGGCGCCGCCAGGTACTCAATCACGCGCCGCTCCGGGTACAGACATTCGAACAGTGCCGGCGCGCCGGTATGCGATCGCAGCGCGTCCGGCAGGAACGGTGCACCGCTACCCGTGCAGATCACGACATCGCTCGCTTCGAGCGAAGTGCCGTCGTCGAGCAACACGCGATACCCGCCCGTGGGCTGCTTCTCGATCGTACGCGCCGTCGCCCGCAAATGACGATGCCCGACGCCGGCGTCACGCGCCAGCATCCGATAGTGTGCATAGCGGTCGGCAAGGTAGCGTGAAACGTGAAAACGCGGAACAAACGCGTCAGGCGAAACGGTCATTGCCTGCGCGCGAAGGTAGTGCAAAAAATCGTATGGATCGTCGTCGAGCAGGGACATCGTCTCGACGGATGTATTACACAGCAGCGCGGGCTCGGTCGTGGCAAAGGCGATCCCATTGCCGATACCGCGCGGATCGACGATATCGATGCGCGAAATGCTCCGGTTCCTGACTGCGCTGACAAAGGCCGCGATGCCCGCTACGCCCCCTCCTACGATCACCACCTCGCGCTTGCCAGTCGCATTGACCATAGCCTTCCTTTTGCCCGGAACGGATGATTACCTTAGTGCATCGGCGGGCAGCGCATTCACGCCCGCGCTGAACGCGCTTAGATTGCGCTCGCGTTGCTGCGTGCGAGCGCAGGCGTCAACAGCCGCACGCCGTACCACCCCCAATAGACGCGATGGCATTGAATCAGGCCGTGCCCAATCTCCATCATCTCCATGAGATCGACTTGCTCGCCCTTCGGCGCTTCGCGTGGGTATTCCCACGTCAATTGCTGACCATTTGCGAAAAACGTGCCGGTTCGATACCACTGCGCAAGATCGCTCGGGAACTTGCGAAGACTGTCTTCGAAGAATGTCTTGATCGCGATGCGCCCACGAATCAGGCCCGACTGACGCTCAGGATAGACGGCCAGCGCTAGCGGTGTCTCGAGCAGGGCGTCTTTCGCATAGAGCGCGGCAGTGCCGGCCAGATCCCTCTTGCGCACCGTGTCGTGCCAAGCCTCGTAAATGTGGGTGATCGAGGGATCGATAGTCTGGTTCATGGCACCTCCTCACTCGGATATATTAGGGTGCCACACAATGTTATTCGCTGCACGCCGAGGCCAACTATAAAGGCACGCAGGCGGCCGATGTTTCGATGCGTATCGAAGTGTTCCCGAACTGGGCGGGAACGAAATTCGGTTTCTGGCAAGAATTGCGGGAACGCCGTTCACAGGCGATGTTCTTGCGTCCACGTATCACAATGGTCCACCAACAGCTCTATTCGATGATATGGCGGCATGTTGGACCGGATGGCACGGCCAGAAAAGCTGGGAGGCGATTGGCGAAGAGTTGTCTTTGACGGCGACGACAACTTCATTGGGTAAAGTAACGTTGGTCGTAAAAATGAGCGCTGATGATGGCGATTACACCGCAGCAGCGGTGCTAAAACTCGAAGCGGGTAGCCTCGATCGCATCGCGGACGACATTCGCTCCTTGTTCTCGACTTGACGGCCTGAATGCCCGTGCCAATACGTTCCGGCGCGACGAGCGGTCGGCAGGCTTTCTGCTGGGTGCATGTTAGAGGCTGCGGGCAATCGTTGACGATCTAGCAGGCTGTTGAAAAGCGCCCCGTCATGACGACCGAAGCAGTGTTCACGAGGTTTGCGCATGCCATTTGCTGCT